>NZ_KI912608.1:2437314-2795317 GCF_000519265.1 Desulfonatronum lacustre DSM 10312
AGAGCCTGGATGCCATCAAGACCGTGGACGACGACGAGGCCGCCGGTGTGGCCCTGGTCCGTCGGGCCATTGAGGAGCCGCTGCGGATGATCTCCGCCAATGCCGGCTTCGAAGGCTCCATCGTGGTGGAGAAGGTTAAGGACGGCAAGGACGGCTTCGGCTTCAACGCCGCCACCGGCGTCTACGAAGACCTGATCGCCGCCGGCGTCATTGATCCCAAAAAGGTGACCCGCATTGCGCTGCAGAACGCCGCTTCCGTGGCTGGCCTGCTGCTGACCACCGAATGCGCCGTGGCCGAAAAGCCTGAGCCCAAGAAGGACATGCCCATGCCCGGCGGCGGAATGGGTGGAATGGGTGGAATGGGCGGAATGTACTAAACGCCTGTCCACGAGAACGGACACTGCTTCTCAGCAAAAGGCCGGACATTTTTGTCCGGCCTTTTGTTTTTGGTGCGACAAGCAGGTCTTGCGCGCTTGCGCGAATTGCCGGGTTTGCTTTAACACGGTTTCAGGGCAAGGGTATGCGCGGGTCTAGTTGCCTGGTTTTCGAGAACGACATGAATCGTATGGGCAAGGGGTGGTCGGATGAAACGGTGTTTTGAAGATCTCTGCGGAACCATGGATCGGCTGGGGGTGCCCCGGGAGTCCAAATGGCGCGGCTTGATACTGTATATGCGCAGCATCAGGGACTACGATTTTTTGACCCCGACACAACGCGAGCGAACCCAGGAACTGGTCATGGAGGTGCTGCGCAAGAAGGACTTTTCCGATGAAGCCTTCCGCAGACTGGTCCGGGACAACGAGGGGATCATCAACGACCAGTGGCGGGAAAGACTGACCGAGGCCCTGCAGGATACCGCGCAGTTGATCAAACAATTTCAAGATCTGTTGGCGCATAGGAAAAACGACGTCCAGGAATTGAGCGCGATGACCCTGGAAACCATTCAGCGCGAACAACCCCTGGACGAAATGGTGCGTGGTATTCAGGGCGGCTTTCAGAAGATCGAGGGCCTGTTGCAACAGGATTTGGAAACCATCGTCTCCATGGGACTGACCGACGATTTGACCAAGCTGAACAACCGTCGGGCCCTGGACGCCTTTCTGAGCCGGGCCATTACCGAGGCCGTGGCTTCCGGAAAACCCTTGTCCCTTATTTTCATGGACATCGATCACTTCAAGAAATTTAACGACGACTACGGCCATCTGGTGGGGGATCAAGCCCTGGTCACGGTGGCCGCGATGATCCGATCCTTCGTCGAGTTCCAGGCCAAATTGAATTCGCGCGAATTTTTTCCGGCCCGTTTCGGAGGAGAAGAGTTCGCCCTGGTTCTGCCCGAGATTTCCGGGGAGGAGGCCGTGGCGCTGGCGGAGACGATCCGCAAGAAGATCGAGAACTACAATTTTCTGGTTCGCGACGCCGATGGCGAGGTGCTCTCGGCTGGAATCAAGATCACCATCAGCGCCGGAGTCGCGGAACTGCATGCCGGGTGCGGGCTGTGCCCAGGTATTTCCTCCCTGCTCGACGTCGCGGACAAGGCTTTGTATCAGGCCAAAAGCAGCGGCAGGAACAGGGTCGAGTTGTACTCGAAGGACTAGGCCGGAAAAGAACTCTCCCCTACACCACCGACGTCGGCAGGGCGGCCATGATCCGTTGGACCAAGTGCTCCAGCCCCTCGCCGGACGCCACGGAGATCCCTACGCCTTCCGGAAAAAGTCGGCCAAGTTCAAGCCGATCTTCCGCGGCGAGCAGGTCGAGTTTGTTGAGCACCAGCAAAGCCGGAATTTCGTGCAGCCCCATGTCCGTCAAAATGACACGGACGTCCCTGACCTGGCGCTCCAGCTCCGGATGAGAGGCGTCGGCCACGTGCAGAAACAGGTCCGCCTCGTCCAACTCTTCCAACGTGGCCCGGAAGGCCTCCTTGAGTTCCGGCGGCAGACGGCGGATGAACCCCACGGTATCCGTGAGAATTACTTCCCGGTGTTCCGGAAAACGGACCCGGCGGCTTGTTGGGTCCAGGGTGGCGAAGAGCTTGTTTTCGGCCAGCACCTCGCTGGACGTCAGCACGTTCAACAAGCTGGACTTGCCCGTGTTGGTATAACCGACCATGGCCACGACGGGCAGCCCCACCTTTTGCCGCCTGGTCCGGGTGGCTTCCCTCCGGCGGCGAAGCACATCCAATTCCTGCTTGATTTTGGCGATCCGCTGGCGGACCTTGCGCCGATCCAACTCCAGCTTCGTCTCCCCCGGTCCTCGTCCCCCGATCCCTCCGGCCAAACGGCTCATGGCCCTGTCCTGCCGGACCAGCCTCGGCATGGCATAGCGCAACTGGGCCATCTCCACTTGCAGTTTTCCGGCCCTGGTCTTGGCGTGCTGGGCGAAAATGTCCAGAATCAGCTGGGTCCGGTCCAGAACCTTGCGCTCGCTGAGCTGGGTCAGGTTGCGGATCTGGGTGGGACTTAAATCCTGATCGAAAAGCAGCAGACCGGCATTGGCCCGCAGGGCTTGAACCTCCAGTTCAGCCAGCTTGCCCTTGCCCAGAATGTGCTTGGGATTTTGGCGCGTCACCCGCTGGATCACCAGGCCGACCACGTTGATTCCGGCGGTCCGGGCCAGTTCCGTCAGTTCCTGGAGGTTGCGCTCCTGCTCGGCCCGGGAGAGCGTGTCCACGCTGACCAGCAGGGCCCGGTCCCCGGGCCGTCCGGCGTCCGGGGAGGCGTCCTGGGCGGCGATGGTCCTTCCCAGTTCCTCTTCAATGGCTTCGGTTTGCTCCACGAAATCGACGTGCACCTGGTCCCAGGAGACGGGTTTGGAAACGCGGTACGGTCCCTGGTCCGACACACCGGGCAGCAGGTGAGCCCAGGACAGCACGCTGGGCAGGCCCGAGGGGTCCAGGCCCAGGGCGGCGATGGAGTCCAGACGCAGAAAGATCAGGTCCATCAGATCTTCTTCGTTCAGGGAGTCTTGATTCAGGTGGGTGTGCAGCAGGCGCAGCCCGCGCAGACGACCCGGCCCGTGGCGGCCGGGAGGGAGTTCAGGGATGAGAATGCCGTGAGCGTCGCCCACGACGATGATTTTCGGACGACCCTGGCGATCAATGAGCAGTCCGATCTGGCGGCCCAGGTCCGTGCTGAGCATGGCCAACTCCCGGGCCTGTTCCAGGGTGTAGCCGCCCAGCGCGGGGTAGCGCCGTTGGTGGAGACGGGTCAGGGCCTTGATCTGGCTCGGCTTGAGTCCGGCGGTGTTGCCGTGAACTTGGGCGGCTATGTCGCGACCTCTCCGAAGTCTTTTTCCAGATAGCCCGCGATCATCGCGTCATAGGCGGAGGTCAGACGGAAGGTCTTGGCCGCGGTTTCGCGGCGCAGGGCCAAGCTGACATGATAGTGCTGGGAGCCCAGTTCGGCCATGATCCTGGGATAGTCGTCAGGGCCGGGAACCACCAGCACGCTGTGAAAGTTTTTCGCCGCGGCGCGGAGCATGGTCGGACCGCCGATGTCGATCTGTTCGACGCAGGCCCTCAGGGCCAGATTTTTCGCCAAAGCTTTGGCGAAATCGTACAAGTTGACGCAGATCAGGTCCAAGGGCAGCAGGTTGCGTTGGGTCAGGGTCCGAAGGTGTTCGGGATTGTCCTTGTCCGCCAGCAACGGGCCATGGATGTGCGGGTGCAGGGTCTTCACCCGCCCGTCGAGGATTTCGGGGAACCCGGTGACCTCACTGACGGCACGGACCGGAAGTCCGGCGTCCAGGAGCGTCTTGCGCGTCCCTCCGGTGGAAATGAGCCGGACCCCGCCCTGGTGCAGAAACGTCGCGAACTCCGCCAAGCCGGTTTTGTCCGTGACGCTGAGCAGGGCCTGTCTGATGGGCAATAATTGCATACCGTCCTCCCTGGCTTCGGACATGCCACAAGCCCGAAATCTTGGCAAGACGGCGCCTTGGCCCTGTATATGGGGAAATCCTTTCCTCTGGACGATCCGTCCGGACCGGGACTGAAGCCCGACCCGGACGATTTCGGTCACGACAGAGGAGAAATCACGGGATGCGCAGTGGTCTTTGGCAAAGGGAGTTTTTCAACGTCACTGGTTGCTACTGGGCCAGTTCCATCAGGAGTTCTTTCGCCGGATCATAGGAGGGATCGCTCTCCAGGGCCCGTTCAAGTTGTTCGCGAGCCTTACCCACCTGACCAAGCTTGACCAGGATACCTGCCAACGTGAACCGGATTTCAGCCTTGTCCGGATTGAGTTCCAGGAAGTTCTCCAAAGGGGCGAGGATCGCGTCCAGACGGTTCAGGCCGTGGCCGGCCTGAACGAGACCGTAGAGGGCCACCAAATTTTCCGGATTGTGTTCCAGGGCTTGGGAGAAATGGGTAAAGGCGCTGTCCAGGGCGCCGGTTTCCATTTCCACCAGGGCCATTCCGGCCAGGGACTTGTCGTTGGCTTCGATTTCCGAGGCTCGACGATACAGGCTGAGGGCGTTTTCCAGGTGTCCGCGCTGCACCGCCACCGTGGCCAGGCCCAAGTAGGGATCCGGATGGGTTCCGTTGGAATTGGCGGCCTTCTCATAATATTGCTCGGCCTTGTCCAGTTCACCCATGAACAAATAGCATTCCCCGAGTTCCTTGTTGATTTCGTAGTCGAGATGGCTGGTCATGATGGTCTCTCCTCTGAGTTGTTTGATCCGTATTGACGTCTGTTCGACTGACGTCCGACCTTTGTTGCGGAAGCTTTGCATCCTTCATGCCAATAATTCGCTGCAATCCTTGCCGCGCTTGATCGGCCCGCCTTCATCCGATCCTCTGTGTATCGTTGGAACGGGAGTTGCTTATATCCATGGCAATCAACCGCGCCCCATCGGGCTTGTTTTCGGGGTGATAATTACAAACATCCCGAAAATACAGGAGGAATGGAATCATGAAAAGCCTGTTTGGATCTCATATTCATCTCCAGGGAAAGGTCCTGGACATGCGCCTGGAACGTCAAAATGTCGTCGCTGGGAACCTGGCGAACATCAAGACTCCCGGCTACAAGGCCCGGAGTCTGGAGTTCGAGGAGGATTTGCAACGGGCTCTGGGCCTGGACGCCCGGGGGAAGATGACCCGGACCAGTCCCGACCATTTGCCGGCGGAGTTCGATGCCCGAAAATTTTCCGCGGACTTCATCAAGGATCTCAAGCCTCGGGTGGTGCAGGGCGAGGACGCCGTGGACCTGGACAAGGAAATGACCACCATGGCCAAGAACACTCTGCTCTACAACACCCTGATCACCACGCTGCAAAAGAACTTCGAAGGACTGAAAACCGTCATTACCGAGGGAGGCAGATAATGGACTTCATGACCGCCCTGGAGATCGGCGCGTCGGGTCTGAGCGCCGAGCGGACGCACCTGAACGTCATCTCCATGAATCTGGCCAACGTGAACACGACGCGAACCCCGGAAGGCGGACCGTATCGTCGCAAGAGCGTCGTCTTTCAATCCACGCCCCTGGATTCTCCCTTTACCAAGGCCATGCGTTCCGAGTTGGAGCGGGAAGTCAAGGGCGTGAAGGTTTCCGGCGTGGTCACGGACCAGCGGCCCTTCAAACGGGTTTACGACCCCGGACATCCAGACGCGGATGGGCAGGGCTACGTCAGCTTGCCGGACATCAACGTGGTCGAAGAGATGGCCAACATGATGACCGCTCTGCGCACCTACGAAGCCAACGCGGCCACGATCTCCTCGGCCAAGACCATGTTCAACAAGGCCCTGGAGTTGGGCCGATAACCTTCTTTTCGCTGACGCGAACTCACGGAGGACGTTATGTCCATATCCCCCATTGCCTTGAAGGCCTACAACCAAGCATCGCAAATGGCGCGGCCCGAGACCATCAAGCCGCATGAAGAGGTCCGCTCGTTCACCGATACGTTGAAGGGTTCGCTGGCCGAGGTGAACAACCTCCGTCATGAGTCCATCGGGATGATCGAATCCTTTGCCTCCGGCTCGAATCAGAACGTGCACGAGTTGATGATCTCCATGCAGAAAGCCAGCTTGTCCATGAGCATGACCTCCGCCGTGCGCAACAAGATCATGGAAGCCTATAAGGAAGTGCTGCGGATGCCTTTCTAATGTTTGAGGGTTCAGCGTTTACGGTTCATGGTTGGGGCAAGCGGCTCCGACCTTTGATCCATGCTCATTCCCTTCCAACCTCTTCCCGAGAATCTTCAGCCAACCTTCAACAATCACGTCGGAGCCAGCCATGCCTCCTTTTCTGGAAAATCTGAAAGCCAAGGCCCTGCAAATCTGGAGCGATTCCAGCGCATCTCAGCGCATCATGGTCGGCGGTTTGGCGGCGACCCTGGTTTTGGTCTTTTTCCTGCTCATGTACTGGATCGGTCGCCCGGATTACGCGGTTTTGTACGACCGCCTGACTCCCGAGGACGCCAGTCGGGTGAGCACCATCCTGCAGACCGGCAAGGAACCGTACCGGCTGGCGGACAACGGGCAGACCATTCTGGTCCCGGCGGATCGGGTTCATGAACTGCGGTTGCGTGTCGCCGGGGAGGGAGCGCTGCGCGGTCCGGGGTTGGGGTTCGAGTTGTTCGACGACGTCAAACTCGGCCAGACCGACTTCATCCAACGCATCAACTACCAGCGGGCCCTGCAAGGCGAGCTGTCCAGAACGATTTCCGAATTTCCGGAGGTGGAAAGCACCCGGATTCATTTGGTCATTCCGCATCGCAGCCTGTTCATCGAAGAGCAGAGTCCGCCGTCCGCGGCCGTGATTCTGACCATGAAACAGGGCTCCAGGCTGGACAACCGCCAGGTCCAGAGCGTGGTCAACCTGGTTACATCCTCGGTGGAAGGATTGACTCAGGATCACATCACCGTGTCCGACACCACCGGGCAGGTCCTGTACCAGCCCAAGAGTTCGGACACTTTGGAAGGTATGACCAACACTCAGTTGGAGTACAAGCTGCAACTGGAACAGAACCTGGAACGGCGCATCAGCCAAATGTTGATTCCGCTGTTCGGCCACGACCAAGTCATCGCCAAGGTGAACACGGAACTGGATTTCAGTCGACGGACCATCGTTAGAGAGTTGTTCGACCCGGACAGCGCCGTGGTCCGCAGCGAACAGAAAAGTGACGAAACCAGCATCGGACAGTCCAACCTGGAAGCCGGGGTTCCCGAACCGCAGTTTCAGGGGGACGGCTTCGCCGGCCAGGGTACCTATCAGGAAAGCGCTCGTTCCCAGTCCACGACCAATTTTGAAATCAACCGCGAAGAACAGCAGATCGTCATGCCTCTGGGCGAGTTGCAGCGATTGAGCGTGGCGGTTATCGTCGATGGAACATACGAGCCGGTGGCCGAGGGCCAAGGACATGTCTTCGTGCCGCGCAGCGCCCAGGAACTGCAACGGATCGAACAGCTGGTCCGCAACGCCATCGGCTTTGATGGGGCCCGGGGCGACAGCGTGGAGGTCTCCAGTATTTCCTTCGGCGCTCCGGAAATGATCCCGCCGCCGAGCCTGGCGGACGTCATTCTGGATTACGGTCGGCAGTTCGGCAAACCGATCCTGAATTTCCTGCTGGTCCTGCTTTTTCTGCTCCTGGTGGTCCGCCCCGTGGTGATGGCCATGATCCGTCCGCGTGTCGCCGAGCAAGACGAGGGCGCGATGGATGAATTGGAAGGGACGGAAGCGATGGCTCTGGAAGGTGCCGAGGCTCAAGAGTCCGAGGGTATGTTGGCTCAGCGCCGCCTGGAAGAGCTGAAGCAGGCCACCGCGGAGCTGTTTCAGAAGAACATGGAGCAGAGCGTCCAAGTTCTGAAGATCTGGCTGAAAGAGGAGAACGCCTGAAGTGGCAGATAAAATATCCGGTACGCAGAAGACGGCCATCCTGCTGTTGGCCTTGGGAGACAAGTGCGCCGTGGACGTGTTCAAACGCCTGGATCGTCGCGAGATCACCCAGGTGAGCAAGGCCATGGTGGAGATGGATTCGGTCCCCAAGGAGATGGTCGAGGAGGTGCTCAAGGAGTTCAACCAGGTCCTGGCCCTGGGCGAAAACATGCTGGTCGGCAGCCCGGACCGGGTGCGCAAGATGCTCCAGGGGCTGGACAGCGAAACGGCCAAATTCGTCTTGGACTCCTTGGAACTGGACACCGGGCCGGGGCCGTTCAAGGCTTTGGAAAGCATCAGCCCGAAGTTGCTGGCCCAGATTCTGCGCAACGAACACCCTCAGACACTGGCCTTGATTCTGGGTCACCTGGAGTCGGAGCAGGCCGCCGGGCTGCTCCAGAACATGACCGCCGGGGTCCGGGCCGAAGTGCTGATCCGCTTGGCCCGCCTGGAGGCCGTTCCCGCGGACATGCTGGAGGACGTGGGCAAGGTGCTGGATCGGCAACTGATCGCCATGGGCGGTCGCGAAGGCCGGAAAGTCGGCGGAGTGTCGTCGGTGGCCGAGATCCTCAACGCAGTGGAACGCGCCACGGAAGAGGAAGTGTTGGCGGACATCGAAGAGGAATCCACTCAGCTGGCCGAGGAAATCCGACAGCTCATGTTCGTGTTCGAGGATATCAAGACCCTGGACGACCGTGGCATTCGGGAACTGCTCAAGGAGGTCAGCAACGACGAACTGACCCTGGCCTTGAAGGGTGCCAGCGAAGAATTGCGGGCCAAATTCTTTTCCAACCTGTCCGAACGCGCGGCCACCATGATCAAGGAAGATCTGGAAATCATGGGACCGGTCAAGCTGTCCGAGGTGGAAACGGCCCAGATGAACGTGGTCAAGGTGGTTCGTCGGCTGGAAGCCGAGGGCCGGATCATCATCACGGGCAAGGGAGGCGGCGATGTCCTTCTCTAATCCTGATGGCGTCCGATCCGGAGGGAAAATCCTCATCGGTCCCCGCTCCGTGGGGTTGTCCGAATTGACTCTGGCCGGCGGGCGTCAAGCCGCCTGGAGCATGGAGGCCGAAGAGGAATACTTGGTCCGGGTCCGGGCCAAGGCCCAGGTCATGGCCAAGGATATCCTGGCCCAGGCCATGGAAGAGGCAAAGCAAATCAAGGTCCAGGCCAGGGACGAAGGCTTTCGCGAGGGCCAAGCCAAGGCCGATACCCAGTTGAAGCAAGTCCTGGAACAGGCCGCCGGGCAGTGCGCCGCGGTGATCAGCTCCATTGAAGAACAGGGCCGAGCCGTGTGGCAAACTCACCGCGGCGACCTGGTGATGCTCTTGCACGTCATGGTGGAAAAAGCCATCGCCGTGGAGCTGGACGTGCATCGCCGGGAGAGCATGGCCAATCTGCTGGACCAGGCCGTGGACATGATCGACGCCAAGCGCAAGGTGATCATTGCCGTCAATCCGCAAGACCGCGGACTGATCGAAGACCTCTTGACCTTGGGAAAATCGGACGGCGACCGTCTGACGGCCTGGAAAGTCAAGGATGATCCACGAATCGAACCCGGCGGGCTGATCCTGGAGTGCGATCACGGGATGGTGGACAACACCGTCGCGTCACGCAAAGCCGGCCTGCGTGAAATTCTGGACCAACTGACCCTGGAGGAAAACGGCTGATGGGGCTTTGTCCGCAAAGTTGCGCCAACGTGCTCCGAGAGACGGACCCGGCCCGAACCTTCGGCAAGGTTTCCAAGGTCGTCGGCCTGCTGGTGGAAGGCCGGGGCATGAAGGCTTCCCTGGGATCGTTCTGCCGCCTGCTCTCGGACGACGACCCGGAAGGCATTCCCGCCGAGGTGGTCGGATTCCGTAACGGTTCGGTGCTGTTCATGCCCTACGGCGAAATGCGGGGCATCCGGCCCGGCAATCTGATTCAGAATTCCAACACTCCGCCTCTGTTCCCCGTGGGCAAGCGGATGTTGGGTCGGGTCCTGGACGCCTTCGGCCAACCCATGGATTCGGGCCCCGTGCTGCAACCATCCCAGTACTATCCTCTGCACGCCGAACCGCTCAACCCCCTGAAACGCCCTCGGATTCACGCTCCGCTGGACACCGGGGTCCAGGCCATCAACGGCCTGCTGACCCTGGGAAAGGGCCAGCGGGTGGGGATCATGGCCGGTTCCGGGGTGGGCAAGAGCACCATGATGGGCATGATCGCTCGCTACACCAAGGCGGATGTGAACGTCATCGCCCTGGTGGGCGAGCGGGGACGCGAAGTTTTGGATTTCATGGAAAAAGATTTGGGACCGGAGGGCTTGGCCCGCTCGGTGCTGATCGTGGCCACCTCGGAACAGGGGCCGCTGGTCCGGATGCGGGCCGCGTTCGCGGCCACGGCCGTGGCCGAATATTTCCGGGACAAGGGCCAGGACGTGATCCTGATGATGGACTCCGTGACCCGGTTCGCCATGGCCGCCCGCGAGGTGGGTCTGGCCGCCGGGGAACCGCCCACCACCAGAGGGTACACGCCCACGGTGTTCGCCATGCTGCCCCGGCTCCTGGAGCGGGCCGGAAACAGCGAGCAGGGCAGCATCACCGGGATTTACACCGTGTTGGTGGAAGGCGATGATTTTACCGAACCCGTGGCCGACGCGGTCCGCTCCATCCTGGACGGCCACATCGTGCTCACCCGGGAGCTGGCCGATCAGGGCCATTACCCGGCCATTGACGTGCTCAAAAGCGTCAGCAGGTTGCGCGCGGACGTCACCCCGCCGGAAGTCCTTCAGGCCGGCCGGGAGGTAATTCGCTCCCTGGCCACGTTCAAAAAGGTGGAGGATATGGTGAATATCGGGGCCTATGCCAAGGGCAGCAGTCAGGAAATTGACATGGCACTGCAACGCATCGGCCCGATCCAGAACTACCTCCGCCAACAGGTGGACGAGTGTCGCCCCCTTGAGGACAGTTTTTCCGGGCTGTTCGCTTTGTTGGACAAGGACGCCGGGAAGTGACGCCATGTCGTGAAGCCGACCGGGACAACGGACCGTTCGGCAAGGCCAGGGGACTGGTGGTGGCCGGAACCCACAGCGGATGCGGCAAAACCCTGGCCACGCTGGGGCTGGCGGCCGCTTTCCGGGAACGAGGGCTCCGGGTCCAGGGATTCAAGGTCGGGCCGGACTTCATTGATCCCACGCATTTGGCCGCGGTCAGCGGCCGTTTCGTCCACAATCTGGATGGCTGGATTCTGAGCCGAGACGTGGTTCTGGAGCTGTTCCACCGGTACGCCCGGGACGTGGACGTCTGCCTGGTGGAAGGGGTGATGGGCCTGTTCGACGGCGCATCCGGCTCGGAGGAGAGCGGTTCCACGGCCCAGATGGCCAAATGGCTGGGCTTGCCCGTGGTTCTTGTGGTGGACGCCCGGTCCCAGGCCCGCTCCGCCGCGGCCCTGGTGCGCGGCTTTCGGGACTTTGATCCGGAACTGCGACTGGCCGGGGTGATCTTTACCCAGGTGGGCGGGCCAAGCCATGAAGCCTTGCTCCGCGAAGCCATGGCCGCGTACCTGCCGGAGCTGCCTTGCCTTGGTCTTTTGCCTCGCCGACCGGATCTGGTCCTGCCCTCCCGGCACCTCGGGTTGGTCATGGCCGCTGATTTGGGCCGGTCCCCGACGGAAAAGTCGTCCGAAGACGCGACGGGGGGGACATCAGGGGGGATATCGAGGGCAGAAAATCAGGGTCGGGAACAAACCACGTTCTGGGACTCCCAGCGTCGGGAAAGCTTGGCCGCCTGGGCCGAACAAGGACTGGATTTGGATCGAATCCAGCGAATCAGCGCACAGCCGGGCTTCGCGAACCCTGCTTCAGCAGGCCGGGCGACCGAATCGGCGTCGCCACTCAGGATCTGCCCCAAGGTGGCCCCCAGAGTGGTCTCCGGAGTGCCTCACGGAGTGACCATCGGCGTGGCCAGAGATCCGGCCTTCTGTTTTTATTACCAGGAAAACTTGCGATTACTGGAACGGGCCGGGGCGCGGCTGGTCTTTTTTTCTCCCCTCACGGACGAGCGGTTACCAGAAGGCGTGGCCGGATTGTACCTGGGAGGTGGTT
Organism: Desulfonatronum lacustre DSM 10312; assembly: GCF_000519265.1. Lineage (NCBI taxonomy): Bacteria > Pseudomonadati > Thermodesulfobacteriota > Desulfovibrionia > Desulfovibrionales > Desulfonatronaceae > Desulfonatronum > Desulfonatronum lacustre. The sequence continues at coordinate 2,449,267 of NZ_KI912608.1, forward strand.
ACCCGGAACTCTATTCCGACGGGCTGGCCGCGAACCATGCCCTGCGCGAGGCGATTCGAACGGCCGCCCAGGAAGGGATGCCCGTTTATGCCGAATGCGGGGGCATGATGTACCTGCTTTCCGAGCTGGAGGACGTGGACGGGAAGCGTTTTCCCATGGTCGGCCTTTTACCGGGTCGGGCCAAGATGCTTTCCCGATTCCAGGCCCTGGGCTACAGGAAGGTGGAACTGCTTGCCGATAGCGTTTTGGGGCCCGTAGGGACCGTGCTGCGCGGCCATGAGTTTCATTATTCCAAGCTGGAAGGGCTTTCGGAAAACGCCTGCGAGCCGGCCTTTCGGGTCGCGGATCGCCGGGATCGGGAGAGCCTGGCTGGTTTTCGACACAGCAACGTGATGGCCTCGTACGTCCACCTGCATTTCGGCTCTCATCCACCGGCCGCCGCCGCGTTCACGCGGGCCTGCGAGCGCTTTGCGGCCAACCGCAACCAAAGGATTTGATCATGACCGAGTTGGAGCCGATCCCCCTGAATTCCGCCGGGCTGGATATCGAGACCGAGTCCATGCGGATCATCGATGCCGAAGTTCCGCCTCCGAGGCCCTTTGGCGACGCCGAGTGGCCGGTTGTCCGGCGGATGATCCACGCCAGCGCGGACTTTGAACTCTTGGACCTGGTTCGGTTTCACCCCCGGGCCGTGACGGCCGGGCTGGAAGCCTTGCGCCGAGGTTGTCCGGTGATCACGGACACCCGCATGGCCCAGGCGGGCCTGTCTCCAAGGCTGTACGCTCCCCTCGGGTGCGAGGTGCATTGCCTGATCAGCGACCCTGAAACCCTGGAACAATCCCGGCTTACCGGCTCCACCCGCGCCGCCGCGGCGGTGGACGTGGCGGCCCAGCTCTTCCAAGAGGCCATATGGGTGGTGGGCAACGCCCCCACGGCTCTGCTCCGTCTTCTGGAGTTGATACAAGGCAAAGCCGTGATCCCGAGCCTGGTCATCGGCATGCCGGTGGGGTTCGTCCAAGCCGAGGAATCCAAACAAGCCCTGCTGGAATCCGAAGGGATCCCCTTCATCCTGATTCGCGGCCGCAAAGGCGGTTCGGCCCTGGCCGCCGCGGCTCTGAACGCCCTGGCCGGGATGGCCCTTGCCGATGTTCCGGTGTAGGGGCGACCGGCCGGTCGCCCCTACGGTCGTTGACACGGAAAACCGTACACAGAATCCTTCCATCCCGACATGAACCATCGCGCCAAGGTACGAATCGGCTTCACCACCGGGTCTTCGGCCACGGCCGCGACCAAGGCCGGGGTGTTGTTTCTGGTGCGCGGGGTGAGGCCCAAGCGCGTCGACATTCCCTGCCCGGAGGGGCATGTCCGGCTGGTAATCCCGCTGGAAAGCCTGGAGGTGGAGACATCGCCCGCCGGCGAGCGTGCAGTCCTGGTCACGGTGCGCAAGCAGGCCGGAGACGACCCGGACGCCACCCACGACGCGGTCATTTCGGCTCGCGTCCATTTGGAACCGTGGCCTCGGCCCGAGGTGGTGGTCCGGGGAGGAAAAGGGGTGGGCATGGTCACCAGGCCCGGATTGCCCGTGTCCGTGGGCCGGGCGGCCATCAATCCGGGGCCGCTGCGGCAGATCCAACGGGCTTTATTGGAAACACTGGAGCAGCTTGGATGCGTCGCCAGAGTCCACGTGCTGGTGGAGGTCCCTCGGGGCGAGGAACTGGCGGCCAAGACCCTGAACCCCAGATTGGGCATTGTCGGCGGGATTTCCATCCTCGGGACCCGGGGCACGGTGAAGGCCTTCAGCCATGCGGCGTGGAAAGAGACGATCATCCAGTGTCTGGACGTGGCTCGGGCCGAAGGCCTGGACACCGTGGCCCTGAGCACCGGGGGGAAGGGGCAGCGCTTTCTGGAGGCCGCCTTCCCCCGACTTCCCCGAACCGCCTTCATTCAAGCAGGGGATCATCCAGGATTCGCCATGCGCCAGGCTGCCCGACGCGGGATGCGCAAGGTGATCTGGGGGGGCTTCTGGGGCAAGCTGCTTAAAATGGCCCAGGGACGACCGCAAACCCATGCCCGACTTTTTGCCGTGGACCTGCCTGCCTTGGCCGAACTGGCGGCGAGCTTGGGCATGGAATCGGATGCAACCGAGAAAATCGCTCGGGCCAACACGGCCAGAGAAGCCCTGGACATCCTGCGCAGCAGGGATCGCTTCGCCGCAGTGACGTCGGAAGCCCTTGTTCGAGCTCTTGATCACTGCCGCATTTGGGGTCGACAATTGGTGGACGTGGAATTGATTTTATTGGACTATGATGGTCAGATATTGCACAGGGCGGAACACAAGGCCTCCAACTCGACGGAGAGCCGTTCGACTTCCGCCTGAGCCTCGAATCCCGACAACGACACCCGACAACGACATCGGAGGAAATCAAACCATGGGAAAAATTATCGCGGTCTGCACCAGCCCCAAGAAGGGCCAGCGGAAAAAGAATATTGATCAGGGAGAACTCGTGGCCGAGCATGGCCTGCAAGGCGACGCCCACGCCGGGCCCTGGCATCGGCAGGTCAGTCTGCTGGCCATGGAAAGCATCAAAAAAATGCAGGCCGCCGGCCTGAAGGTCGGCCCGGGAGACTTCGCGGAAAACCTGACCACCGAAGGCATCGACCTACCCAGCCTGCCCCTGGGCACCAAGCTGCGCATCGGCCCGCAAGCCCTGGGCGAGGTCACCCAAATCGGCAAGGAATGTCACACCCGATGCGCCATTTTTCACCAGGCTGGAGATTGCGTGATGCCCAAAGAAGGCATTTTCATCCAGGTCCTGACCGGAGGGACCGTCCGAGTGGGGGACGTGGTGGAAGTGGACAACTGAGGAGGAAGAGACGCCTTTCGCCACTATCTTGAAAAACGAGAACAGCAGGGTCACGCTTTCCGAAAACAGCAGACATGGAATAACCGGCCTGAAGGTCGGAAAGAAAAAGGGTTGCAAGCACAAGCTTGCAACCCTTTAATTTTAATTGGCGTCCCCAAGGGGATTCGAACCCCTGTTACCGGCGTGAAAGGCCGATGTCCTGGACCAGGCTAGACGATGGGGACACTGGGTATGATGTGGCTGGGGGACTAGGATTTGAACCTAGGTTGACGGAGTCAGAGTCCGTAGTCCTGCCGCTAGACGATCCCCCAGCGCAAAGTCCGTACAACTATGCAAAAGGGGGCCGTTTGTCAACATTTTTTGCGAAAAAAACCTTTTTTCCACTCAAGACCGAAAAGAAATATTTCGGAATCCGCTATGCAGCAGCCGCCAAACGGCGAGTCCGCTTTTTCAACAGATTAATTTTGCGGCGCAAGCGATTCCGGTCCTTGCGCTGGGTGCCGGGCAGTTGATCTTTTTCAGTGCGCAGCGTACGCACCTGACGCTTCAACGACCAAATCTGGTCCTTATACGGAGAAGGCCCCTTGTTCTCTTCGTCCGTACTGAAACCAAGAGCTTCGCGCACGGCGACCACGAGGGCGTCTTTATCCATTCCGCTGGCCCCGGTAATCTGGGGAATCTGAGAAATGCACAATTCACGAAGTTCCTTGGCGGTCATCTTGTCCAAGGGTTTTTTCAAAACAATATTCTTTTCCTCACTCATTCCTTTCTCCTTGACTATCTCACTCGGGGCGGTCGTCCACCCGGTTCGTTGTTGCCGCGCACGGTTCGCTTTTGTTGCGCGATTTCACCTGTTCAAGCGATCGAACATATTTCCGGTAGCAACGCTCGAGCGCTGGGACGGCGGAAAACCGTTTAACCGGGTGGTTCGTTCCTTCCAGCCTCACGCCTGCTTGCACATAGATTTCCGGCGAAAAGCGCGAAGCGGTCTTTTTCCCTTCCCGCAGAGCGGTTCCCATTGCATCCGCTACCGCGACCAAGGAAGATCGGCCACCTAGCAGATCAAGACGGACTTTGTCAAAGACTTTTTCTCCCAAGGCGGCATTGACGGCTCGCAGAATCGTCGGCGCGTGGAAATGCATCTCCTGCATTACCATGGGGTCCTCAACGCCCAGCAGCAGCGTGGTCTTGTTGCGACCCAAGGGCTTGGCCATATCCGCGATTTCGGGACCGACCACAATGGGCCAGGACGACCAGATTTCGGCAAGCCGCCATTGGAATCGGCGCTCCGCCCTGTTCCAAAAATCATGGAGGATGTCGCGCGCTTGGTACGTCATGTCAAAAAGGCCGCAAAACAAACGTCACGCGCCGTTGTACCTCCCGCCCGGCATGCCGAAGGTTGGCGGCGCGTGACGTCGATCATGCTAGATCTTGGCCGCGGTGCGCAGATCGGCCACGGCGTCCGTGGTTTCCCAGGTGAAGTCCACGTCTTCACGGCCAAAGTGGCCATAGATCGAGGCCTTCTTGTAGACGGGCCGCTGCAGATCCAGGCGCTTGCTGATGTAGAACGGGCGCAGGTCGAAAACCTCGCGTACGGCCTTGGTCAGCACTTCGTCGGAAACCACGCCGGTGCCCCAGGAGGTGACCAGGGTGGAGATGGGCTCGGCCACGCCGATGGCGTAGGCCACCTGCACTTCGCAGCGGTCGGCCAAGCCCGCGGCGACCACGTTCTTGGCGATGTAGCGGGCCATGTAGGCTCCGGAACGGTCCACCTTGGACGGGTCCTTGCCGGAAAATGCTCCGCCGCCGTGGTTGCCCATGCCGCCGTAGGTGTCCTGGATGATCTTACGTCCGGTCAGCCCGCAGTCGGCCAAGGGGCCGCCCAGGACGAAGCGTCCGGTGGTGTTGATGAAAATCCGCGTTTTCTCGTCGAGCATTTCCTCGGGCAAGCTCTTGAAGATGACTTCCTTCTTGATGGCCTCCACCAGGTCCGCGTAGGCGATATTCTCGTTATGCTGGCAGGCGATGACCACATTGTCGACCCGCTTGGGCTTGCCCTGCTCGTATTGGATGCAGACCTCGGTTTTGCCGTCGGGGCGCAGAAAGTCGAGAATGTTGTTCTTGCGAACATAGGCCAGGCGGCGGGAAAGTTTGTGGGAATAGAATATTGGAGCAGGCATCAGGGTCGCGGTCTCGTTCACGGCGAAACCGAACATCATGCCCTGGTCTCCGGCTCCTTGTTCCTCGGGCTTGGTTCGGTCCACGCCCATGGCGATATCCACGGACTGTTTGTCGATGGAGGAAATCACGGCACAGGTGTCCGCGTCGAAGCCCATCTCGGAACTCGTGTAGCCGATCTCCCGGACGGTTTCCCTGACGATTTTGGGCAAATCCGCGTAGGCGTTGGTGGAAATCTCACCGGCGATGAAGGCTAGGCCCGTGGTCACCAGAGTTTCGCAGGCCACACGGGCCGTGGGATCCTGAGCGATGATGCAGTCCAGGACCGCATCGGAGATCTGGTCCGCGACCTTGTCCGGATGACCTTCCGTGACGGACTCCGAGGTGAAGAGATAGGAACTGGTATTCCCGTGCATGCGTCTTTCCTCCTTAATGGATGTTTTTTTTGTCCGGGCTGATGATGCCGCCGGAAACCAGCAACTTGAAGGCGTCTTCCACGCCCATCTCCATGGGGATCACGGAGTGCTCAGGGACCATCAGAAAAAAACCGGATGTAGGGTTGGGTGTAGTAGGAACAAAAACATTTAAAACATTGAGACTAGTCTTGCGTTGGGTCTCGCCGGTGGCGACACCGGTAACGAACCCCAAAGCATAACTGCCTTCCTTGGGAAACTCAACCAGGACGACCCGCTGAAAATCCTGGGGGGAACGGTTGAAGATGGTCTCCACCAGCTGCTTGACCGCCAGATAGAGCTTGTTGACCAAGGGAATGGCTTCGATGATCCGGTCCCAGACGCTGACCAGCTTGCGGCCCAGATAGTTACGGACCAGAAATCCGGTGGTCAGGACGACAACGAACACCAGGATCAAGCCCAAGCCGGGAATACGGAACGGCAGAAAATTTTCTGGCCGCAGAGGTGGAGGAAGAAAGCGCAAGAATCCATCCACCCAGTTGAACAGAAGGCGCAGGAAGAAGAACGTGGCCAGGACCGGGGTCAAAAACAGGATCCCGGCCAGAAGGTTCGTCTTGATGAAGTGCTTCAGCCTGGACAACGGGCCGCGAGGGGGGGCGTCTCTGAGCATCACTGATGGTCTCCACCTGGGCCTGATCAACCGGCCTGCTCGACGATCCGGTTCGCCGCGTCCACAAGCACGACCTTAGGCTGCAAATCCGCGTATTCATCCAGGGTGAGCCAAGCATAGGCGACGATGATCACCATGTGGCCCGCGGCTCCCTTCAGTGCGGCGGCTCCATTCAGGCACATTTGACCCGGTTCGCCAAGAATGGCGTACGTCCGCAGCCGCTCGCCGTTGGTCAGGTTGTACACGTCCACCCGTTCATGCGGAAGAATGCCCGAGGCCTCCAAAAGATTCGGGCAAATGGACAAGCTACCTTCATAATCCACCCGCGCCTCGGTGACCGTGGCTCGATGGATTTTTCCGATCATGAAACAGCGACGCACCATGGAATCCCCATTATTTTCTTGAAATCAAAATGTTATCAATCAGTCTCGCGTTGGCGAAGCGCACGGCCACCGCGACCAGGACCGGGCCGGTCACTTCTTCCACGGGATAGAGCTGATCCGGATCCACCACGGCCATGTACTCAACATGGCCCAAAGGTATTTCCCGGGCATATATTTCGCCCAGGGCGGCCAGCAGTAGGGTTGCGTCGGCCTCTCCCTCTCCGACCAGCCGCGCTACATACAACAGGCCGCGATGGATGGCCGGAGCCTGGGCCCGCTCCTCGGGGCCAAGATTGACGTTGCGCGAACTCATGGCCAGACCGTCGGACTCACGCACCGTCGGCCTGCCGTGTATCTCCACGGGAAGATGCAAGTCTCTTGTGATTCGCCGGATGACGGCCAACTGCTGCCAATCCTTTTCTCCGAAAACGGCCAAGGCCGGGTTGGTCAGCACGAACAGCTTGGCAACCACCGTGGCCACGCCTCGAAAATGCGTCGGCCGCTGCACCGCGCACAATCCGCGGCACAGGGACGGCGCTTCCACCCAGGTGGCATAACCTTCCGGGAACATGGCCTCGGCCTCGGGCATAAACAGGACGTCCACGCCCGTTTCCTCGGCCAGTCGGGCGTCGCGTTCCGGATCACGCGGATAGAGCTTCAAGTCTTCTCGCGGCCCGAATTGGGTCGGATTGACGAACAGACTGACCAGAAGCGCGTCAGCGTGTTCCCTGGCCCAGCGCATCAAGGCCAGATGTCCTTCATGAAAAAAGCCCATGGTCGGCACCAGGGCCAAACGTTCGCCGGCGCAGCGCCTCTGCATGGTCCAGGATTGGATCTCGTCCGGCTGGGTGATGATTTTCATACGCTCCTCCACCATAGTGGTTGCTTGTCGCGACAAACCGTCTGCAGACGCGGCGTCCAACAATACCCGGATTCAAAAAACCTCGCCAGACCCGTCCCGGTAGTCCACCCGCTCCAGGCACAGCCCACGAGCCGGAGCCGTTGCCGGAGCCGATTCACGGCACCCTTGCGCGAGAATGTTCATGACCTGGTCCGTGGTCAATCGGCCCTTGCCGACCATGACCAGACAGCCCATAAGGTTGCGGACCATCTGCTTCAAAAAGCCGTCGGCGGTGAACAACCAAACGCTTTCTTGCGGATATATTCCAGCCCGGACATGAATGTCTTGCACCGTGCGCACCGGGCTGCGGACCGGAGTGCCTCGATTTTGAAACGCGGACCAGTCCCTGCGGCCAAGCAGTTTCAAAGCTGATTGCGCCATGGCGTCCCGGTCCAGTTCGCCGACCTGCCAAACACAGGCCCTGCGCTGGGGCAACAGCCATCGCGGTTCGTGCCAGAGGGTATAAGTGTAGGTTTTATGGATCGCGTCGAAACGAGCGTGGAAGGTTTCGAAAACTTGCTCCAGGCGGACAATGGTCACGTCCGGGGGCAAAAGCGCGTTTAAAGCACGCTGCCACGGGAGATCGCGGCGGTTTGCGGGCACGTCCACATGGGCGACCTGCCCCAGGGCGTGAACTCCCGCGTCCGTCCGTCCCGCCCCATGGACCCGGACGGGGCGACCGGCCAGTCGCTCCAAGGCGGCCTCCAGGCATCCCTGGACCGTACGGGCACCGTCCTGAAGCTGCCAGCCGTGGAATCCGGTCCCGATGTAGGCGACCTGGAACTTCAGGCGGATCGCGGAATCAATCGTCGTCACCGGATTATTGCAAAGGGAGTTGCATCCTGGTCAGGGCTTCGGTCAAGCGAGCGGCCTTTTCCGCGTCCACGAAGGAGAGCACCTCGCCGGCGTTGCGACCGCGCATCCCGGACAAAATCTTGACGGCCACGGGTTCTTCCAACGCCTCCAGGGCCTTGGCCGCCTCACGAGGCTTCATGTTGGAGTAGACGTCCACAAGATGTTTCATCTTGCGATCCTTGAGCACATCCGCTTCCTCAAGCATGCCCTGAATCCGGGACTCCAACGCCTGGAGGCGATTCAGCTTGGCGTCGAGTTCGTTTTCCAAAGCGCGCAAGGTCTGCTCCTGTCGTTGAACCTCCTCCTGACGTCGCCGCAGATTTTGCCACTCCTCGGAGAGGTCGCCCTGGGCCGCCATTTGTCGTGGTGCCCCGGCGTTTTGGCCCGGTGCGTCGGCCTGGGCCACGTCCCACGCTCCGGGGATCTCCGCGGCCGGGCCTTCTTGGGCGTGGGCCGGTTTCGTAGTGGCCAGGACGGCCTCGGCCACGACGCTTCCCGGATGATCCGAAACGTCGGTTCCGCTCCAGACGGCCAGGAAGATCAGCTTGCACAAGCTGAGTACGGCCACGGCGGCCAGAAGATTAGAAATCTTTATATTGATGCCGAATGGTTGCCATTTCATCGAGGTCCTTTTGCTCGTTGCTTTTTTCTTGCGCATGGAATTCCAGGGCTTTTTTGTTTCGAAGTCGTTCCAGAATCTTGGCGTCCTTGGATCGTTGGATCAGTTCGCCCCGACATGAGGCGACCCGGTTCGCCAGGTTTTGCAGTCGATACTCTTCACGCTGCACATCCTGCAAAAGGCGTTCCCTATAGGTGCTCCACAGCCAGAACTCGTCGGGCGTCAGCAGGTGACGGCTTTCCAAACGAGCGCCCGCTTCGTCCTGTTTGGCGCGGAGCTGTTCGACTCTCCGGGCCTGGGTCTGATAGTCCCGCTGAGCCGCCGCAAGCTCCAACCGGGCATTGTCCACAAGTTGACGCCGGTAGTCCAGAACGTTTTCCAGGGAAAAATGAAACGGCTTGGGCATGATTCATGTACCGGCGAGTATCCATCCGAGAAAAACGCCCAGCTCGCACCAGACGATTCCGGCTCCCAGGAAGTCGCCGTTGACGCCGCCCCGGAGTCGAGCCAGGCGGATCAAAAACAGCAGGCCCGCGCAGCCCAGCAGGCCGCTGAACAAGAGTGCCTTCCAGGGCACGAACGCGATTCCCAGGGCCAAGGCCGTCCCGACGGCCCAGGCCAAACGCCGGCCCGTGGCCGCGGCCAGAAAAATCCCGGCCAGGCCTGGTCGACCCAGCTCACGGGTCCGCCAAGCCAGGCCCACGGCCGCGGTCCGCCCCAGGACCGGAGCCCAGATCAGCACTCCCCACGCTCCATGGGCGAATATTTCCGGCAACAGGATCACGTACCCCGTCAGCCCCATGAACAGCCCCATGCCGCCGAAGGCTCCCATCCGGCTGTCCTTGAGCACCTCCCAGAAGCGCTCCCCCCGGGCCCCACTGCCCCAGGCGTCGCACAGGTCGACCCAGCCGTCCCAGTGCAAGCCGCGAGTCAAAACCATGGTCAGCCCCAACCACAGCCAAGCCTGAACCCATGGGCGGCCCTCGCCCAGGCCGAGCATGAAGGGCAGCGTCGCGACAAAGCCAAGGTACAGCCCGACAAGAGGGAACCAACGCACCCCGCGACCCAGGGTTTCGGCGTCGGCGATCCGGGCCGGAGCCAGCCGGGTCAGAAACCCGGCGGCCAGGATGAATTCATGCCATATTCGCAAGCAACGCCTCGCGGGTCTGATAATAAACAAACATTCGCAACCACTAAGAAGGACGCGACTACGGCTTCATGGCTTTCAGGGCCTGATACAGGGCCTGGGTTCCGTCGCGGCCGTGACCCAGGGCCGAGGCTTCCTTGTACAGCCGTTCCACCAGGTCCAGTCCGGGCAAATGGATGCCCATGCGCCGGGACTCGTCCAGGGCGATGCCCATGTCCTTGATGAAATGGTCGATCATGAATCCCGGGGCATAGTCGCTCTTGAGAATGCGTGGGGCCAGATTTTCCAGGCTCCAGCAGTTGGCCGCGCCTTTGGTCACGGATTCCAGGACCTTGGTGGGCTCCAATCCGGCCGCCGCCGCGTAGATCAGACTTTCACAAACTCCGATCATGGTCCCCGCGATGACGATCTGGTTGCACATCTTCGTGTGCTGACCAGCCCCGGCCGGTCCCTGATGGACGATGTTCACGCCCATCAGTTTGAGCAGGGGAAGCACGGCCTGAAAAGTCGTTTCGTCCCCGCCGACCATGATGGACAGCTTGGCGTTGCGCGCGCCCACGTCCCCTCCGGAAACCGGAGCATCCAGGGCGGTGGCTTGGCGTTGCCGCGCGGCTTCGGCGATTTCCACGGCCAGGCTGGGACTGGTGGTGGTCATGTCCACGCAGGCCCGGCCCGGTCGCAAACCGGCCACCAGCCCTCGTTCCCCGAAATACACTTCCCGGACATCCGGAGGGAAGCCGACTATGGTGAACACCACGTCCGCGGCTTCGGCCACGGCCTTGGGCGAGTCGGCCCAGTCCGCGCCGTTATCCAGCAAGATTTGGGCTTTGGCCTTGGTCCGGGTGAACACCACGGCCTTATATCCGGCGTCCAGAAGATGCCCGCACATGGACAACCCCATCACCCCGGTCCCGATCCATCCAATCCTCGTAGTTTCCGGCGTCACGACACTCATGTCGTTAGTCATCGTTTTCCTCCTTGGCTTATTGCATTGGACATCGCATTGTCCGTGGGCCGCGTCAGCGATTCTCACGCGACGAACACGGCCAAGCGTCAAACCTGAAGCGGCTTCTCCGTCGGGCTTCCGGCCATGGCCAGGATGGGTGCGATGATCCGGGTCATGGCTTGAGCCGTGGGGCCGTCGGAGTGGACGCGCAAAAAGGCGAATCCTTCGTCCCCGGCCCGGGCCACTTCCGGGTCCAGGGGGATTTTTCCCAGAAACGGCACTCCGGCCTCTCCGGCCAAGGCCTCGCCCCCGCCGCTACCGAATATATTTTCCACCTGGCCGCATTTGGAACAGACGTGACCACTCATATTTTCCACGATGCCCAGCACCGGATTGCCCAACTCGGCGCAGAAGGTCACGGAGCGGCGGACGTCGTCCACGGCCACTCCCTGAGGGGTGGTCACGATCAAGGCCTTGGCCTCCGGTCCCAGAAGCTGCAAGACGGAAAGCGGCTCGTCTCCGGTCCCCGGAGGGCAGTCCACCACCAGATAATCCAGATCGCCCCAGGCGACGTCGCGCAGAAACTGCTTGATCACGCCCATCTTGGCCGGTCCGCGCCAGATCACGGCCTCGCTGGCGCTGGACAGGAGAAACCCCAGGGACATGACCCACAGATTCGGTCCGGCGCTGAGCGGTTCCAGCCGCCCGGCATCCAGCCGGGCCCGTTCTCCGCCCAGGCTGAGGAGCCGAGGCAGACTTGGTCCGTGGACGTCCACGTCCAACAGCCCGGTCTTCATGCCGGCCATGGCCAGGGCCTGGGCCAGGTTCACGGCCACCGTGCTCTTGCCCACGCCGCCCTTGCCGGACAGGACGACGATTTTGTTCTTGATCCTGGCCAAAGCAGTGCACAGGGCCTGCTCTTCCTCGTTTTTCCCGCCGCATCCCTGCTTGTCCGAGCAGGATTCGCACGCATGGTTGCTCATAATCTCAAATCTCCTCAATGGTTGGTTTGCAAAACAATCTGAAGCAAGCGTCTCAGGCAAGCGTACCCGGCCCGGACGAACAAGGCCGGACGAATTGCCGACGACTCGAGAATGGTATAAGAACACGCGCAAAACAAGAGACAAACGCGGTTCAGCCACTAACCCCGATTCGTCGACAGGGGAAGGCCCGGTCCGCCTAATTTGGAGGTCAAACACATCATGACGTTTCCCAGTTTACGTTTTGGCGACATGGTTGCCAAGGTTCCCATCGTCCAAGGCGGCATGGGCGTGGGCATATCCCTGTCCGGCCTCTCCTCCGCCGTGGCCAATCAAGGCGGAGTCGGCGTGATTTCCGCGGCCATGATCGGCATGAGTGAGCCGGATCTGGCCAAAAATTACGCCGAGGCCAACATCCGCGCCCTGCAGCGGGAAATCCGCAAGGCCAAGGAAATGACCAAAGGCATCCTCGGCGTGAACATCATGGTCGCGCTGAGCAATTTTGCCGACCTGGTTCGAACTTCCATCCAGGAGAAGATCGACGTCATCTTTTCCGGCGCCGGCCTGCCCTTCGACCTGCCCAAGTATCTCACCGAGGACTCGCAAACCAAGCTGGTGCCCATCGTTTCCTCGGGTCGGGCCGCGGCCATCATGTGCAGAAAATGGCTCTCCAAGTTCAACTATCTTCCGGACGGCTTCGTGGTCGAAGGGCCTCTGGCCGGCGGACACTTGGGCTTTAAGGCCGAGCAGTTGGACGATCCGGAATACCAGCTTGAAACCTTGGTCCCTCAAGTGATCGACGCGGTCAAGCCCTTTGAGCAGGAACACGGACGGGCCATTCCGGTGATCGCCGCGGGCGGCATCTTCAGCGGGGCGGACATCTGCAAGTATCTGCGTATGGGAGCCGCCGGGGTCCAACTGGGAACCCGCTTCGTGGCCACCCACGAGTGCGACGCGGACTTGGCCTTCAAACAGGCCTTTGTCGACGCCAAGGAGGGCGACGTCACCGTGATCAAAAGCCCGGTGGGGATGCCCGGTCGGGCCCTGAAGAACCAGTTCCTGGCCGATGTGGAGGAAGGCAAACGCAAGCCGTACAAATGCCCCTACCACTGCATCGTCACCTGCGACGTCAAGAAAAGCCCGTATTGCATCGCCCAGGCTCTGTCCAACGCCAAAAAAGGGCGTTTGAATCTCGGCTTCGCCTTCGCGGGACAAACGGCGCACCGGGTGAAAGAGCTGCTTTCGGTCAAGGAATTGATGGAATCCCTGGAGGCCGAGTACGACGCCGCCTGCGCGGCCCCCGCGTCGGCGTAGTCTCATCGGTTGTCGAGAACACGAAAAAAGACGAGGCGTCGTGGCCTCGTCTTTTTTCGTGTCTCTTGAATTCACGCCTGAAACCAGTTACGAACCATCTGCTTGGTTATGGCGTTTTTTTTCGCCTTTTTTCGGGCCGGTTTCAAAACGCCCGTTTCCGATTACCTCAAGACGGAGTCTATACGAATGGACGAAGGTGGCAGTAGCACCCGACAATCTCAACCTCCCTCGGCCTTGCCCGCGAGTCGGCACGGCGCACCGCTTTTCGGGGAAACCACGCAGTAGCAGCGCGTAGTCCGTTCCCGAGGAGTCCCTTCTTCGGCGCGCCCCTGCTCACGACCACGGGCCACAGGACCACGGGTCAGGACGCGCTCCATGAAAGATCCACAAATCATCTCGACGCTGAACGAGTACCTGGAGGCCGGAAATCCCAAGGCGCTCCGGGATTTCACGGCATCCCTGCACCCGGCCGACCTGGCCGATTCCCTGGATGAGCTGTCCACGAAGGACGCGGCCCAGGTCCTGGAGATCCTCTTTCCGCACCACAGCGCGGAAGTTCTGGGACAACTGGACGCGGACCTGCAGGTGGACATCGTGCTCCGCCTGTCCGACAAGCGGCTGGCGGAAATCATCACCAACATGTTCTCCGACGAACGGGTGGACCTGATCCAGCTCCTCCCGGAAGAACGTCGCCAGAACGTCCTGCGGCTGCTGGCCAGGGCGGAGCGGGAGGACATTATCCGTCTGGGCGCTTACGAAGAGGGAACCGCCGGGGCGATCATGACCTCGGACTACGCGGTGCTCAAGCCGTCCCTCACCGCGCGGCAGGCCCTGGACAAGCTGCGCCTGGAAGCCCCGGACAAGGAGACCATCTACTACACCTACGTCATCGACGAGGAGCGTCGCTTGATCGGCCTGGTCTCGCTACGGGACCTGATCATGGCGCCGCCGGAGAAGCAAGTCGAGGACGTAATGCGCCGAGACCCGGTCACCGCCCATGTCGACGACGACCAGGAAGACGTGGCCAAAACCATGGCCAAGTACGACATCCTGGCCGTGCCGGTGGTCGACGAAAAGGACGCATTGATCGGAATCATCACCTTTGACGACGTCCACGACGTCATTGAGGAAGAGGCCTCCGAGGACTTCCACCGTATGGGCTCCATCGCCGAAGGGTTCGGTCCGTCGGCCTCGGACCTGAGCGGGTTCAAGCCCGCGGACCTCTACTACCTTTTCTTGAAGCGCGTCCCCTGGCTCCTGGCCCTGGTTTTCGTGAACATATTTTCCGGGGCCGGCATCGCCTATTTCGAGCACACCATCCAGGCCGTGGTGTCCCTGGTCTTTTTCCTGCCCCTGCTCATCGGCAGCGGCGGGAACGCCGGATCGCAATCCGCAACGCTGATGGTCCGCGCCCTGGCCACTGGGGAAGTCCACATGAAGGACTGGTTCAAGCTGCTCAGCCGGGAAATCCTCATCGCCCTGGCCATCGGGCTGTGCATGGGCATGGCGGTGTCCATGATCGGGATATTCCGGGTCGGGCCGGACGTGACCGTGGTCGTGGCCCTGAGCATGGTCACCATCGTCCTCATGGGCTGCCTGATGGGCATGTCCCTGCCCTTCCTGCTGACCCGCCTGCGACTGGACCCGGCCACGGCCAGCGCCCCGCTGATCGCCTCCCTGGCCGACATTTTCGGAATTTTAATTTATTTCGGCATCGCCACCTGGTATCTCGGTCTGCAACATGTCGTATAAAGCCAAGGGAGCAGCGCCTTCGGATTCTGAAACTCCGCAAAACACTCTCGACGACCAAGAGAAAAAAAAGGATTTCGCGGATAGGGATGGGAAAAATCAAGCATTCATCGCCTACGCCATATACTGCTGATCATAGAGCTTCTTGTAGACGTTGGACGTGATGTAGAGCTTTTCGTGGTCCCCGGTGGCTTTGATCCGACCGTTTTGGAACAGGAAGATTCGTGACGCCAGCCGGATGGTGCTGAAGCGGTGGGCGATGATCAGCACGGTCTTGTCCTGGATCAATCCGGACAGGGCCTGCTGGATCATTTCCTCGCTGGTTGCGTCCAGGGCCGAGGTGGCCTCGTCCAGGATCAGGATCGGGGCGTTGCGCAGGAAAGCCCGGGCCAGGGCCAGGCGTTGCTTCTGGCCGCCGGAAAGGCGCATGCCTTTTTCGCCGACCACGGTTTCGTACCCGTGGGGCAGTTCCTGGATGAATTCGTGGGCGAACGCCCGCTGCGCGGCGTATTCCACGGCCTCGGGCGGGGCGTCCTGGTTGCCGGCCAGAATGTTGGAGCGCACCGTGTCGTTGAACAGCACCGGGTCCTGGGGCACGATGGCCATGGCCCGGCGCAAGTCTTCCTTGCGCACGTCGCGCACGTCCAGGCCGTCAACATGGATCGCACCCGCGGAAACGTCGTAGAACCGGGGAATCAGGTTCGCGAAGGTGGTCTTGCCCGCCCCGCTGGGCCCCACCAGGGCCACCACCTCGCCGGGAGCAATGGTCGCGTTGACGTCCTGGAGCACCGGGATGCCCTGCTCATAGGCGAAAAAGACCCGCTCGAAACGGATTTCCCCGCGCACCTGGCCCAGTGACAGGCTCTGAGGAATTTCGGGATCTGGGACCGTGTCCTCGGTGTTCAGAATATACTCCAGGCGCTCCAGGGAGGCTTCGCCCTTGCGGATTTCATTATGGATCCGCCCCAGTTTTTTGACCGGCTCGTAAGCCATGTACAGCGCGAAAATCAAGGGGAGGATCGTCTCCAGGCTGACCCCTCTGGAGGCCGCATAAAACACGGCCCCGGCCACCCCGACGGCGGCCACCACTTCGATGGTCGGGGAAAGAATGTTCGAATACTTGACCACCTTCATGGCCCAGTGGAACAGACTCTGAGCGGCTTGCTCGAACTTGCGGATTTCCCGCTTTTCCAGGCCGAAGGCCCGGACTTCCTTGGTCGCCGTGAGGTTTTCGTTCAGGATGGTGGTCAGGTCCGCGGTCTGGGCCAAAAACCGGTGCGCCCGGTGGAGCAGTTTCTTGCCGATGATCCGGATGGGCAGGATGCAAATCGGCACCAGTAGCAAGGCCAGCAGCACGAAGAGCAGGTCCTGCTGCTTCATGGACAGGTAGACCACCGCGCCCAGGGCTCCGACAAAGGTCAGCGGCTGCTTGATCAGGTCGTTGGCCACGGTGGTCACCACCCCCTGCAACTGCCCGGTATCGTTGACCACCCGAGCCAGAAGGTCGCCGCTTTTGTTCTTCTGATAAAAGGCCAGCGGCAGTTCCTGCAGTTTGCTGAAGACCCGCACCCGCAGCGCTTCCAACACCTTCCCGCCGCAGTAGTGGATCAGATAGACGTTCAGGAAGCCGCTGGCCGCGCGGATCAGAAAGACGACGGGAATGAGCGCGGTCACCGCCAGCAGCATGGCCGTGGATGGCGGTTCCGGACCGAAAATGACCGGAAAAACCCGGTCGGCCATGAAGGGTAGCCCGAAGCCGCTGGCTATGCCGAAGATTACCCCGAAAAAGATGGCCGCGGCGAAATGCAGCCGCACCGCGCCCAGCAGGGCGAAATAGGGCAGAAAACGTTTGAACAATCCTTCGCTTTGCTTTACTCGCATCGTAGCGCGTCACCCCCTGCAAGTACTCCATCGGTATATAGTATCGTCATGCATTCTCCCACGGTTCTGATCATCAAGCCTTCGTCCCTCGGGGACATCGTTCACGGACTACTCGTCGCCCAAATGATCAAGGTCGGATTTCCGGAGGCCCGGATCGACTGGGTCTGCCGGGACGTTTTCGCGCCGCTGGTGGCGGCTTGTCCGGTGGTGGACGACGTCCTGCTCTTCCAGCGCCATGGCGGGCCAACGGGGTTTCTGCGCTTGATCCGCGCCGTGCGCAAACGGCGCTATTCCCATGTCCTGGACATGCAGGGCCTGGCCCGTAGCGGACTGATCGCCTTGGCGGCCCGGGCCGACGTGGTCGTCGGTCGCGACGACGCCCGTGAAGGGGCGAGGATCGCTTACCATCGGCGCACGCCCTTGCCAACCGCCGGCCGCGACGCCCACGCCGTGGACGTCTTGGCCGAGTTTCTGCCTCTTTTGGGCTTGCCCAGGAATGTCGTCGCCCGGCTGCCTTTCCGGTCGCCCTCCCGATCGCCTTTCCGGTTATTTGGACGTTTGCCGGAAATGCCGCCCGGAACCCTTCGCGACAACGTTCACGCAGACCGCCCCGGATCGCCAGAGCTTTCCACGAAAAGCCCGACGCCAGGCCAGACCTCAAACCAGACTTCGGGCCCGATCCTGCTGTTTCCCGAAAGCAGTCGGCCCGAAAAAAATTGGCCGGGCTATGCGGCGCTGACCAAGTTGCTGCTCGACGCCCTACCCGACGCTTTCGCGGCCTGGGCCGGAGCCCATGCCGTGCCAAGTCCCTCCGGTCTCGCGGGCTTTTCGGAATCGAACACTCCGCGTTTTCTGAACATGACCGGGCAAACCTCCCTTTCCGAATTACCCTGGCTCATCGCCCAGGCCCGTCTGGTGGTCGGCAACGACAGCGGGCCGCTGCACCTGGCCGCGGCCATGGGCGTGCCGACCCTGGCCCTGTTCGGTCCCACGGCCCCGGCCAAGTACCGCCCGTATCCCGGAGACGACCGACGCAATCGTGTCCTGTGCGCGCCTGGTGGCGACATGGGGTTGCTTCGGCCCGAGGTGGCCTTGGGGGCGGTGCTGGAGGCCATCCGGATACAACTCAGCGATTTGGCTCAAGAAAGCGGGTGATCGCGTCCACGGTCCGCCGCGTGGCTCCCTTCCCGGCTCGGTGCCAGTTCCTGGCCGCCCGGCCCATGTCTCGCCGCGCGGTCTGATCGCGCAACAGCATCGCCACAGTGTCGAACACTTCCGTTTCATCCCGGACGACCTGGCCGGCCTTTGCCGCGAGCATGGAATCGACCACGGCCCGGAAATTCTGCATGTTCGGGCCGAACAGCACGGGTTTGCCCAAGGCCGCGGCCTCGATGGGGTTCTGACCTCCCTGGTGCGGGGCCATGCTTTTGCCCACGAAGACCACATCCGCGGCCTGGAGCAAAACGACCATCTCTCCGGTGGTGTCGGCCACGGCCACATTCACCGGACCTTCGGCCAAACCGGAAGAGCGAAAGTGCGCGGCGACGGCCTCCTTGATCAGCAAACCCCTCAGCTCGGCCCGACGTTCGGCGTGTCGGGGGATCAGCAGGAGCTTGCACGGCAGCCCGTGGTCCGTGAGCTTGCAGGCCACCCGGAGAAGCATTTCTTCTTCCCCCGGCCAGGTGGAGGCTCCAGCTAAAACCAGAGGGCGTGCCGGGTCTTCGCAGTCCGCACGATCCCCCCCCGCCTCCAGACCCAGGCCCAGGTCCGTACGCAACTGCTCCAATTCCGCGGAAACCAGGATCGGGGCCGGGGTCATATCCAGTTTGAGGTTTCCGCTGGTCACGATGCGATCTTCCGTGATCCCCAGTCGCGCGAAGCGCCGCCCGTCCTCCTCCGAGGCGGTCACAATCCGTGACAGCATGGCGAAGGGTTCGCGCAGCGGACGCGGCAAAGCGTGCCAGCGGCGAAAGGACCGCTCCGAGAGCCGGGCATTGATCAACACCGTGGGGACTCCCCGGAGCCGGGCTTGATGCAGGTGCTCCGGCCAGATTTCCCCCTCCATCAGCAGGCACAGGTCCGGCTGAAGTCGACTCCAGGTCCGTCGGCTGATCGGCCAGAAATCCACCGGAAAATAGCCGAGGTAGGTCAAATACGGCTCGTACTTGCGTTCCGCCAGAGCGTAGCCCGTGCTGGTGGTGGTGGTCATCACGATTTGAATCGCCGGATGCTCCTCGCGCAACAACTCCAGCAGCGGCCCCAGAGCTTGCAGCTCACCGACGCTGACGGCATGAATCCATACCCGGCGCACTCCGGCAGGCTGGGGCGGCAGTACCGGCACCCGCCCCAGGCGCTGGCCGAAGTGCCGGGCATAGCCGCCCCGGCGAAGCATCCGCGGCAGGTAGAACGGCAGGGCCGCCAGCAGGGCAACGGGGAAAAGCAGGCGATAGAGCAGGAGCATGCGCCGTTTCAACGCAACCAAGACGGCTTGGTCAGGAGATTGCCTCGGACCGCGTGAGACTTGGGACAGGCTCGGCTACAGGACAATGCCGTTATCCTGGAGATCCTGGATCAGAAACCGGCGCATTTTTTTGCTCACCGGCCCCGGCCGCACGTCATGGATGGGCTTCTTGTTGAAGCGGATCACGCTCAGGGCGTCGATGGTCGTGCCCAGAAGGATCACCTCCCGCGCCAGGTAGACGTCGTCCTCCGTGACCTGGCGGAAGACCACCGGCATTTCGTCCTTGACCGCATCCAGGGCGCGCATCAGAGTCGTCCCGGTCAGAGCGTTGTTCAGCTCCGGAACCACCAGGCGTCCCTGGGCGTCCACGAGGCAGACGTTTTCCACGGCCCCTTCGGCCAGGAATCCGTCGTCGTCAAAGCACAGGGAATAGTCGCAGCCCGATTGCACGGCTTCGCGCTTCATCAGCACGTTGGGCAGATAGTTGACGCTCTTGATCTTGGCCATCAGGCCGCGCTTGGCGGGCATGGAGCAGCGCGAGGCCGTGACGCCTTTTTCATAGGCGGACTCGGGCCGCGGATGCAGGGCATAGGCCACGATGTACAGGCCGGCCTTGGGGCATTCCCGGGCGTCGATGCCGAATCCTCCGGGCCCGCGTCCCAGGAGGATGCGCACCATCCCCTGGTCCGTATTCGCGGCCCGGGCCACGTCCACGATCATGGTCTTCAGGTCCTCCCAGGGGCAGGGCGGCTCCAGAAAAATCGACCGGGCCGAAAACATCAGCCGGTCCACGTGCGGATCAAGCTGGTAGAGCTTGCGCTCCACGAATTTCATGGTCTCAAAAACCCCGTCTCCCCGGTGGACCATGTGGTCGTCCAGGGGCAGCACCATCAGCCGCGGGTCCGTGCCGATCACGCCGACCCGGTGATCGTAAAAGGCCGTAACTTCGCCGATCCCCGGCCTGGGGGCCTGGAGCAGCCGCTCCAGATAGGCATCTGAATCGTTAACGACGGTAAGCATCATCCTACTCCGAATTCGTCCCATACAATGTCATGCGGCCCGAAAGTCGGGCCGCGAAAAACGAGAACCAGTTAGTGAGTGTTGAAAAAGTCCTAACTCGACAGTCCGTTCAAAAACCCCAAGTGCAAGGAGCAAAAAAAGCTACCGGGACACGTCCTGTGTCCGGCCCTTGCGGGCTGTGGCTGCGCCACATTTTCGATTTGCCGTCCTGGCAATCGAATCAAGGTCGAAGCGTATTTACTGATACGTGAGAGTTTGAACTTTTTGCAGCGACGCAGCAATTGGGAGTTTTTCAACTGCTAAACCCTGATCAGGTCCCGCTCCACCAGCGCCTCCGCGATCTGCACGGCGTTCAGGGCCGCGCCTTTGCGCAGGTTGTCCGCCACGACCCACAGATTCAGTCCGTTGGCAATGGATTCGTCCTCGCGGATGCGGCCGACGAAAGTCAAGTCCTCCCCCGCGGCGTGGATGGGCATGGGATAGATTTTCTCCCTGGGATTGTCCAAGACCTGCACGCCCGGAGCCTGAGCCAGGATCACCCGGGCCTCGGCCGGAGTGATCTTCTTTTCGGTCTCCACGTTCACGGACTCGCTGTGACCATAGAACACCGGCACCCGGACCGTGGTGGCGGTCAGCCGGATGGTCTCGTCGCCCATGATCTTTTGGGTCTCCAGGACCATCTTCATTTCTTCCTTGGTGTAATCGTTGTCCAGGAAGACGTCGATGTGCGGGAGGCAATTGAAAGCGATCTGGTATGGGTACACCTCGGCCTCGGGTTCCTGCATGTTGAACATCTGGCGAACCTGGGTCTCCATTTCCTTGATGGCCTTCTGGCCGGTCCCGGAAACGGCCTGGTAGGTGGAGACCACCACCCGCTTGATTTTGCCGACGTCGTGCAGGGGCTTGAGCACCACGACCATCTGGATGGTCGAACAGTTGGGATTGGCGATGATTCCCTTATGCCGGGCCAAATCGTCCGGGTTCACCTCCGGAACCACCAAAGGGACCTCCGGATCCATGCGCCAGGCGCTGGAATTGTCCACCACCACGCACCCGGATCGGACGGCGATGGGCGCATACTTTTCCGACGTCCCCCCCCCAGCGGAAAAGAGCGCCAAGTCCAGCTCGTGAAAAGAATTTTCGTCAAGTTCTTCCACGGTCAATTGGCCGCCCATGAACGGGATTTCCTGGCCAGCGGACCGGGAGGAAGCCAGGGCACGAACACTGGTCGCCGGAAATTCCCGCTGTTCCAGCGTCTTGAGCATTTCCCTGCCCACGGCTCCCGTGGCGCCCACCACGCCGACTCGCAACTGCTTGGCATGCATATCGTGTTGCTCCTTGTTGTATTGTATTCAGTTTTGCGATCAACAGGCCACGAATAGACGTGCTCGCAATCGCAATCGAAATCGATGGTCTCACAACGCGGTTCTTGTTTTTCTTGCTTTCGATTTCGATTTCGATAGCGATTTCGATTTCGACCTTGATTCCAATGCTCCGTTACGAATTGCGACGAACGCTGTCAGCGCCGGACCTGCTCCATAATCCGCAGGCATCCGTCGGATCGGTTCATGGTGTACAAATGAACCCCCGGCGCGCCGTTGTCCAGGAGATCCTGGATCTGGGCAGCGGCATGGGCCATGCCCACTTCCTGAACCGCCGCGTCTCCGCCTCGGGCGTCCGCCTGCTCCAGATCCCGCAGGAAAGCTGGCGGCAGGGTCGCGCCGCACATGGAGGTGATCCGCTGAATGAACTTCAAGCTGAAAATGGGCATGATCCCCGGCAGGATGGGCTTGGCGATCCCGGCTTCACGGGCTCGCTGAACGAACTTCCAATAGCTGGCGTTGTCGAAGAAAAGTTGAGTCACGGCGAAGTCTCCGCCCAGATCCAGCTTCATTTTCAGGAAATCCAGATCCTCCTTCAGGCCGACGGCTTCGGGATGTCCCTCCGGGTACCCGGCCACCCCGACGCCCATGCCCGGATATTCCGCGGCGATAAACCGGACCAGGTCCGAGGCGTGACTGAATCCGTCGTCCGATGGGACGAACGCGGTCTCTCCCTGGGGCGGGTCGCCGCGCAAGGCCATCACGTTGGTTACCTCGGCCCGGCTCAGATCGTCCAGAAACGAGCGCAGAACCTGGGTGGAGGCCCCGACGCAGGTCAGATGGGCCATGGGCTCCATGCTGAAATCCCGTTTCAAGGTGGTCACGATCTCCAACGTGGCGGCCTGGGTGCTGCCGCCGGCTCCGTAGGTCACGGAGACGAACAGCGGGTCCAGGGCTCGCAGCCGCTGGGCCGTATCAAAAAACTTCGGCCACAAGGCCCGGTCCTTGGGAGGAAAAAATTCCAGGGAAATTCTCGACCGTTCGGGTCGTTCCAGCAAATCCTTGATTTTCACGATTGTACTCCAGTCTGTTTCAGCACGTGATCAGTGATTGAAAACTTCGGCTTACCCGCCAGCAGCTACATGATGGTCTCGCCGATCTGAAAAATGGGCAAATACATGCTCACCACCAGTCCCCCCACCACGACCCCCAGAAAGACGATCATCATCGGCTCCAGCAGCGAGGTCAATGTTTCCACGGCCACATCCACCTCGTTGTCGTAAAAGTCGGCGATCTTGGCCAGCATATGGTCCAGGTTCCCCGTGGTTTCTCCAATGGAAATCATCTGGACCACCATGGGCGGAAAAACGCCCGTGGCTTCCAGGGGGTCGGCCAGGGTTTGGCCCTCGGCGATACTTTTCTTGGCTTCCAGGACACCGCGCTCCACGGTCTTGTTCCCGGAAGTCCTGGCCACGATGTCCAAGGCCCCAAGGATGGGTACCCCGCTGGAAACCATGGTACTCAGAGTGCGTCCGAATCTGGCCACGGCCACCTTGCGCAGCAGCGGTCCGAACACGGGCAGGGTCAGGACCCAGAAGTCCACCATGATCTTGACCCGCTCGACTCGATACAGCCGTTTGAAGATGATCGCAAAGGCCACGGCCCCCAGGAATATGTACAGCAGATTGTCCTGGGCGAAACGACTCATGTTGATCACGATCTGGGTCGGCAGCGGGAGCGCCGCGCCGAAATCCGCGAACATGGTTTCAAAGGTCGGGATGACGAATATCAGAATGATAGCGATGACGGCCACGGCCACGGTGACCACCACGGCCGGATAGACCATGGCCGACTTGACCTTGGCCTTGAGTCTGGCCGCTTTTTCCAGATAGTCCGCCAAGCGCAACAGGATCACGTCCAGAACGCCCCCGGCCTCGCCGGCGTTGACCATGTTGGCGTAGAGGTCCGTGAAGACCTTGGGATGCTTGCGCATGGCGTCGAACAGGGAACTGCCGCCCTCGATGTCATTGCGGACCGTGTAGAGCACCCGCCGCAACAGCTTGTTTTCCGTCTGTTCGCACATGATCTGCAAGGACTGCAAGATGGGCACCCCGGCGTTGATCATGGTGGAGAACTGACGGCTGAAAATGACCATGTCCCTGTCGGTGATCCTCCCCTCAAGGAAGGTGCCCTCCAGCAGATCCTTGGGTTTGGGCTTGACCTTGAGCTGGGTGAATCCCCGCCGACGCAAGGCGTTTTCTGCCATTTCCAAGGTCGGGGCGTCGAAGTCGCCTTTGACCCTCCGACCCAGCTTGTTGCGACCTTTGTACAGAAATATGGCCATTCCAGCGCTCCTGATCAGTACCCGGCAGCCCGGGCACAGTCCTGTGTCAGCTCCGCGGTCCGAACATCGCGGCCAACTCCGCCACGACACCCAGGTCGGCCGGCAAAAACGGCAACGCGTTTTCCGCCGGCGTCACCCAGGCCATGCTTTGGCCTTCACGGGGGAGGGGCTCCCCCTGAAACGCGTTTACCATGTAAAAAAATACGTGCACATGCAAATCCGGGTACCGGTGGACTCTATCCCGCCAAAGGCGGGAATCCGCGACACAAATTCCCAATTCCTCACGCAACTCCCGCGCCAATGCCTGATCCGGCGTCTCCCCGGCTTCGATCTTGCCTCCGGGAAACTCCCAGTATCCGGCCATATGCTTGCCTTCCGGTCGCCGCACGGCCAAGTACCGGTCACCGTGCCAGACAATTCCCGCCACGACCCGCAAGGGAGCCGCCTCTTCCTTCCATACCGTCATGAATTCCACCGATTAGCCCAAAAGACCGCATTTGACCAGAACGACCAAACCCAACTCTCAACTTCACCAATCAAAACATCTCTTGACGCCCCAACCAGGACAACCTAAACAACTCCCATGCGCCCGTAGCTCAGCCGGATAGAGCGTCGGACTTCGAATCCGCAGGCCGGGAGTTCGAATCTCTCCGGGCGCACCAAAGAAAATTAAGGGTTTAGGCATAACGCCTAAGCCCTTTTTTGTTTTTTTGTCAAAAGATTGCCAAAAAACGGCTTAAAAACCCGCCTAGCGAGCCAGAAAAAAAAGTTGGGTCTGGAAAGCTGCATCCGGAACTTTTCCAAGGGCAAGGAAGCGAACTTCGTCGTCCTGTATCCGACCTGCACGCCTTTGATGCGGTATCGCATGGACCGAACCACGTCGCTGCGTGAAAAACTCTTGGTGCTGATGATGCTGGGAAATGACCGTGCCGTCAAAACCTACCTGGAGGGCGAACCGGCCATGGCGAAGTAGATTTCAAGAGTGTCCGAACGGAAAGAAAGCCGGGGCATTGCGAAACGACTTGCCCGGACAAATTCTGGAGCGCTTGGCGAGGCACCTGGGGGCCATTTGGCCAAAAAAAAAAGCCCCCGTTTCCGGGGGCTGACGTCAGCGGTAATGGCGGAGAGGGAGAGATTCGAACTCTCGGTACGGGGTTAGCGCACACACGATTTCCAATCGTGCTCCTTCGGCCAGCTCGGACACCTCTCCTGCTTGAAAAAAGAGATTACCTAAAGAATTGTTCGGAACTTGGCAAGTGTTTTTTGACTCGAATATTGCAACATGGTTCCTGAAGCCGCTTAGCGCCCGTCAATACTGCTTTCGTCGCTTTTTGGACTTCCCTTGCGCCGGCTCCGGATTCTTCGGCTGCGTACCGCAGCCCTTGTTGGCCGGACCTCAGCCGGAGAAGCCGCCGCCTTTGCGCATGATGAACGCGAAGACGACTACCACCAGGATGATGAATATCGAGGACAGAATGGTTTCCATGACGCCTCCTTGTCTTTTCCGATCGGGTTCAAGGGAGTTTGGACTGTCTGGAGCTTTCCAGGTAGTCGTTAAGGATGACCACGGCAGCCTGCTGGTCGAGCACGGCCTTGACCTTACGGCCGCGACGGCCCCCGTCGCGCAGGTTGCGCTCAGCCTCCACCGAGCTGAAGGCTTCGTTCTGGAATACCACCGGGACGTCCGTCCGACGACGCAGGCTTTCAGCGAAATTGCGGACCTGGCGGGTGGTTTCCGTTTCCTGGCCGTTCAGGGCCTGGGGTAGTCCAAGCACGATGGTCCGGACGCTTTCCTCGACCACGATGGCCAACAAGTCGGCAAACAGCCGTTCACGGGTGGTCCGCTCCAGGGTCGCATAGGGGTGGGCCAAAAGCCCCAGGCCGTCGCTCAGGGCCAGACCCACCCGCTTTGTACCATAGTCGACGCCCAGCACACGCATGCCCAAGCCCGATTCCTTAGATCCTGGCAACTCCGGAATCCCGGGCCGCCTGCTCCACCCGTTCGGCCACGGCGTCGGCCACCCCCGGATGGAAGGCGCTGGGAATGATCACGCCCTGGGCCAGTTGTTCGTCGTCCACGCAATCCGCGATGGCCTGGGCCGCGGCCAGCTTCATGGCCTCGTTGATGTCCGAGGCCCGGCAGTCCAGAGCGCCCCGGAAGATGCCGGGGAAGCAGAGCACGTTGTTGATCTGGTTTGGGTAGTCCGAGCGACCGGTGGCGATCAGGCAATCCAGGTCCGCTATTTCCTCGGGCAGGATCTCCGGAATGGGGTTTGCCATGGCGAAGATGATCGGCTTGGGGGCCATCTTCAGCACGTCCTCCCGTTTCAACGTATCGGGTCCGGATACGCCCACGAAAATGTCCGCGCCCTTGATCACGTCGGCCAGAGAGCCTTGTTCGTTGTTCGGGTTGAAAATCCGGGCGCACTCTTCCTTGACCGGGTTCATGCCTTTGGTCCGGCCGCGATAGACCACGCCCGTGCGGTCGCAGGGAATGATGTTTTTCACCCCGGCCTCGGCGAACATTTTGGCGCAGGCCACTCCGGCGGCCCCGAACCCGTTGACCACCATTTTGAGATCCTCAATCTTCTTGCCGGTCAGCTTCAGGGCGTTGAGCAGGGCAGCCAAGGCCACCACGGCGGTACCGTGCTGGTCGTCGTGGAACACCGGGATGTCCAAGCGCTTCTTCAGTTCCTGCTCCACGATGAAGCAATTGGGCGCGGCCACGTCTTCCAGGTTGATTCCGCCGAAGGTCGGAGCGACCTTTTCCACGAAGTCGATCAGTTCTTCCGGGGTCGTGGTCTTCACGCACAGCGGGAAAGCGTCCACCCGGCCAAAGGCCTTGAACAGCACGGCCTTGCCTTCCATCACGGGCATGGCCGCCAGGGGCCCGATGTTCCCCAGCCCCAGAACCGCGGTGCCGTCGGAAACCACGGCCACGCAGTTCTGACGGATAGTCAGGTCAAAGGCCCGCTCCGGGTCTTTGTGGATTGCCTGGCAGACACGGGCCACGCCGGGCGTATAGGCCATGGCCAGCTCGTCCGCGTTGTCCACCGATAACGTGGGCGCGATTTCCAGCTTGCCGCCGTCGTGAATGGCCATGGTCGTGTCCGTGGCCCAGGAATCCAGCACGCAGGGCAGGGCCTGCACCGCGGCGACCACCTTTTCCCCGTGTTCCACGGACGTGGCGTAGAACTCCAACGAAATTTCCTCGGCCTCCCCGTCTTCGCCCACACGGAAAAATTGGACCAAGCGCGCGCCTTCACGGCCCAAGGTCTCCAACAGCAGAACGCGATTCTCCTGCTTCTTCTCCAGCCGGATATCCATGGTAAAACTGTAACTTGCGGAAAAATGGGTGCTCATGGTGAGTAAGGCTCCTCTTGCTAAATGGTTATTATGATACCGTCTCACCGCTCCGGAACAAACCGGGCCTGAGTGATGCGTTTGACGGCGTTCTTTTCCCAGTCCGGGCCGCCGAGCAGGGAGGCGAGGTATTCGACGGTGTGCCGGACCTCCCGGGGGCGTCCCAGTTCGTTCAGGCATCTGGTCAGCCCGATGCGGCAGGACGGGCATCCGACGAGGATCGGCTCTGGGGAATCCACCTGACTGATGTCCGTGCGCAACTGGTCGATCTTGCGCCGGCGCAGCTTGTTGTAGATGGCCGGGGAGGTCATGGCCCCCAGACCGCTCTCTCCGCAGCAGTGCGGGCTGACGCGGACCTTGGCGTCCAGGAGCTTGCTCAGGGATTCGGCATAGGTTCTGGCCGCCTTGACGCCCTCCACCCCGGACCATTCGGCGTGACACGCGGCGTGATAAAGCAGTTCGCGCGAACCACCGGCCTGGAGAGATTGGATCAGCGATCTGTTCTGTTTTTGGGCCTGCTTGTGTCCCTGTTTCTGACTTATGCGTTGAAGGAGAAACTGCAAGGCGTCCTGGTGCTCCAGGGCCGGGCCCGAGGACGAAGCCAGATTGTAGTCGCGCAGCCCTTCCCGACAGGAGCCGCAGGCCGTGATCACGTGGGAAACCGTGAAGCCTTGGGCTCTGACCCTGTTCAGCAGGCGGTTCAACGCGGCGATGTTTCGTTCCCGGTTGGCCCCGAAGGCCTGTTCGCCGCCGCTGGCCAACAGCGGATACCCGCAGCACAGATGAGCTTCGGGCAGGATAACCTGACAATCCGCGTCCAGGAGCAAGGAGATGGTGGCCAGGCCGATGGAACGGAAAAACAGTCCGGCGCCGCATCCGGGAAAATAGAGTACGGTTTCCTTGTTCGGGATCGAGCCGCCGTTGCCGGCCGGGAGAAAGACGCTGCCCTTGGCCAGGTTCAGGCTCTCGGACAGGTTCTTCATCTCCATGCTCGGCCCCTTGCCCTGGAGCAGCGGGCTCTCGGCCCGTCGACGCCACTTCGAGGGGATCAGCCCCACGGCGGTGTTCTGGATGGCCTGGCCCACGGCCAGAAACTTGGCCGCTCGGGGCAAACGACACGCCGGGTCCTTGGCCAGGTAGTCCAGGATGCGGTTCTTGAACGGATGGCCGTCCGCCCCCTTGCCTTTGAGATAGCCGCGCAAATCCAGAATCACATCCGGGGTGTTGATCTTCACCGGACAGGCGGACATGCATTTGCCGCAGCCCGTACAGTGCTCCATCAACCGTCCCAGTTCCTTGAGCAAACGCTGATCCGGCTGTCCGGACTGGAGCTGGGTGTAGAACACCGCCTCGATCATCGCCCCCATACTGATGTTCTTGTTCCGGGGATGGAACAAAAGCCCCTTTTCCGGGAGATACATGGGGCAGACCTGCTTGCACTTGCCGCACCGGGAGCAGGTCTGGATGCTGGTCAGCAGCTTGATCAGCCGCGCCCGCTCCGGCAGGCCGCTTTGGCGCAGATCCTGAATCAGACGGTTAAAGGAAAAGGTGAACGGCTGGACCAGCTGCTCCCGGCTGGTCAGCTTGCCGGGGTTGATGATGTTCCCGGGATCGACCTTGGCCTTGTAAGCCTTGAGGGCCTTAATCTTTTCCTCGGGCAGAAAGGCGATCTTGGTAATCCCGATGCCGTGCTCCCCGGACACCGCGCCCTTGAGTTCCAGGACCTTTTTGAAAACCTCGCCGGCCGCTTCCTCGGCCTGGTGCAGCATGTGCGGGTCGTTGGAGTTCACCGGGATGTTCACATGGCAGTTGCCGTCCCCGGCGTGCATGTGGTTGGCCACGATGACCCGGGTCCCGCGCATCCGGGAGAGGATGGCGTCCAGCTGGGCTTGCCGTCGGGGATAGCGGTTGCGCAGATCCTGAAAAAAGAACTGGGTCTGGATCTCGAACTCCTGGTCGGAAAGCTCCTTGGCCGAGATCTCGCCGCGCAGGATCCGGGCGCAGTAGTCCAGTTCCATCTCCACGAACTCGTCGCTGTCCGGCAGCCCGTCCAGGCCGCCCACTTCCTGAAGCGCCTTGCGATACGCCTTGGCCAGGTAGCGCAGGTTCAGTTGCTCCAGAAAGTCGGAAAACTCCGGAATCACCTTCAAAGGGATGACGATGTCCTCGTTGATCTTGAATCCGCTGGTCCGGCGGGTGATGGCGCTCAGGCGGTGTCGATCCTCCCAGAACACCTCGGCCTGTCGGGCGTCCATGGCCGTAAACACCTCCACGTTTTCGTACGGACCGACAATGTCCACCACCATGTCCACGGCCTCGTCCAGAGCCGCTTCGTCGTCGGAATCCATCTGGATCAGCAGCACGGAGATGGGGTCGCCCTCGTAGCGGGAGGATTTTTTCTGGTACTCGATGGCCTGGACGTACTTCGGCCCGAACTCCTCCAAGGCGGACATTTTGACCAGGTCGCCCTGCTCCCGGATGGTGTCGCGCATGCCCACCAGGTCATTGATCACCAGCATGGCCGGGTGCATGCTCCGTCCGAAAAATTCCAGGCATAAGGTCCGGGAGAAGGCCGGCTGGGGATACAGGGTGAAGCAGGCCTCGGTGATCACCCCGTCCACGCCTTCCTTCTGAATGCCCGGCAGCCCGCCCAAAAATTTATTGGACACGTCCTTGCCCAGATCCGCGCCCCGGATGTCCCCGCCGTGCAGGGCAATGGATTCCGTGACCCGGCCCTGGTCGTCCAGGATTTCGAACACCGCGGTTTCCTGAGGTAGAATCTTGTGCCGGGGATGATCCTTGCGGCGCACCTCGATGCGCTCTCCATTGGGCAGGACCATCACGTAGCTGAGAAGGTTGTCCAGGGTGGTCCCGTACTCAAAGGCAAAGGGCCCGCCGGCGTTCTCGGAAATGTTTCCGCCCAGGGACGAGGCGGCCTTGGAGGCCGGGTCCACGGTGAACAGCAACCCCTGGGCCGCCGCGGCCTGAATCGCGTTCAGGGTGATCATCCCGCTCTGGGCGCACAGGACCTTTTCCTGAACATCAATGTTCAAGACGGCCTTCATCCGACTCAGGCTGAGAATCACCGTCCTTCGACCGGCCGGAATGGCCCCTCCGGTCAGGCCGGAGCCGCCCCCCCGGGGCACGAGACTGAACTCCAGCTCATTGGCCAACCGGATGATGCACTGAACCTGTTCCGTGTTTTCCGGAGCCAGAACGAGCAAGGGCAGTTCCAAGCGCAGGTCCGTGGCGTCGGTGGAACACTCCACCAGGGCGTTGGGATGATTGTTGACGCACTCCTCCGGCAGGCACTGCCGGAGGCGCTTGATCAGGTTCTGCTTGAACGTCTGCTCCGCTTCGTAGTCCCGCCAAAAATGCTCCACGGCCTCTTGCAGTGCCGTGGCGTACTCCGGAGCCAGAGACGGGACGATGACCGCCAACTGGTTGTCCACGCTGCGACGGACCATTTCCTGGGGGATGAACGGGTTGTAGCGCAGCAGAAACAGCTCGGCGGCCAGGTCCACGGCCAGGGTGCGCACGGTTTCCGGCCAGGACTCGACCTGGTCCTGGGTCAGATTGAAAACTCGGGGCAGAAGACGGATATGGGGGACGGAAAGATGGGGTCCGCGCTGGGTCATGATGGGTACCAACTTGAAAAAGGCGAAAAAGAAGAAATGTTAGTCAAGACGCCATGGAAACACAAGGCGGCCTTTTTCGCGATTCAAAGCAAGAAAGTACGGCGTGATCAGCCGCGCTGGAGCAGGATTTTGCCGTACATGGTCTGGCCCAGGGAGATGCAGCCGTCGTTGGGGGGGAGGTGGGCGTGGACCAGAGGGGTCAGGCCGCGCCGGGACAGGGCCTCGGGCAGCAGCGTGCTCAGGGTGGCGTTCTGCATCACCCCTCCGCTCAGGCCCACGGTGCGCGTACCGGATTGCTCGGCCAGCAGGGCGGCCAACTCGGCCAGCCCCTGGATCAGGCCCAGATGAAAGCGCCGGCTGATAGCCCCTATCGGCACCCCGGTCTCCCAGTCCGCATGGACCTGACGAAACAGCAGCAGGGTGTCCAGCCGCACCGGATCACGGTCGGCCAGCACCGGGCAGACGTAAGGCGTGGCCTGATCGTCGAGGTCTTGAACCCGCTCCAGGATAATCGCGGCCTGTCCTTCATAGGCCATGACGTGCTTCAGGCCGAGCAGGCCGGCCACGGCGTCGAACAGGCGACCGCAACTGGTGGTCGTCGGGCAGTTAATCCCCTTTTTGAGCATGGCCCCGACAAAGGCGTCAGCCTGGGAGTATTCGTCCAGCCAGGGCCAGGGGCGATTTCCAGGGGCCGTGACCCCGATGCTCCACAGGTAACTCCTGGCCATGCGCCAGGGTTCCCGGGCCGCGGCCTCGCCGCCGGGCTGGGCCACCGGCGTGAAGTGGCCCGCGCGGTTGAACTCTCCGCTTTGCGGGTCCACCAACAGGGCCTCGCCGCCCCAGATGGTCCGATCCGTGCCCAGCCCGGCCCCGTCCAGGGCCAGCCCCAGACTTGGCTCCTCGTGCCGATTCTCGGCCAGGACCGAGAGGATATGGGCCACATGGTGCTGCACCTGGGCCAGGGGCATTCCTTGCCGCTCGCTCAGCTCCTTGCCATGGCCGGTGCTCATGTAGTCCGGATGCAGGTCCGCGACCAGCATTTCGGGCTGGACCCGCAGAATGGATCGCAGGTGGCTGATGGTGTCCTGATAAAAGGAAAACGTTTCCAGGTTGGTCAAATCCCCGATATGCTGACTGACAAAGGCCTGATCCCCCTTGGTCAGACAGACCGTGGCCTTGAGTTCCGGCCCCAGCCCCAGCACGCACGGACCGCCGCGGTTCAAAAAAATCGGCGACGGCGTGTATCCCCTGGCCCTCCGGAGCATTTCAGGCCGCCCTGTCTCCCGGTTCACGCGCAGCACCGAATCGTCGCAACGGATCAGGATGTCCCGGTCGTGGAGCAGGAACAGATCGGCCAAGGGCGCAAGACGTTCCAGGGCTTCCCGGTTGCCCAGGGCGATGGGTTCGCTGCTCAGATTGCCGGAGGTCGCCACCAGGATCGGGAGCCGCTTTGGCCCGGCCGCTTCCCGAAACGCGTCCAGCAGGACATGATGCAGGGGCGTGTAGGGAAGCATCAGCCCAAGGCGATCCGTGTCCGGGGCCAGATGCTTTGAGAGCGCCGGCCCAGCGACGGAGGTCAGGCGCTGTAAGAGTACAATGGGCCGTTGGGCGGACAACAGAAGCTCCCGCTCCACCGGGTCCGCCTCCACCACCCTGAGGGCGGTTTCCAGGTCCGGAGCCACCACGGCCAGCGGTTTTTCCCAGCGCTGCTTGCGCCGTCGCAACTCGGCCACGGCTAAATCGTCCCCTGCGTCGCAGACCAGGTGGAATCCGCCCAGGCCCTTCACGGCCAAGATTTTTCCTTCGGCCAGGGCCGTGGCCGCCGCGCTCATTGCCGAGCCTCCCTCGGCCAATCGTTCCCCGGACGGCGAACTCAGCCAGACTCGCGGCCCGCAAACCGGACAGCAATTTGGCTGGGCGTGAAACCGGCGATCCAATGGGTCTTCGTACTCCCGCAGGCAGTCAGGACACTGCGGGAAACAGGCCATGGAGGTCATGGGCCGATCGTAAGGGATGCTCCGGGTGATGGTCAGGCGCGGCCCGCAGTTGGTGCAGTTGATGAAGGGATAGCGATAACGGCGATCTCGCGAGTCGAACAGTTCCCGCAAACAATCCGCGCAGGTGGCCGTGTCCGGGCTGATGAGCACCTGGTGGCCATCTCCGGCCGTACTTTCCAGGATACGGAAGGCCGCTTCGTCCGGCTGAGGTGCGATCCGTTCGGTATGCAACGAGGTGATCCGGGCCAAGGGCGGCAGG
The DNA here is from genome assembly GCF_000519265.1 of Desulfonatronum lacustre DSM 10312. NCBI lineage: Bacteria > Pseudomonadati > Thermodesulfobacteriota > Desulfovibrionia > Desulfovibrionales > Desulfonatronaceae > Desulfonatronum > Desulfonatronum lacustre. The sequence goes on from NZ_KI912608.1 coordinate 2,482,571, forward strand.
GCTTGCCGGAGTCGGTCGCTGAAGGAGGAAGTCGCGGCGTCCGGTCCCTGGACCTCAATGATCACTCCCTCGGGAGCGTTGCGGACGAATCCGGTCAACCCGGCCCCCAGGGCCAGCTTGTACACCGTGGGCCGAAAGCCCACGCCCTGGACCTGGCCGGTGACCACGAGACGATGACGCGTTAAGGAATGCATGGGTGCGGGTGGGGCGATTTTGGCGGTCCGGCCCGAAAAAACATCCTTCAGGACGAGATCAAAAATGCCCCGAGGCGGAACAAACCGCCTCGGGGCACGGGGGAGGGAAAGAAAAGTCGGTGAAGATGGCGGCGTCCTACAATCCGGAGAGCATGTTCTGCTCGCCTTTGCTCAGCAGCCGGTCCAGGTCCAGCAGGATCAGCAGGCGGTCGGCCAGCTTGCCCACCCCGCTGATGTATTCGGACTCGATGCCGGAAATGATCGGTGGCGGCGGTTCCACGGTGTTCGCCGGAATGCGCAGCACCTCGGACACCGAATCCACCACGAAGCCGATGATGACGGAGTTGATCTCGATGACGATGATCCGGGTGTGCTTGTCGTGGTCCTGGGCGGCCATACCGAAGCGTTTGCGCAGGTCGATGATCGGGATGACCTTGCCGCGCAGATTGATCACACCCTCCACGAAATCCGGGGCCTTGGGCACCCGGGTGATGCCCATCATCCGGATAATTTCCTGGACCTTGAGGATCTCCACCCCGAATTCTTCGTCGCCGATGTGAAAGGTGACCAGTTGGAGCAGGGCGCTGTCCTTTTCCTGCCGGGCATAATGTTCTTGCATACGATTTCTCCCTAAGCGGTGAACGGCTCAGTGACTGTTCGGAACTATCTATCAGCTGAAAAGCAGACCGGCAACACTAAACGTTCTTCAGTTCCCGAACAAGGTTTTGCAGCTCCTGGGCCTGCCTGGCCACTTCGGAGATGGCCTGGGCCGACTGGTTCATGACCTCGCTGGTTTCCGAAGCGATCCGGTTGATGTCCTCCACTCCACGGTTGATCTCCTCGCTGGTGGCGGACTGCTGTTCCGCGGCCGTGGCAATGGATCGGACCTGATCCGCGGCCTGCTCGGCCAAGACCAGAATTTCCTTCAGGGCTTCGCCAGACTTGTTGGCCAATTGGGTGGCTTCCTCTATGGCGACCACGGACTGGTCCATGCCCTGAATGTTGTTCCGGGTACCCTGCTGAATGGCGGAGATGGCCTCGCCCACTTCCTTGGTGGCGTTCATGGTCTTCTCGGCCAGCTTACGCACCTCGTCGGCCACCACGGCGAACCCTCGGCCCGCGTCTCCGGCACGGGCCGCCTCAATGGCCGCGTTCAGGGCCAGCAGGTTGGTCTGGTCCGCGATATCCTCGATCACGTTCATGATCCGCCCGATCTGTTCGGCTTGCCGGCCCAGGTCATTCAGGTTCTCCTTCATTGCTCCGGCCTGCCGCTGGACCTTGTTAATAGCGTTGACTGAGGCGCTGACCACGTCCGCGCCGTTCACCGCCTTGGTCCGGGCCATATCCGAGGCCTCGGCGGCCTGGGAGGCGTTCTTGGCCACTTCCAGGACAGTGGCGTTCATCTCCTCCATGGCCGTGGCCGTCTCCCCGGTCCGGGCGCGCTGCTCCTCGGATCCGCGGCTGGCCTGCTCCACCTGGGCGGCAAGCTGCTCGGAGGCAGACGTCATTTGTTCCACCACGCCTTCAATGCTCCCTGCGGCCTGAAGCATGCCGTTTCGTTTGGCCTGCTCGGCCTGGCGTTTGGCTTCCTCGGCCTCCTGGGTGGCCAGGTTGCATTCATGGGCCTTGCGATCGGCTTCCTCGGCTTTGTCGTCGGCCTCTTGGATCTTGGCCTTCAAGTTGGCCACCATGGTTTTCAAGGCCTGGGCCAATGTGCCGATTTCGTCCTTGCTCTTGATGTCCAGCTGCTCATCCAGTCGACCTTGGGCCACCAAGGTAGCAAAACTGGTGGCGCGTCCGATGGGGCCGGACAAGGTCCGGGCGAAAACCGCGCCGACGGCGATCATCACCGCGCCGATAATCACGCTGACCAGCAAAATGGACGTCAAAATGCTGCTTTGAGCCTGCTCGATGACGCTGCGCTCGACCCCGATGAAAAACATGCCGCCCACGTTACCCGTCGCGTCGATCAGTGGCCAATAGGCCGTATCGTAGTTTCGCCCCAGAATCAGATTTCGGTCGAAAAATGTCTGTTGTTGGCGCAGCACCGTGGAAATCACGTTCTGATTGTCCATCTTCGTGCCCACGACCCGCTGTCCGTCGCGCATGATGGTCGTGGCCAGCCGAGTGTCGCCCTCGAAAATCGTGGCTTCCACGCCGAAGCGCTGTTTCAGCTCATCGACGAACTGAAAGTTTCCAAGGTCGAATCCCGGCGTGACCACGCCGATGATCCGGTCTCCCATCTTTACCGGATACCCGGCACGAAGCGAAAATTTGATCACCGTACCCTGCTCGATACCCACGCTGGGCTGCCCCCGCAGAGCTTTTTGGACGTTAACCTGCCCGGCAACACTGTCTCCGACATTTTCTGAATGCCCCCTGGACACAACCACGCCGCGGGCGTCGGAAAAGGTCAGAAAGTCTATCCCGGTTTGTTCAATCACGTCTCGGGCCAGGGCGCGCAGGAAGCCGGTGTTGTGCTCATCAATGGCGTGCTGCACCTCGAAATTGGCGGCCAAGAGCATGCCCACGGTTCCGAGCAGCACCTCCCAATCCTTGATCTCCGCCTCCACGGCCCCCTTGAACCCGCCGAGTTCCTCCAGAGCTTTTTCGTCGAATCCTTTGGTGACATAGTGGTTCGTGGTCAAAAACAGGACCCCACTGGTCAGGAGAACCGCCAGGACGATGATGCCGATCAGCTTACCAAAAATTGGAATACGCATCTTTTCAAGCCCTCCCAGGCTGCAAAACAAGATGGAAACGTTAGGAACCGATTATCGGCCGGTTTTGAAATATCTTTAACCCCAGGAACGGCGCGAGACGTGCCGTCCCAGCCGTTGCCGACAATTCTTGCCAGAACGACCCCAAAAAGCACAACTAAACATTGTGAATAATATCACAACGCCACAATCCTGTAAACACAACAGAGTAAACTGAACGGCTTGCCTCCCAAACCAGCCGTTGGGATCAGCGAAAGTCGTTTTGTTTGTACACGAACTGAAATATTTTGCTTGCCACCCTCCCTGCTTTTGGATATAATCACACTCTTTTTGAAAGTTTCTCTCACGAACGCAAATCCTAACCGTCGTGAGTCCGGGAGGTGAAGACAACTTGCCAGGAATTGTTTTGAGTGAAAACGATCACTTTGATTTTGCCTTGCGTAAATTCAAGAAACAGGTGGAAAAGGCCGGCATCCTTTCCGAGCTGAAAAAGCGGCAGCACTACGAAAAGCCCAGCGTTCAGAAGAAGAAGAAGGAAGCCGCCGCCCGCAAGCGCGCCGTCAAGAAATCCCGAAAAATAAACACTTCACGATGAGCCTTCAAGAGCGGATCGAACGCGATTTCATCGCCGCTTACAAAAACAAGGACACCGACTTGGTGGCCGTCTTGCGCATGCTCAAGACGGTCGCCAAGAATCGTCAGGTGGACCTCCAGCGCCCCCTGACCGACGACGAAGTCCTCGACCTCGTGCTCAAGCAGATCAAGCAGCGCCAGGAATCCATCGACATGTACTCCAAGGCCGGCCGGGACGAACTGGCCGCCAAGGAGGCCGCGGAACTGGAACTGTTGCGCGCCTACCAACCCCAGCCCCTCTCCGCCGACGAACTGACGGCGCTGATCAAGACCGTGGTCGTTGAACAGGGGGCCACGTCCGTCAAGGACATGGGACGGGTCATTCAGGCGATCATGAACACCCACAAAGGGCGGGTGGACGGCAAGGCCGTCAGCGAACTGGTGCGGAACCGCCTTTCTTCCTAAAACACGCCCGGTTCCATTCTGCGATGGAATCCCGAACACTTCTTCTTCTCGAATTTCCCAAGATCCTTGAGGCGCTGGCCGCCTGTTGCCGTTCCGAATCCGGGGCCCGAGCCGCGAGCGCGGTAACCCCGGCTTCGACTCTGGAAGATGTCTCCCGTCGCCAATCCCGCCTGCGCCAAGCCTTGGCCTGGGTCGGCGAAACACGGGTCGACTGCCCGGGCTTTCCGGACGTGAGCGGGGTATGGGCCTATGTCCAACCCCAGAGCCAGATATCCCGCGTTCTGGACCTGGACGCCCTGTGGGCCTTGGGCCGGTTTTTGGCAGCGGCCAAGGAACTCCGGGGGGGGCTGCTCGCCACGGATGGGCCGACGAATGCTCCGAAGGACGCGCCGCGTTGGCCGGACCTGCGCCTGGAGGCCGAATCCCTCTCCTGGCCGGAACTCACCGCCGCTGCCCTGAAACGCTGTGTCGGCGACGACGGTCGGCTCAAGGACGAAAGCTCTCCGGAACTCTGGTCCGTGCGCCAGGAAATCCGCCGGATTCATCAGCAATGCACCAAACGGGTCAAGGACTTCGTCACGGATCAGGGTATCGGCCATTATCTGCAGGACGACTTCATGACCATCTCCTCGGACCGCTACGTCCTGCCGTTGAAAAGCAATTTCAAGGGCAAGGTGGCCGGGATCATCCATGATTATTCCCAGACCGGGGAGACCTGCTACATCGAACCGATGTTTCTGGTGGAGGTCAACAACAAGCTCCAGGAGCTGAAACAGGAGGAGCGGGAAGCCGAGAACCGCATCCTGGCTCAGCTCACCGGATTGGTCCGCCAGGAACTGGATCGGTTGCGGCCCCTCTTCCAATGGCTGACGGACATGGATCTGCTCCTGGCCGCGGTCCATTTGGCCCACCGGATGGAGGCCCGGCCCGTGGAGATTGCCCCGGACGGCGAACTGGATCTCAAGCAGGCCCGGCATCCGCTGCTGCTCCTCGCCGGCCATGCGGCCAAGCCCGTGGACATCCAGCTCAAGGGCGACCAACGGGTCCTGATCATCAGCGGCGGCAACGCCGGCGGCAAGACCGTGGCCCTGAAAACCGCCGGCCTGCTGGCCGTGATGGCCTTTTCCGGGCTGGCCGTAACCGCGGTCGAGGGCGGAACCCTGCCGCTGTGGCGGGACATCCACGTGTTCATGGGCGACGAACAGAGCCTGGAAGGTCAGTTGAGCACGTTCTCCGCCCAGATCAGCCACGTGGCCGCGGTCTGGGAGCGCATCGACGCCCGCAGCCTCGTTCTCCTGGACGAGTTCGGGGCCGGGACCGACCCCAGCCAGGGCGCGGCTCTGGCCCAGGCCGTGGTGGACGGCCTGCTGGACAAAGGCGCCTGGGCCGCTGTGGCCACCCACTTTCCGTCCCTCAAGGCCTACTCCCTGACCCGGGACGGCGTGCGCTCGGCCTCGGTGCTCTTTGATCCCAAAACCAACAAGCCCCTGTACACCCTGGCCTACGACCAGGTGGGCGCCAGCCAGGCCATGGAAGTGGCCCGGGAGTACGGCCTGCCCGCTTCGATCCTGGCCAAGGCCGAACAGTACCTGCTGCTGGACGGGGCGGACACCACCCGACTGGTGGAGCGCCTCAACGCCCTGGCCGTGGAGCGGGAGAAGGAACTGGCCGAACTCGCTGAACTGCGCGCGGATCTGCGTCAACGCAAGGCCAGGCTGCGGGCCGAATTCGACCGGGACAAGACGGCCCTGCTCCAGGACATCAAAAAACAATCCCAGGACGTGCTGGCCAGGCTGCGCGAGGAAAAAATCTCGCGCCGCCAAGCCTTGCGCGAATTGGCCGAAACCCGCAAGCACCTGGAGACAAATTCACGGGCCGACGCGTCCGAGAACCAGTCCCCCGCCACCTGGGAAGACTACCAGGTCGGCGACCAGGTCGCGTACCCGGCCTGGAACAAAACCGGGACGGTCCAGGAAAAGGACGAGCGCAAGCAGACCTTGAAGGTCGAGTTGGGAGGTGTGTCCCTCTGGCTATCCCATCGGGACGTTGCGCCGCATGGTCGCCAAGAGGAGTCTTCCCCTCCCGGCCCCGTCGCTGCAACCTTGCGCTCCGCCCAGGTCGCTCCGGCTCCCCTGCGCCTGGATCTGCGCGGCCAACGGGCCGACGAGGCCCTCAGCGAACTGGCCGCCTTTCTGGACCGATCCTTGCTACGCGGTTCGGAGCAGGTGGAGGTCATCCATGGCCGCGGCACCGGGGCCCTGCGTCGGGAAGTGCATCAATTTCTCAAGAGCCACCCGGTAGTCTCCGCGTATGCCGTGGCCAATGAGGACCAGGGCGGTGATGGGGTGACCGTGGTCACTTTGCGGTAAGACGGGCGACTTCCGGCAACGACAATTTGATGGGAAGGCGTGCCGGAAAAGAACAAGGAGAGGCCATGGACAGGACCGCCGTGCAACGGGTCAAGTCCCGGCTCGATTTCGTGGAACTGGCCCAGCGCTATCTGGAACTGCGCCCGAATGGAGAACGCTGGAGCGGCCCCTGCCCGTTTCATCAGGAGACCAAGCCCTCGTTTCACGTCAATCCGGGCCAGGGATTCTACTATTGTTTCGGGTGCCAGGCTTCGGGGGACGTGATCGATTTTTACGCCCGGATCAACGGTCTGGACTTCAAGCAGGCATTGACCCAGCTGGCCAAGGAAACCGGGGTGGAGTTGGACTTCGGCCCGGTGAGCCCCCAGGAGCGCAAGGACCTGGAGGAGCGGGACACGGCCCTGCGGATGACCGCCCTGGCTGCGGAGCACTTCCGACGCAACCTGGATTCTCCGGCGGGCGCACCGGCTCGGGACTATCTGCTGCGGCGCGGCGTCAGCCCGGAAATGCTGGAAGCGTTTCAGGTCGGCTGGAGCCGGGCGGACTGGCACGGGCTGGAGGAATTTTTCCTGACCCAGAGCTTCACCCGGGACCAGGCCGTAGATTGCGGACTGCTGGTGCGCAACGACCGGGGCAAGGTCTATGACCGTTTTCGGGACCGGATCATGTTTCCGATCCACGACCTGACCGGCCGGATCATCGCCTTCGGCGGACGGGCCATTGACAGCGACGAACCGAAATATATCAACAGCAGTGAATCGCCGATCTACACCAAGGGCCAACATTTGTACGGGCTGCACCAGGCCCGAAAGACAATTGTCCGGGACAAGCGGGCTCTGTTGACCGAAGGCTACCTGGACGTCATCGCCCTGCACCAATTCGGCTTCAGCGGAGCCGTGGGCGTGCTGGGCACGGCACTGACTCCGGAGCAGGTCAAGCGCCTTGGCGGGTTTTGTTCTCGGGTGGATTTGCTTTTTGACGGCGATCAGGCCGGACAAAAGGCCGCGCTGCGAGCCGCGGAGATGTTCCTCGCTCAGGGACTGGCCTGCCATGTGGCCACCCTGCCCCAGGGCGAGGACGTGGACAGTCTTTTGCACGCCCAAGGCCCCGAGGCCCTGCGGGCCGTGTTGGACGCGGGACGCGACGGCCTGGACTTCTGCGTCCGGACCGTTTCCGGAACCTACGCTCCCAGGGAGATCATGGACTGGGTGCGCCGCTTTCTGGAAAACGTCGCGGCGGACGACCTGCGCGGGTTCTACCTGCCCCGGCTGGCCGCCGGACTGGGCATGTCCGAGGCCGAGTTGCGCCGAGGCCGCCCCGCGCGTCCGACGCAACCAGCATCCCAGGCCGCGTCCAATGTCGCTCAGTCTGGAGTAAACCGGCCCTCAACGAACCAGTCCGGCACGCCCCGGTTGACGACCCGTGATCGCCAACTGCTCGCCTTTGCCGTAAGCTGCCCGGAGTACCGCCCTGAGCTGGCGGCTTCCGGGCTGGACGCCGTGCTGGAGGATGCCTGGGCCAGGACGCTCTGGGACAAGTTGCGCGCCTTAGACGCTTCCGACGCTTTTGACGCTTCCAACGTCGCCCGCGAAGCCCACGCGAACGCATCCGGGTACGACTACTCCGTCCTGGAAGAGTCCGAGCGTCGACTTTGCTATCAGCTCCTGGCCGAAGCCCCCCAGCGGGACCAGGCCGAAAGAGCCGCGTTTTGGGCCGAAGTCCAGGAATTTATGACGAAAAATCAATTCAAGAAACGACAACAAGAGATGCTGCAAGCCTTGCGTGACGCCCAAGCCCGGGGCGACCAACAACGCGTGTCCGCGCTTCTTCAAGCTTATCAAGATCTCGCCATGGAGGCATAATGAGCAATATCAAGGAAATCCAACAGATCAAGACGCTGATCGCCGAAGGAACCAAGAAGGGGTTTCTGACCTTCGAAGAGCTGAACAAAGCCCTGCCCTCGGAGATCAGCAACCCGGAACAGATTGAAGAAGTCATTAATATTTTCGACCAGTTGGACATCACAATCATTGATGCCGGCAAAGTGACCAAGGGCATCCTGACGGAAGAAATCGATGATGCACCAGCCACGGAAACGACCGGGGTCCAGTTCGCGGAAGGCGAGGACGCCGAATACGCCCCTCGCGGCTCTGATCCGGTGCGCATGTACCTGCGGGAGATGGGCGCGGTCCCGCTGCTGGACCGGGAAGGCGAGGTGCATATCGCCAAGAAGATCGAGGTCGGCGAACTGGAAGTGCTCTACGCATTGGTGGAAGTCCCGGTGGTCATCGAGGAGTTGGTCAAGATCGGTGAAGACCTCAAGCAGGGCCGGATCAAGCTCAAGGACGTGGTCAAGACCATCGAGGAGGACGACCCGTCCGAGGACCAGATGAACCAGCGCCAACGGGTGTTGTTCCTGCTGGAGGAAATCCGGGGCATGTTCAAGAAGAAGCGCAAGGTTTACCAAAAGCTGGACCAGTGCGCCCGCTTGGATCGTCGGGTGCATGGGATGCAGATGGAAATCGTGGCCTTCAAGGAGGAAATCGTCGCCTCTTTGCGGGACATCAAACTGGAAAAGACCCTCATCGACCGGCTGATTGAGACCGTGGAGGATTTTGTCCGGCAGATGCACAACTGCCAGCGGGACATCTCCGCCTACATCCTGTCCGTGGGCAAGAATCAGAGCGAAATCAAGGACATCTTCGACCGGCTGGATAAGCGCGAAATCAGTCCCGTGGCCGCGGCCGACTCCCTGAACATGACCATGGACGAACTGTTTTCCTTCAAGGAGATGCTGGCCGGAAAAATGGAAATCCTGGAACGGCTGCGGGAACAGTGTCAGCATACCGTCCAGGACTTGGAAGAAGTGCTCTGGCGGGCCAAGCGCGGCAACATCGCGGCCCTGGCCGCCAAGCAGGAGCTGATCCGCTCCAACCTGCGCCTGGTGGTGAGCATCGCCAAGAAGTACACCAACCGCGGCCTCCAATTTCTGGACTTGATCCAGGAGGGCAACATCGGGCTGATGAAGGCCGTGGACAAGTTCGAGTACCAGCGTGGCTACAAGTTCTCCACCTACGCCACCTGGTGGATTCGTCAGGCCATCACCCGAGCCATCGCGGATCAGGCCCGGACCATCCGCATCCCGGTGCATATGATCGAGACCATCAACAAACTGATCCGCACCTCCCGCTACCTGGTCCAGGAGCTGGGCCGCGACCCTTCTCCCGAGGAAATCGCCGAGCGCATGGACTACCCCCTGGACAAGGTCAAGAAGGTGCTCAAAATCGCCAAGGAGCCCATTTCCCTGGAAACGCCCATCGGCGAGGAAGAGGACAGCAGTCTGGGCGACTTCATTGAGGACAAGAAGGCCCTGGCCCCGGCCGAGGAGGTGGTCAACGCCAAGCTCTCCGAGCAGATCGCGGAAATCCTGTCTGAGCTGACCCCGCGCGAAGAGCAGGTGCTGCGCAAACGCTTCGGAATCGGTGAGCCCTCGGACCACACCCTGGAAGAGGTGGGCAAGTTGTTCAACGTCACCCGGGAGCGCATCCGGCAGATTGAGGCCAAGGCCCTGCGCAAACTCCGCCACCCCGGCCGCAGCAACGTGCTGCGCTCATTTTATGATGGCTGATCAACGACAATCCGCCTCCAGGAGGCCCGTCATGACCTCGTCCTCCCCGATCCTCCACGCCGCCAGGGCCATGCTTGTCGCCCTGCTCTGCCTGCTTTGGACCGTATCCGTCTCGGCTTCCGAGGTTCAGGTTAAATGGGTTCCGGACGGGGATACCATTCACCTGCAGGACGGTAACCGGGTGCGTCTGTTGGGTATCGACGCCCCGGAGATGGGACGGGACGGCGGGCCGGATCAGTATTACGCCCGGGAGTCCCGGGACTATCTGCGCCGCCTGATCGATGGCCGATCGGTTCGCCTGGAAACCGATGGTCAGGAACCGGACCGATATGGCCGCCTCCTGGCCTATGTCTTTTTGCCGGACGGAAGGATGGCCAACGAGGTGCTCGTGGAGGAGGGACTGGCCTTTTTCTACCCGCACTCCCACCAGGACCGGGAGTTCCAACGGCGCATGCTCGAAGCCCAGAAACGGGCCATCATGGCCCGCAAGGGCTTCTGGCCGCGCATTCTTTCCCTACCCCAACCGCCGACAGGTTGGATGGGCAACCGCCGCAGCAAGCGCTTTCACCACCCGGAAAGTCACTACGCCGCGCGAATCAGCCCCAAAAACCGTGTAGCTTTGTTCTCCCTGGAACAGGCCTTTCTCGAAGGCTACGCCCCGGCCCGAACCAGCTCGCCCTGGCCGGACGCGGACTGAGGCAGGGATTCTCGGCATGAAGAGATCCATGCGCAAAATGTCGTTTTGCGCATGGATCTGATTTCTATTTGTCCAGTTCCGCGTTCAGATGCTTCTGGATCTCAGGAATCGTCTGGGCGGAGATGTTTTTGGGCACTTCGAGGAAGACGGCGCCGGCCACGGACTTGGTCATTTGATCGCGCAGCATTCCCAGAAACGCCGGTGCGGCGAAGACCCCGAGCTGCTCGAACCGGCGGTCGCCATACGCCTTTTCCAGCACGTCGGCCACGATCCGGGAGAAGATCAGGGCTTCCTGTTTTTTGGGATCAGAGGACGGCTCCAGCCCGTGACGACCCTGTCCTCCTCCGTCCAGGGACAACCCCGGACGGTCCCTGCTCATTTCCTGCTCCGGGAGACGGCTTTCCGGGTGCGTCAAGGTTTCCAACTCCTCAAGCTTTCCGCCCACCGGAGCATTGAAAATTCGGGCCTTGCTGCTGTCGGCGACAACGATCCAGCGTTTCTTCATCGTCTCCTCCTTCTGGTTGTCGGGGTGTGAAAACTCTTTGCGCCAAGCCGCCTCCCTGCTCATGCTGAACAGGCGCTCGGCGGAATCAGGGGAAGCTCCACCGTGACTCGCGTCCCCTGTTCTTCGTTGGTGCTGAACGTGATGCGTCCTCCGTGGATTCGGGCGATGAGCATGGCGCTGTAGGTTCCCAGGCCGGTGCCTCGCGGCTTGCCGGCGGTGACATAGCGGTCGAAAAAATGTTCCCGGATCTCCTCCGGAACCACGCCCATGTTGTGCGTCTCCAGGGTCCAGGCCGCATCCGCGCGCTGAACACGCAGGGCGACCGAGGTGCCCCGAGGGGCGGCCTCCACGGCGTTATTCAGCAAATTGAGCAACATGGAATGGACATGACGTTTTTCGGCGACCATTTCCAGGGACACGTGCCAATCCAACGGATCGTCCCCCAGCAAGAAAGCCGTCTTGACACCGCGTTGTTCGCGCAACGGACGGGTTTCTTCATCGAGCATCCGGATCATGGCCGTCAGGTTGAACCGTTCAGGCCGCAACACGTACCGTCCCTCTTCCATGTTAAACAAATCCATGGAGTTGGTCAGCATTTCCAGCATCCGCCGACCGGACTCGATAATGTGCTCCGAGTACGTGCGGACCAACTCCGGATCGTTCTCATCCATCATCAATTGCGCTACGCCGAGGATCCCGACCAAGGGCGTCCTGAGGTCATGGTGCACGATCCGCTCGACATCTTTGCGCAGGTTGGCCACCCGGTTCTGCTCCGTAACGTCCCGCTGCATGAAGACCAACTGATGAACTTCTTCGTTTTCGTTGACCACGGGCCAGGCCGCGACCTCCAGGAACATCGCCCGGCCCGAAACCCCGCTGAACTTCACCTGAACCGGTTGCGAGCCTCCGGTATCCCGGAAGGCTCCGATGGGGCATTCGTGTCCGTTTCCGCTCCACCTTCCGGCATGGAGAAGGACTTCCCGGATGTCGGCCCCGATCAGATCGGCCCGGCTCCTTTCGTAAAACACCTCAAAGGCCTCGTTCACGTCCAGAACGGATTGGGTCGATACTTCCACCAGGGCGATGGCTTCGGGAATGCCGCTCAGGATGGTCCGGCCGAGCATTTCGGACCGCCGCAACGCGGCGGTCCGCTCCTGGACTAGGTCTTCCAAATGGGATTGATATTTCTCCAAGGCCTGAATGTTCGCCGCCAAGGCTTGATCGCGACGGTGCAGGGCGGAAGCCAGGACGCCGATCTCATCGGACCGCCGCTCACCGGGATACTCCGGCGAAACGTCCCGGAATTCCGTCTCCACCCGCTCCGTCAACCGGGAAAGGTCCAGCAGGTAATGGCCGCTGATCCGCCAGACGAGATAAATGAAAAGCGGAACAAAGCCGATGAACAGCAGCACCCCGACGCCCAAAACGTACAACATGCCGGTTCGGATCGGCTGGCTGGAAAAGGCCACGTCGATCCTGCCGGTCACGGCCCCCTCCACGGCGATGGGCTCACTGAGCACCGCGCCGTTCATCGTACCGCGCTCCAGGAGGGCATGGCCGTTTTGGTCCAGAATCCGCGCTCCGATGATGCCCTCGTACTCCATTACCATGTCCAGCTGACGCTGGAGCCCAAGATAGTCCATGGACAGCAGGGAGGGTGCCAGGGCAACCGAGGCCAGGCGCATGTGGGAGCGGATGCTCGCTTCATGGCTGCGGGCCAGATAGGCGGTTCCGGTCCAGAAACCGATCCCCACGCCGACGGCGGTCATCACGGCCGCGATCAGGGCGATCCGGAGCGCAAGGCGCGTACGCAGGGAAAAATCGGAAAACCGAGGGATCATATCGGCGACGTTCAAACCTTCTCCAGAAGGTCGTTGAAAATATTGCGATGCAGGATTTCCGCGTCCCGGATAGCCGCTACCGCCGTGCGCAACGCCGGGTCCAGATCGTGCTCCAAAATCTCCGAATACAATTCCACGGCGCTCTGCTCCGCGGCGATGTCCAGCAGCACCAACTGGCGAGGCCCATTTCCGGTTCGGGGCGGCCAGACCGCCAGGGTGGGCGTGACGCCCCTGGCGATCAGGGCGTTGACCAAGGTTACGGCGTGATCGACCTCGTCGGCGATGATCTCCTGAAAAGTTTTGGAAAATATGGGATTGACCCAATGGGACAGCAGCCCGGCGTGGTTGGCGTACTGGATCACGGCGCCGTGTTCGTGCTGCAAGGCCATGACCATCAATTCCTCGGCCTGGCTCAGCCCGGAAGCCGTGCCGCGATCCTGGGCCGCTGCCTCGCCCCGGGACCAACGCAGAGCCGGGGCGGCCAAAATCAACCCCGCCGCGCCGATTCCGGCCCGGAGCAGCTGCCTACGGTTGCCAGCCATGCGCACTGAGTGGCAGGATGCGGAATCAGCACTGTTTCCGGCATTGGTTTGGATATCGGTCATGCGGAAATCCTCCATATGCGGATAATTGATCACATTCGAGCAAAGGGTGCAAGTCCGACCTTCCGTCGTTTGCACCCCAAGGGCGACAACGCAAAGGACAGCCGAACATGATTCTTCAAACGGGCCAACTTCATTGCTATGATGAACGAGGCAAGGCGTTGGATTGCGGTCAAACCTTGCAAGATGGCCGGTTCCGGCATGGGCTGGCCTGGCCGGAACCGCGGTTTGAGGCGGACGACCAAGTGGTCCTGGATCAACTGACCGGGCTGGTCTGGCCCCGCGACGCCAATCTCGGCGAGTTCCCGATGACCTGGGCCGAGGCCATGGATTTCGTGGTGGAAATGAACCGCGAACAGGCCCTGGGCTTCGCCGACTGGCGACTGCCCAACCGCCGCGAGCTGCGCAGCCTGGTAAGCTACCAGGCCAAGCGTCCGGCCCTGCCCCAAGAACATCCCTTTCGCGACGTCGTACTCGGCTGGTACTGGACCTCCACCTCCGCGGCCGTCAATCCGGCCTACGCCTGGTACGTGCACATGGAGGGCGCTCGGATGTTCTACGGCCGCAAAGACCAATATTACCTCACCTGGCCGGTGCGGGCAGGGAATCCCGCCTGTTTTTTCCGCACCGGGCAGAGCCGCTGCCATGACCAATACGGACGGGAGACGGACTGCGCGGGTTCCCTGCAGGACGGGGCGATCCGGTTCGGCACGGCTTGGCCGACGCCGCGCTTCTCGGCCCACGAGGAAACGGTTCGGGATGAACTGACCGGACTATATTGGCTCCCGCGAGCCGACCTGATCGGACGCCCCGTTGCCTGGGTCGAGGCCTTGGAAGCCGTGGAGCGTCTTCGGAAACAACGATTCGGCGGGCGGGACGACTGGCGATTGCCCAACATCAACGAGTTGGAGTCCCTGGTGGACTGCTCCACGCATGACCCGGCCCTGCCCGGCGATCACCCCTTCACTCATGCCGGAGAAGGCTACTGGTCCTCCACGACCAGCTTTTTTGAAACGGACTGGGCCTGGGTGCTCTATCTGCGCAAGGGCGCTCTGGGCGTCGGGTTCAAGACCAACCCGGACTTTCTGGTCTGGCCCGTGGCCGGAGCACCCGAAATGCCAGAACAATGAGCCGAAAACCCTAGAAACGAATGGTTGAGAAAATACGGGCCGACGGGTAATGTATTAAGTTTGACCATCGGTGAAGGACGGCCGCGGATCGAGTCCGCCTCTTTTTCGAACTTCCTTTTGGTCGCCAATCCTTTTTCATGCGACAACGCGAAATTCTTGCGAGCCCCCCTGGGGACGGCGGAGACAATATGACGACGACCGAGGACATGACCACCTCTTTGCGAACCATTCTGGAAAAATACGAAACGAGCCGGGACAACCTGATTCCCCTGCTCCAAGATATTCAGGAACATCTGAACTATCTGGCTCCGGAGGCCGTCGCCATGGTGGCCGAACACCTCGACCTTTCCGAAAACGACGTCTACGGCGTGGCCACGTTCTACGCCCAATTCCGGTTCCATCCGCCGGGACGCCACCGGATCAAGATCTGCCAAGGCACGGCCTGCCACGTGCGCGGCGGCGGCATGGTCCTGGACGCGATATCCCGGAAGATCGGCATCGTCCCCGGTGAAACCACTCCGGACGGGAACATCAGCCTGGAGCGAGTGGCCTGTTTCGGTTCCTGCGCCCTTCCGCCGGTAATGGTGGTTGACGATACGGTCTATGGTCGGATGACCCCCCGGAAATCGGAAAAATTGATTGAGGACCTGAAATGAGCTTCGCCGAAATCCAGCAACAAGCCCGCCGAAACTGGGAACGATTTCAAAGCGGCGAAACGCCTCGGGTGCTGGTGGGCGCGGCCACCTGCGGCCGGGCCGCCGGGGCCATGGACGTGATCCGGGCCTTTCGCGAAACCCAAGCCGCGGATCCGGCCTTGGCTTCCGTGGAGATTCAGGAAGTGGGCTGTCTGGGCATGTGCTACGCCGAACCCCTGGTGGAAATCCGCGGGCCGGCGGCAGACCGAGTGCTTTACGAAAACGTGACCCCGGCCATGGTTCCCGATCTGGTTCAGGAACATCTGCGCCAGGGCCGTCCGATTTCGAAAAACGCCCTTTGCCGGATGCCGGACGGACAACAAGGCAAGCTTCAGGACGAAATCCCATTGTTCACCGACCTGCCCATGATCCGCCATCAGCTCCGGGTGGTGGTCCGCAACTGCGGGTTCATCGATCCCTCGGATATCGACCATTATATCGCCCGGGGCGGGTATTCCGGTATTGCCCGGGCCATGGAAACGGGGCCGGACGCGGTCATCGAGGACGTCAAGCTTTCCGGCCTGCGCGGCCGGGGCGGGGCCGGCTTTCCCACGGGCCTGAAGTGGAGCTTCGCCCGCAAGGCCCAGGGGGACGTGAAGTACGTGATCTGCAACGCGGACGAAGGCGACCCCGGCGCGTTCATGGACCGCTCCGTGCTGGAAGGCGACCCGCACGCCGTGCTGGAAGGGCTGCTCATCGCCGGTTACGCCATCGGCGCGAACCAGGGCTACGTCTACTGCCGGGCCGAATACCCCTTGGCCCTGGAACGGTTGCGCACGGCCATCGACCAGATGCGGGACAAGGGCTTTTTGGGCGAGAACATTCTCGGTTCCGGCTTCGCCTTTGACGTGACCATCAAGATGGGCGCCGGGGCCTTTGTCTGCGGCGAAGAGACGTCCCTGATGCAAAGTATCGAGGGACGCCGAGGCATGCCCCGTTCCCGCCCGCCCTTCCCGGCCAACGCCGGATTGTTCGGCAAGCCCACGAACATCAACAACGTGGAGACCCTGGCCGCGGTTTCGGCGATCCTGGAAAAGGGCGGCGCGTGGTATGCCGCGATCGGCACGGAAAAGAGCAAAGGCACCAAGACCTTCTCCCTGGCTGGAAAAATCACCCGCACCGGGCTGATCGAGGTGCCCATGGGCATCAGCCTGCGCACCATCATTGAGGACATCGGGGGCGGGGTCCTGGACGGCAAAAAATTCAAGGCCGTGCAGACCGGAGGCCCCTCCGGAGGGTGCGTGTCCGCCAAACACTACGACCTGCCCGTGGACTACGAACACTTGGCCCAGGTGGGGTCGATCATGGGTTCCGGCGGGATGATCGTCATTGACGAGGAATCGTGCATGGTGGACGTGGCCAAGTATTTTCTGGGCTTCACCGAAAACGAGTCCTGCGGCAAGTGCGTACCCTGCCGCATGGGCACCCAGCATCTGCTGCGCCTGCTCACCGCGATCACCGAAGGCCGCGGCGCGGAGGACGACCTGGAAACGGTCCGCAAGATCGGCGACACCATGAAAAAGGCCTCCCTCTGCGGCCTGGGCCAGACCGCCCCCAATCCGGCTCTGACCACGCTCAACGCCTTCATGGACGAATACCTGGTCCACATCCGGGACCACAAATGCCCAGCCGGAGTCTGCAAGGCCCTGATCAGCTTTTCCATCGATCCCAAAGCCTGCACCGGCTGCATGGCCTGCGCCAAGGTCTGCCCCGTGGAGGCCGTCTCCGGAACCAAAAAGCAGCCCCACGCCATTGATCAGCAGATATGCATCCGCTGCGGCGCCTGCCGCAGTGCCTGCAAGTTCGGCGCGGTGCGGGTGGAGTAGTTGGACAACGTCCTTACCGAATCAATTTGAAGCGCATCCCTCCGGGAGGCCATGATCATGCTGATGGAATATTATCAGGAAGCCCTCAATCACGCCCAATATGAGATCATTGAGGATGACCTGCCCTACTACGGAGAAATCCCCCAACTCCCAGGCGTCTGGGCGTCGGGGAACAGCCTCGAGGAATGTCGTCGCAACCTGGCTTCCGCCCTGGATGATTGGCTCTTGATCAGTATAGCCAAAGGATTGCCCATTCCGGTGCTCAGTGGATGCTCGCTATCGTACCCGGAACGAGTGACCGCCTGATGGTTCGCCTGGCTCCAATTTCTCGTCGTGAATTCATCCGGAGAATGCTCGCACTTGGATTTGACGGCCCTTTCGCGGGTGGCAATCACGAATTTTTGATTCGTGATGAACGGAGGCTGATTCTTCCCAATCCGCATCAAGGAGAAATCAGTGTCGCCCTGTTGACGAGGCTGCTGCGTCAGGCAGGTGTAACTCGTGAACAATGGGAACGGGCGTGAGTTTTGGATTTGATGAAAATGCCATGCCGACCATGCAAGAGCCGAGGAAAATCAAAATGATTCACGCAGGCAAGGAGAATACGAGACTGTGATCAACCTGACCATTGACGGCAAGCCCGTGGCCGTGGAGCCCGGAGCCACCGTGCTGGATGCGGCGCGGCTGGCAGGGGTGGCCGTTCCGACCATCTGCGACCACAAGGACTTGAGCCCTTACGGGGCCTGTCGGATGTGCATCGTGGAAATCGAGGGCGTGCGCGGCTTCCCGACGTCCTGCACCACGCCGGCGGCCGAGGGCATGCAGGTACGGACATCGACCCCGGAGTTGATAACCCTGCGCAAACGGACCCTTGAGCTGATGCTCTCCGGGCACCCCAACAGTTGCCTGGTCTGTCCGCACCGGGAGGCCTGCGAGACCATGCGTCCCAAGGCCACCAAGGCCGGGAGAAGCACGCGCTGCGGGTTTTGCAGCAACAAGGAGGAATGCGACATCCGGACCATGGCCCTGGAAGCCGGGAGCCGCGATCTGAACCTGCCCACGCTCTACGCCGCGCACAACCTGGAACGCGACGACCCGTTCATGGACCGGGACTACAACCTGTGCATCCTCTGCGCCCGGTGCTGGCGGATCTGCGAAAAGATCCACGGCAAGCCGGCCATCAGCATCATCAACCGGGGCAAGGACGCCCGGGTGGGCACGGCCTTTCACAAAAGCCACGTCCATTCCGGCTGCACCTTCTGCGGGTCCTGCATCGACATCTGTCCCACGGGAACCCTCACGGACCGCTTCGCCCGCTGGTACGGCAAACCGGACGCCAAGACGCCCTCCGCCTGCCTGCTCTGCCCCGAAGGCTGTTCCCTCGTCGCCCAGACCCATTCCGGAAAGCTGGTGGCCGCGACCATGACCGCGTTCCAGCCCGAGGCCAGCCTGTGCGCTTTGGGCCGGTTCGGCTACGCCCAGATCGTCAACGCCCCGACCCGCCTGCTCCGACCGGCCATCCGGGAAAACGGGGACGCCTTCACCGTGGACTGGGACACCGCCCTGGATACCGCGGCCGACGGCTTGAAACGTCATACCGGTCGAGTCGGCGTCCTGATCAGCGCGGCTACGTCACGGGAGGAACAATACCTCTACGCCCGGCTCGCCGCCGGACTCGACGGCCGCTTCGCCGTGGTCCCGGCCCTGCCCGCCGGACGGGACGCGTCTCCGCCGAAGTGGCTGGCGGAGTGGCTGGCGGACATCCAGAGCGGCAAGATTTCGGCCCTGGTCCTGGGAGGGGATTTCCTGGACCGAGAACAGGCGGACGGCCTGGATTTTCTGGTGGTCGTCGACAGCCTGCCCGTCCGGGTCCAGGACAAGGCCAACGTCGTGCTGCCCGCGGCCCTGCTCGCGGAAAGCGCCGGAACCCTGCGCACCGCGGCCGGAGAGATCAAGCCTTTGGCCCGTGTCAGCCGGGCTCCGGGCCAGGCCAGGCCGGAATGGGAGATCGCCCGGGACATCGGTCTCCGGCTGGCCCTCCAGGGATTCCAGTTCACCACGCTGGACCAGGTCACGGCGCTGATCCAGGACGACGCCCCGCCCGCGCCGTTTCCGGGCAATCCTCGCCAGGATGTCTTCTCTTTGCCGGCCACGTACCGCGGCCACCTCTTGGCGGACATTGTCCCGGCCCTGACCGCCTTCGGCCTGCCGACCACGCACAGTCCGTCGCTGGACGACCAACCCACCGAAGGCTTCGAGCTGCTGGAAATCCGTGAATTGGTCCCGAACATGCATCTGCTCCGGATCCACGCCCCCCAGGTGGCTGCCCACGCCAAGCCCGGCCAGTTCGTGATCCTGATGGCCAGGGAAACCTCGGAACGCACGCCCTTCACCCTGGCGGACTGGGACGCGAAGGCCGGGAGCATCACCCTGATCATCGAGGAAGTGGGCCGGTCCAGCCGGGAACTGATCTCGTTGTCCCAAGGCGCGCGGCTGGCCCATGTCAGCGGTCCGCTGGGCCAAGCCTTTCCCATCGAGCACAAAGGCACGGTGGTGCTGGGCGGCGGATGCTACGGCATCGGGGCCATCCTGCCCCTGGCCCGGGCCCTGAAAGAAGCCGGGAACCGGGTGATCAGCGTCATCGAAGGCTCCAGCGCCTATTTGCTCTACTGGGAGGACGAGGTGCGCGCCGTGAGCGACGAACTGCGCATCGCCACCAAGGACGGCACACGAGGGACCTACGGAGGCGTGCAGGAGGTCTTCCAGAATATTCGGGAGCAGGAAAGGGCGCGAAACACGTCCATCGACATGATCGTCGCCGTGGGGTGCACCTTCATGATGCGCATGGTCTCCGAGCTGACCAAGCCCTGGGCCGTGCCCACCTTCGTGGCCCTGAACCCGATCATGGTCGACGGCACGGGCATGTGCGGGGCCTGCCGGGTCTCCATCCACGACGAAACCAAGTTCGCCTGCATCGACGGCCCGTTCTTCGACGCCCACGGGGTGGACTGGGACGAACTGGCCTGCCGCCGCGGCGCCTACGCCCGGGAAGAGGTTGAAGCCCTGCCCCAGACCGTGGACCTGAACGCCCTGATGTTTCCGGAAACCACCAAACAAGGGTGCGGGTGCGGACGATAAGTTGTCCCGCCCCACTTGAAATTGTCCTTTCTATTTGCTGTGAGTGAGCTGATGCACGCTGAACACGATATTGAGTCCCCCAGGGACAGCATTGATCCGAAGCGGGCCAAGCGCCCCAAAATTCCCCGCCAACCCATGCCCGAGCAGGACCCGCGACGGCGGCGGTTCAATTTCGAGGAGGTGCCTCGGGGCTATTCCAAGGAGACCGCCAGGCTGGAGGCGTCCCGGTGCTTGCAGTGCAAGAAGGCAGGCTGCATCAAAGGCTGCCCGGTGAACATCAACATTCCGGCCTTCATTGATCTGATCGCCAAGGGGCGTTTTGCCGAAGCCGCGGACAAGCTCAAGGAGCAAAACGCCCTGCCCGCGGTCTGCGGTCGGGTCTGCCCTCAGGAGAGCCAGTGCGAGGCCGGCTGCATCCTGGGCAAGAAAGGCGATCCCGTGGCCATCGGCCGGCTGGAACGCTTTGCCGCGGACTACGCCCGGAATCACGGCCATGAGCCGCCGGTCTGCGCCGCGACGTCCACCGGCAAGCGGGTGGCCGTGGTCGGGGCCGGTCCGGCGGGGATCACCGTGGCCGGAGACTTGATCCGCTGGGGGCACGAGGTGGTGCTGTTCGAGGCCCTGCATCTGGCCGGCGGGGTGTTGATGTACGGCATTCCTCAATTCCGCCTGCCCAAGGAAATCGTCCAGTACGAGATCAACACCCTGAAGAAGAGCGGCGTGGAAATCCGCACGGACATGGCCATCGGCATGACCCAGACCGTTGACCAGCTTCTGGAAAGCGGGTTCGACGCCGTGTTCGTGGGCACGGGGGCCGGGCTGCCCATGTTTCTGAACATTCCCGGCGAGAACGCCATCGGCGTGTTCTCGGCCAACGAATTTCTGACCCGGATCAACCTGATGAAGGCCTATGATTTCCCCAAGTACGCCACGGCCCCGATCCGACCCAAGCGGGCCGTCACCGTGGGCGGGGGCAACGTGGCCATGGATTCGGCCCGCACGGCCCTGCGTCTGGGCGCGGAATCGGTGATCGTCTATCGTCGCAGTCTTGAGGAAATGCCGGCCCGGGCCGAAGAGGTGCATCACGCCCAGGAGGAAGGCGTGGAGTTCCACTTGCTCACCGCGCCCAAACGGATCCTCACGGACGCTCGCAATCGGGTCACGGGCCTGGAATGCCTGCGCATGGAGCTGGGCGAGCCCGACGCCACCGGACGCCGCCGTCCCATGCCTGTGGAGGACAGCGAGTTCGTGGTGGCCGCGGACACGATCATCGTGGCCGTGGGCAACCAGCCCAACCCCCTGGTCCCCAGAACATCCTCGGGCATCGAGGTGGGCAGGCGCGGGACCATCGTGGCGGACCCGGAAACCATGGCCACCTCCAAGCCGGGCGTCTTCGCCGGCGGGGACATCGTCTCCGGCGCGGCCACAGTGATCAGCGCCATGGGGCAGGGCAAACAGGCGGCCCGGGCCATGCACAGTTACTTGACCGGTGAAGAGCCGCCCTGCGTATAATCGTAACGAACCATAGAACGACAAAGGAGACGCGTCGTGTCCGCGTATGAAGCCGTAATCGGCCTGGAGGTGCATGCCCAATTGCGCACCCGGACCAAAATTTTCTGCTCGTGTTCGACCCAGTTCGGTCGGGAGCCCAATTCCAATGTCTGCCCGGTCTGCTCGGGCATGCCCGGGGTGCTGCCGGTGCTCAACCGAAGGGCCGTGGAGTACGCGGCCAAGATGGGGCTTGCCGTGGATTGCACCGTCAACCCGCGCTCGGTGTTCGCCCGCAAGAACTATTTCTACCCGGACCTGCCCAAGGCGTATCAGATATCCCAATACGAACAGCCCCTGGCCGAACACGGTCGGTTGCGGATCACCGCCAACGGGACGGAAAAGACCATCGGCATCACCCGGATTCACATGGAAGAGGACGCCGGCAAGTCCATCCATTCCACCACGGAGAACAAAAGCTTCGTGGACCTGAACCGCACCGGGGTGCCGCTCATCGAGATCGTCAGTGAACCGGATCTGCGGAGCGCGGACGAGGCGGTGGCCTATCTCAAGGCCCTGCGCTCGATCCTTGTCTACCTGGAGATCTGCGACGGGAACATGGAAGAAGGCAGTTTCCGCTGCGACGCCAACGTGTCCATCCGGCCCAAGGGGGCTACAAAACTGGGCACCCGAGCCGAATTGAAGAACCTCAATTCCTTCCGCCACGTGCACAAGGCCATTGACTACGAGATTTCCCGCCAGGCCGTCCTGCTGGAGGACGGCGAGCGGGTGGTCCAGGAGACCCGGCTGTACGACGTGGACAAGGGGGTCACCGTGTCCATGCGCGGCAAGGAAGAGGCTCACGACTACCGGTATTTCCCGGACCCCGACCTGGTTCCGCTGCGGATCTCCCCGGAACTGCTGGCCGACCTGAAGCGCTCCATCCCGGAACTGCCCCAGGCCCGGGAAGCCCGGTTCATCGCCGAGTACGGCCTGCCCGATGCCGCGGCCCAGACCCTGACCGCGGAGAAAGACCTGGCGGACTACTTCGAAGCCGCGGTCCGGCTGTATCCGGAGCCGCAAAAGATCAGCAACTGGATACTCTCCGACCTGTTGCGGGAACTGAACCAAGCCAAGACTGCCGCGGCCGACTCGCCTTTGACCCCGACACACCTGGCCGAACTGCTGGGCATGATCGACTCCGGCCAGATCAGCACGCGCATCGCCAAACAGATCTTTCCGGACGTCTTCGCCTCCAAAGAGTCCCCGCGCGAGATCGTTGAGCGCAAAGGGCTGGCCCAGATTTCAGACACCGGCGCCCTGGAAGCCGTGGTGGATTCCATCCTGTCCGCCAACCCCAAGGAGGTCGAGGCCTTCAAAAACGGCAAGACCAAACTGATGGGCTTCTTCGTCGGCCAGGTCATGCGCCAGACCAAGGGCCAGGCCAATCCGGACCTGGTAAACAAGCTGATTTTGGAGAAGCTGCAATAACGCTCTTCCGACAAACACACCGATTCTCACGAGAACACAATGCACCCGCACATCCAATTCAAGCCCGAAGCCAATGAACTGCACCTGCTGGATCAGCGACTCCTGCCGCTGACCGAGGAGTGGTTCGTCTGCCGGAACATGGCCGACATTATTACCGCTCTCAAGGAAATGGTCATCCGCGGCGCTCCGGCCATCGGCGTGACCGCGGCTTACGGCTGCTGCATCGCGGCCGGCAACATCGACCCGACCTCCCCGTCATGGAGCGCGGACCTGGACGCCCAGCTGGGAGACCTGGCCCGGGCCAGGCCCACGGCGGTGAACCTGACCTGGGCCGTGGCCCTGATGCGCCAAACCTGGCAAGACCATCCGGACTTGGGACTGGAGGCCCTGCGTACGGCTTGGCTCATCCAGGCCGTGGAACTGCACCGTCGCGACGAGGCCGTGAACCGGGAAATGGGCCGACACGGCGCGGCCCTGCTCCGGGACGGCGACACGGTGATGACCCACTGCAACGCCGGGGCCCTGGCCACCGGGGCCTACGGCACGGCCCTGGGCGTGATTCGGGCAGCCGTGGAAGCCGGCAAGAACATCTCCGTGCTGGCCAACGAGACCCGGCCCTTTTTGCAAGGCGCCCGGCTGACCGCCTACGAGCTGGCCCAGGACGGCATCCCGGTGACCGTGTGCTGCGACAACGCCGTGGGCCTGCTGATGGCCAAGGGCATGGTCCAGGCCGTGGTCGTGGGCGCGGACCGGGTGGCGGCCAACGGTGACGCGGCCAACAAGATTGGGACGTACACCGTCGCGGTGCTGGCCCAACGGCACGGGGTTCCGTTTTATGTCGCGGTTCCGTTTTCAACCATCGACTTCGCCACGCCCACCGGCATGGACATTCCCATCGAAGAGCGCACGCCCCGTGAGGTGACCCATATCCAGGACCGCCGCATCACTCCCAAGGGCGTTCCGGTGCTCAATTTCGCCTTCGACGTCACCCCCGCCGAGCTGATCACCGGCTTGATCACGGAAAAAGGCGTGATCAAGCCCTCGGATCTGCATCGACACGCATCAACCTAAGGATTCCCAAACCCCATGAATCAAGAACTGCCCGTCGTGGCCCTGATCGGTCGGCCCAATGTCGGCAAATCATCTCTTTTCAATCGACTGTTACGCTCTTCCAAGGCCCTGACCCACGATATCCCCGGCGTGACCCGGGACAGGATATACGGAGAGGTGCTGCGCGGCGCGAAACCCTACGCCCTGGTGGACACCGGCGGCCTGGAGCCGGAATCCAACGAGAACATCAAGCAGGCCGTGCTGGGCCAGGCCCGGGAGGCCCTGCTGGAAGCGACTCTGGTGCTGATGGTCGTGGATGGCCGGGAAGGACCGAACGCCCTGGATGAACAGGTGGCCGGGCTGTTGCGCGCGGCCAACAAACCGGTGCTGTTGATCGTCAACAAGGTGGACGGCGCGGAGAAGGAAGACCTGTTCACCGCGGACTTTCACCGGTTCGGTTTCCCCCTTCTCGCCGTGTCCGCGGCCCATGGTTACGGCCTGAATCATCTCCGGGAGACGATCGTGGATCGGCTGCCGACCCCGATTGCCCCGGAAAGTGGGCCAGGGGACGCGCCAAAAGAAGCGCCCAAGGAAGCCTATGACGAGCAAGAGGAGCCAGACGATCAGGACGAGCCGACAGGGGATGAGGCAACAGAGGATGAGCAGGAGAAGGGCGATTCCAAGGTCGGCGGGTTGCGGCTGGCGTTGCTCGGCCGGCCCAACGTGGGCAAGTCCTCCCTGATCAACGCCCTGATCGGCTACCACCGGGTGATCGTCTCCAACGAAGCCGGAACGACCCGGGACAGCGTGGACGTGACCTGGCAGGCCGGGGACAAGACGTACACCCTGGTGGATACGGCCGGAGTGCGCAAGCGCACCCGCATCCAGGACAGCCTGGAACGCTTCAGCGTCCTCAAGTCTCTGCGCAGCAGCAAAAAAGCCCAGATCACCCTGCTGGTCCTGGACGCCGTGGAGGGCCTGACCGGGCAGGATAAGAAGCTGTTTTCTTTTTTGGACCGTGAAAAAACCCCATTGATCGCGGTGATCAACAAAATCGACCTGATCCCCCGCAATGCGCTGAACGCCCTGAAGAAACAGTTTAAGGATGAATTGTCCTTTGCCGGACACGTCCCCCTGGTTTTCACCTCCACCATGACCCGGGCAGGGCTCGGCGGCCTGCTGCCCCTGGCGGAACGAACCTGGGATCAGTGCCAGACCCGGATTTCCACGGGCCAGTTGAACCGCATCCTCGGCGACGCCACCCAAAAACACCAACCCGCCGTGGTCAATCGCCGACGGGCCAAATTCTTCTACGTCACCCAAAGCGACGTGGCCCCGCCGACATTCGTTTTTTTCGTCAATGACCCGGAATTGGTCAAACCGGCGTACTCCCGATACCTGGAAAACCAAATCCGCAAACGGTTCAACCTGAACCTGACTCCGCTGCAACTCTATTTCCGCTCCAGCCATGAACAGAATCGAAAGTAGTCAGGATACCCCATGTCGCTGATCAACGTGATTATCCCGGTCCTGATCGCGGCCGCCGCCTTCGGCCTGCTGCTGCGCAAAAAGGGCTCGCGCTGCCTGCCCTGACTGTACATCTACGTCCCGCTGGGAGCGGGGCTGCTGACCTATTACGTGCTGTCCGGACGGTTTTGAAATCCGGTGGAATTGTCAGGGAATCGGGAATTGATTAGAAGTTCTTTTCGCCTTTTTCGACTGCCGCTTTCCTTTTCGAATCCGCCGTTGGATCGCTTTTGCACCAACCCGCCTGAACAGCGTTCATCCCCATGTCCCACGTCCAACTCACCGCCAAGCACCGCCCCCAAACCTTCGCCCAGGTCGCCGGGCAGGAGGAAATTCGGGCCATTTTATCCCGGGCCGCTGCCCAGGACCGCGTGGCCGCGGCCTATTTGTTCAGCGGCACCCGGGGCGTGGGCAAGACCACCCTGGCTCGGATTTTCGCCAAGGCGTTGAACTGCGAGACCGCCCCCACGGCCGAGCCTTGCAACAAGTGCCACCACTGCCGCCAGATCACCATCGGCTCCGCGCCGGACGTGGCCGAGATCGACGGGGCTTCCAACCGAGGCATTGAGCAGGCCCGCAGGCTCAAGGAAGACGTGGGCTACGCTCCCTTGGAGTGCCGCTACAAGGTGATCATCATCGACGAAGCGCACATGCTGACCAAGGAGGCCTTCAACGCCCTGCTCAAAACCATGGAGGAGCCTCCGCCCCGGGTGACCTTCATCATGGCCACCACCGAGCCGCACAAGTTTCCGGCCACGATCATCAGCCGCAGCCAACACTATGTTTTCAAGATGCTTTCCCAGGCCGGGCTGCAAACCCACCTGGAGCGCATCCTGGAACTGGAAGGCCGGGAATACGAGCCGGCCGCAACCGCATTGCTGGCCCGACGGGCCGCGGGCAGTGTCCGGGACGGCATGTCCCTTCTGGAACAGGTGCTGACCATCAGCGACCAGGCCTTGCGCCTGGAGGACGTCCGGCAAACCCTGGGACTGGCCGGCGGGGAGCTGTTTCAGCGACTGATCCAGGCCATGCGCGAGCAGGACTGCCTCGCCGTGCACGACGTGCTCGGGGACCTGCTGCGTGACGGGTTGGATCTGGGCTTTTTTCTGCGGGAGCTGGCCGGGTTGTGGCGCAATCTCTTTCTGTTGCGCCAAGCCGGAGACAAGGCCTTGCCTTTACTGGAGCTGCCCGAGGAAGAAGGACGGGCGTGGCTGGGCGTGGCCGCCGACCTTTCTCCCACCTACATCCACGCGGCTTGGCAGATCACCCTGGAAGCCCAACGTAAGGTGCTGACCAGCCTGGAGCCGGCCCAGGCCCTGGAAATGCTGCTCCTGAACCTGACCTATCTGCCCGCGCTGGTGCCCTTGGACGGCGTGTTTTCAAGCGAGCCGCCGCAAACCGGCCCGGTTCGACCCGTAGCCTTTCCCCCTAGCCAGCCCAAAGCCCCATCCGACAAATCATCCGGGCAAGGACTCGGCGTCGGTCCGGAACCGATCCCGGCGGATCGAGGAACGTCCCCCAGGCAGTCCTGGCGGGAGCGCTCCCAACAGTCCCCCAGGAAAATGTCCCAAACCGTTGAGGGACCGACGACAGCCGAAACACGCCCAGGGGCCGTGGAAGGCTCGGAGCAACAACTCGGACTCGACGGCGAATATCCTCCGCCCGCTCCCCTCTCCGCCGCGGCCCGAAACGTCCACGAGCCGCGATCTCAGCTCGATCCGTCCATGGAGACAGCGAATGGGACTCCGCCGCCGTCCTCGCCGAAAACGGCGGATTTGACGTCTTCAGCCAAGACCTTGGAAAATTTTCTCGCGCACTATGACCGACTGTGCAGCGCGGACCAGGCCCGCTATCCAAAACTGCGCCAGATTGAATACGCCATGACGGAGCAGGGGCTGACGCTGCGCTGCCGACACATGATCCAGTACAACTTGCTCAGCGACCCCAATAAGCTTCGTATCCTGGAAGATGTGGCCCGGGAATATTTCGGACGCCCCCTCCAACTGGAGCTTGTGCCGCCGCAAAATGGCGGTCAAAGACAGGGTTCGCCGTCCACCACGGCGTTTGCTCCGGACAAGCATCCACTGGTGGCTGAGTTCGTCGAACAGTTCAAGGCAAAAGTGGTTTCCGTGGAGCCACGACAAACTCATTAACCATTCTTCCGAGCCCGCGTGAAACGTTGTCGGAGCGCGCCGCCTTCGAATCAGCGAAGTGCCTCGGAAGCAACCCCTGAAGGAGCGTTTCATCATGATGAAAGGAATGGGCGACCTGGTCCGCCAGGCGCAGGTGATGCAGAACAAGATTTCCAAACTGCAAGAGGAAGTGGGCCGCAGGACCGTCGAGGCGGCGGCCGGCGGCGGGATGGTCACGGTCACGGCCAACGGGGCTCAGGAAGTCCTGGCCATCAAGATCGACCCGGCCGTGGTCAACCCCGAGGATGTGGACATGTTGCAGGATCTGGTTCTGGCCGCGGTGAACGAGGCCATGAAAAAGGCCGGCGACATGATGAAGGAAGAGATGGCCCAGGTAACCGGCGGGATCAAGATCCCCGGAATGTTCTAGGGGAAGTCCGACGTGCGGGAGTTGCCCCAGACCTTGCGGGATGTGGTGGACCAGTTGGCCGCCTTGCCGGGACTCGGTCCGAAATCAGCGCTCCGTGTGGCCCTGACCCTGCTGAAATGGCCCAAGGAGCGAACAGCCGACCTGGGGCGCAGCATTCTGGAGTTGCGGGACAAGCTCTGCTTGTGCGGCTCCTGTGCCGGCATTTCGGACCAGGACCCCTGCTCGATCTGTTCCGACCCCGGTCGATCCTCCGAGCTGCTCTGCCTGGTGGCCGAGTGGGATTCCATGCTGATCATGGAGCAGTCCGGCGGGTATCGGGGCAAGTACCTCGTCCTGGGGGGGCTCTTGTCGCCCCTGGACGGCGTGAAGCCGGAAAGCCTTGAAATGGGCCGCCTCCGCGAACGATTGTCCGAGAATCAGGTTCAAGAACTCATCCTGGCCCTGGGCACGACCCTGGAATCCGAATCCACGGGTTCCTACGTCAAAAACCTCGTTGAACGAGACTTTCCCGGCGTTCAGGTGACCCGTCTGGCCCAGGGCATCCCTCTGGGCACGGACTTGAAATTCATCGACAAGGAAACCTTACGCCAATCCATTACCTACCGCCAAACGCTGTAGGTTTCGTAACTATTCAGCACAAAGTAATGCTGTTGTCGGGGTCGGAACAAGAGCGGAAACAGAATGTGCTGAGTAGATGCTGGATTTCAAAAACAAAAGGCCCGCTTTTTCGCGGGCCTTTTGTTTTTGAAATCTTTCAGAGCCATGCCGGGGTTTGAGCGTTCTCCCGAGCTGTTTCACTCCACCCGCGACTCCGAATCGGGTTGAACCGCGCCGGCCACGATTTTACCGGTCAAGGCTGCGTACTGGGCTTGGACCTGTTCGGTCATGGCCTTGAACAGTGCCAAGTCCTGTCCCTCCAAGGTTCGTCCAGGAGGCGACTCCACCGAGGCCGGATTCACATGCTGGCCGCGAAGAAGAACTTCGTAATGCAGGTGCGGCCCGGTGGACATGCCCGTGGAGCCGACATAGCCGATCACCTGGCCCTGCTTGACCCGAGTGCCGCGACTGATCCCGCGTCCCAACCGGCTCATGTGCGCGTACAGCGTCGTGTATTCATTGGGATGCCGGAGTTCCACGGTGATCCCGTAGTTCCCCTTGCGTCCGGCATGGGTGACCACGCCGTCCCCGGCGGCCATGATCGGAGTTCCGGTGGGCGCGGCGAAGTCCAGGCCGCGATGCATCCGGCTGTAGCCGAGAATCGGATGTCGGCGCATGCCGTATCCGGAGCTGAGCCGTGCTCCGTCGATGGGAGTCAGCATCAGGGTCTTGCGGACGCTCTGCCCGCGCTCATTGAAATAATCCGTTTCCCCATCCAGGGCCGTAAAACGAAAAATCCTCAAGGCCCGTCCGCCGGTTTCCAGCGTGGCGTAAAGCAGCGGTCCTTCGCGTACCGCTTGGCCGCTTTCGTCCAATTCGCGCTGGAACAAGGCCTCAAAACGATCGCCGGGTTGGATGTCGCGCTGAAAATCGACATCAAACGAAAGGGCTCGGATCATTTGAATCAACACGGGGCTGGGCATGCCCGCCCCCACGGCGGCGTTGTACAGGCTGGAGGTGATCTCCCCCTGGGCCGCGAAGGGAGCGACCTGCAATTCCCACTGCTCTTCCTTGGCCAAAAATTCTTCGTCGCTCTCGCGCAGGACCATCACATTGCGGTCCACGTCCACCTTCATCCGCAGCCCGGCGAAAAAACCATCCTCTTCGTCCTCGGCTCCGGGAACGAAGGTCAGAACCACTTCATGTCCGGGCTTGAGCGAGCGGGGATTGTAGACCTCCTGCAGCGCGGAAACCGCGGCATGGGCCTCGGATCGGGCCAGACCGGCGTCCAGAAGAATACCCATCAGCGTGTCGCCCCGGGCCACCCGGACGATCTTCTCCAGGACGCTGTCGGTTTCTTCGACGACGGGTTCGACCTCCGCGACGACTTCTTCAGACGAGGCAAGGCCTGCCGTGTCGGTGGAAACGAACTTTTCCGACTTGCCAGCCCCTTTCCGCTCCAAGGCGACCAGTTCGATATTTTTCAATCCGTCGAGAGAGGATGAAAGGATGGGGGCCTGCCCATCCGTAATCTGGGAAAAGGCCAGCATGGCCAGCTTGGGCAAGGCCAAAAGCAGGGCGATCGCGAAAAAAATCCGTCTCCATCGAATTCCCTTTGGTGAAGACGGACGCGATCGAGGTATGTAGGTATTGCGTTTCATAAATGCCTCCGGCATGAAAACGTTCGCCCGCGACCATCTGGTCATGGGCACGCGGAAAAGAACGTCATGTCGACTTTCACTCGCGAAGGAACGGCAAAACTTTCAAGGCTTTGCCCCGTATGCGGAAGAAACGACAACCCGCTGAACGCCGAGGTAATATGGAAGTTTGGAAGAACCGCTCCGAGACAACGTACTGCCTAACCGCAATCCCCCCTCCGTGGCAAGTCTTGACATGACATTTCGGGCAATTAAGGAGCCGTGTCGCTGAAGAGGCCAAAAACAGGCGAAATAATGGCCCAAAACATCTTGAAAATCAACCTCACTGGAAGCAAAAATACCCATGGACGTCGTGGAAATTTGGACGGCCTTGATCCGGCCTCTACTCAAGCTAACCATGTTCATCAGCTTAGGCCTGCTTGTCGGCCAGCTGATCGAGGCCCTGAACTGGACCAGGGTGGTGGCCGCCGGCGTCACGCCCTTGCTGCGCCTGGGGCGGCTTTCGGACATTGCCGGAGCCAGTTTCTCCTTGGCATTTTTTTCAGGCATTTCAGCGAACTCTATGCTCGCGGACGCTTACGAACAGGGCCGGATCAGTCGTCGTGAACTGATCATGAGCAACCTGTTCAACAGCCTGCCCACGTACTTTCTTCACCTGCCCAGCGTTTTTTTCATCCTGGTCCCGCTGATCGGCGCCGCGGCAGGGGTCTATCTGGGGTTGACCATCGGGTCGGCCATGTTGCGGACCGTGTTCATTCTGCTGTTTTCCCGATTCTTCCTGCCCCCGCCCACAGAGCGATGCGTTTCCTGCCGACTGGATGAAAAAGGCCCGGTTTCATTCAAGGATGCCATTAAGCGCACGGTCCAGCGATTCAAAAAACGCATCCTTCGGGTTCTGTCCATCACCGTGCCGATTTACGTCTGCTTTTTCCTGCTCAATCGCTGGGGCGCGTTTAGAGCGGTGGAAGAATTTATGGCCCAAAACCTGGGATGGCTGTCCTGGCTTTCACCGCAGGCCGTGAGTGTCGTGATTTTCCAGATGGCCGCCGAGTTTTCCGCCGGGGCCGCCGCCGCCGGAGCGTTGCTCTCAGCGGGAAGTCTGAGCCAGAAAGAGGTCGTGCTCGCCCTCCTGGTGGGCAACATCCTCTCCTCGCCCATGCGGGCCGTGCGGCACCAGTTCCCGTACTACGCCGGAATCTTCAAACCGGCCCTGGCCGCGAAACTGATCTTCTGGAACCAGGGATTGCGGATAATCAGCCTGATCCTCGTGGGCGCGGCCTATTCCGTATTGGTCTGAGCCGTCGTCTTTTGCTTTGCTCAGGTGTCGATCAGGTTCTGCCCTTTCAAAGAGAGCCGCTCGTTCAGGGAGTCGATCCGCTCCTGAAGAGACGCCCGCCGAACCGGACTGGCTTCCTGATACAACTGCTTGAGCAAGTAGTTGCGGCAGTGGAACAGGGTGTGCCGTTCATCCGGCCGGTGGACCATCTTGCCGCAAACCGGACAGGCGCGAATATCGGATTGGCGAAGTGGAGACATCAGTCGTTCGCGATTTTATCGAGTGTTTTGTTATCAGCCGCCACTGGAGCGTTTTTGTCGTCGTTCCATTCCACCTTGGTGAAGAGCCGATACAAGTCCTGGGCCTCGGAATGGTCTTTATTCAACTGTAAACATTTGCGAATACTGAGCAAGGCGTCATCAAACCGCTTCGCGAACATTTGGGCCTTGGCCAGATTGTAATAGATGTTCTCGTCTTTCGGAGATAACTTGAGAGCGTTGATATAGGCATGAACCGCCTCGACGTACATTCTCTTGTGACGCAGTTCAATACCCAGGGTGTTGTAGGCGTTGGGGGCGTGAATGTCGTACTTGGTGATCTTGGCGAAAATACGTTTGACCTCGGCGAACTGATCCAGGCGGGCGTATTCATCAGCGGCTTTTTGCAGATAGATCTGATAATTCTTCATGTCCTCCCGACCACGATACGCTTCGGCAAGACCTTCGTACGCCTTGATAAACAAATTGTTTAATCGGAGAGCATTGTTGAAGGCGACAATAGCCTTGCCGAACTTGCGATCCAGCAGATACTGCATGCCCATGTCGAAATACTTCCGGGCTTCATCGTTCTCGTCGTTGGTGTTTCCGGCGACGATCTCCTCGAATTCCTGGATGGCCGCATCGTAGTCGCCCTTCGCAAGGCTTTCCTGGCCTTGCGACAACAGCTCTTCGCTCACCTGGATAGCGTCTGCCTCCGGCTTGACTTTGGCATGGCGTATGAGCGTCTCCAGCGTATAAGGACGGATGATGAAACCCGTACACCCTGCCGTGATGGCGTCGATGACGAAACCTTCGTCGGAAACATCCGAAATGACGATCATGTTCAGAGGGGTGCCGCGCAGGTATTTCCGAATCTGAAAGATCAACTCGTGCAGAGGACAGCCGGAGACCGAAGAATCGAGGATGATTGTCTGAATGGAGTTGTGCCGGATGAAGTCCAGAACCGCTCCTGCCGAGGTCAGCCGACAGCTCATAACCAGCCCGATCTTACGCAAGTTTTCCCGATCATGCTCATAATTTACGTCACTGGACGTGGCGATGACGTATGCGGGCAGCAGGCTTCCAGGCGCGCCGCCGGACGGAACCGTGGGCATCGAAACCGACGGCTTGGTCGGCTGAGCCGACGATCTGCTCATGGCCGGAGAGGAAGGTGAGGACGGGGTGGACTTTTGCATCGACGGAACCAAGCACGCTCCAGATGTTTAGGCGTTTCGTTCTCCGTAGCCGGGGCGCACTCTGAAATCAAGAGGCACTCGCGTCCCACGCAGGGCCATTTTGTTCTCTGGAAAATATCCATACTTTCAGAGTGGTAGATTGCAGGGTGTTCAAAGGGAACCTCCATGGGTGGGCCAGCAATCATCGAAGTCGAAATCGCCATCGAAATCGGAATGTTGCCAGAAATCGATTTCGATCAAGATTTCGATTTCGATTTCGATACCGATCCAGAGCGCCCGTGGTTCGAAAACAAAATTGCCCTGGCGTCCCTCGACGCCAAACATATTCGAGTGGCCGCGTCGTGGGGCAGCAGATTTCGCTGGACGAGTTGCCGCAGACCCGCTTCATCGTCCACATCGGACCAGGGTCCCAAAAGACGCGGCTCCAGGCCGCTTCGAAGCAGGGCCGCCCGGCACTCGGCAAGAACCCTCGGCGTACTCCAGGGGACGGTGGTGAACAGGCCGGGTCGAAAAGCCCGCCGAGCCCACCCGAGCAGATAAAAACCGCCGTCCCGGGCCGGGCCGAGGACGACCTCACGGCGGTCCAAAATCCGGAACGCCTCGACCAGCAGGCTTCCGGGCAAATCCGGCAGGTCGCTTCCGATGAGCACCACCCGGTCGTGTCCCGCCTCGAAGGCCCGGAAAAAAGCGTCGTCCATTCTCGCGCCGAGGTCAGGTCCGACCTGGGGCTGGAACCAGCGCTCACTTCCCAGCCACGCCGCGAAATCCGCCCGCATGTCCCAGGGGGCAATGCTCAGCAGAACGCGTCCCTCCAAGGCGTCCACGGTACGCAAGACGTCCTGGACAAAGCACCGATACAAGGCAGCGGCGTTCTCCGCTCCCAATGTCGCGACCAAGCGGGTCTTCACCCGCCCGGGTTGCGGATGCTTGATCATCACGACCACGCAGTCCGAAAGGGCGGCTGTTGAAAGGTTCATGAGGGCGGGAAAGGGCGCGCGCCTGAATCGAGGGACTCGGCGGTGGGATAAAATCGCCGCAACCTCGCGGGAGACGCGCCGAAGTGATAGAGGAGCCGAACGCCCCAGTTACGCAGGGTGCAGTTCCAGACACCTTCCTGTTCCCAGCGCCGGGCCGAAGTAAGCGCGGCCTCGCGAAGCAGAACCACGGGCCATCTCTTGCGCCGAACCCGGCGCATCAGTTCCAGATCCTCCATCAAGGGAATGTCCGCGTATCCGCCCAGTTCCTCAAAGGCCGCACGACGCAAAAAAATGGCCTGGTCGCCATATGGAACCCTGGTCAGCCTGGTGCGCAGATTCGCCGCGGCGGCGATCAAGCCCAGGGCCGGACGGGGCGAGTCGATGGCCAGCCTGAAGGCCCCGCCCACGAGCCGGAGATTTCGGAGTGCCTGAAAAATCAGCGTATCAGCGCCGGGCGGCAGACGGGTGTCCGCGTGCAGGAAGAGCAGCACGTCGCCGCGCGCCTGGGCGGCCCCGGCGTTCATCTGCCGCGCCCGCCCTGCATCCGAGCCGATCCGGATCACGTCCCGGCCTTGCAGGGCGACCAGGGTGCGCTGCTCCGAATCGCCGTCCACGACCAGGATTTCCGCCGTTTCCCTCAGGGCGCGGGAGGTTAAATGGTCCACCAGGGACGTGATGCCCCGCTCCTCCCGAAAGGCGGGAATGATCACGGACAGCCGGACGTTCACGAATTATCCCCGAGGTCGCCGTCCTTTGACTTCGGCGGAGAGCGGCGCCGCAATGGCCTTCTTCGCCTTGGGCGACGCCCGACGCGGCTTTCGCGACGAGGAATCCCGTGTGGCCAACTCTTCCAGTTCCTTGAGCCGGTCATCCGCGAAGCGGTACAAGCTGCCCGCGGAGAAGGAACCGTTTTTCAGCCGCCGCCCGGCCGGCAGCCCGGTCAGAATCTCCAAAGCCTCTTCAATGCAGCAGACCGGATAAATATGGAATCGTCCTTCCTCCACGGCCTGGATCACGTCCTGTTTGAGCATCAGGTGAACCACGTTGTCCTCGGGCAGAATCACTCCCTGGCTGCCGGTCAGACCGCGACGGCGGCAGACCTCGAAAAAACCCTCCACCTTGCGCGTCACCCCGCCCACGGCCATGATCGCCCCGGATTGACTGACTGCGCCGGTGAAAGCCAGGGCCAGGTTGTTCGGACGACCGGAAAGGGCCGAGATCAGCGCGGCCAGTTCCGCGCCCGAAGCGGAGTCGCCGTCCACCTGGGCGTAACTTTGCTCGAAACAGAGGCTGGCGGTGAGGACCACGGGCTTGTTCTGGGCAAAGAGCTTGAGCAGGTAACTTTTGAGAATCATCATGCCCTTGGTGTGGATCGGTCCGCCGAGTTCGGCTTCCCGCTCCAGGTCGATGATCCCGCCGTGTCCGACGCCGACGCTGCACGAAATCTGATGCGGCAGCCCCATCTCGTAGTCCCCCAGGAACGAGACGGACAGACCGTTGGCCTGGCCCACGGCGCTGCCGGTGGTGGCAACCTTGATCAACTGCCGGTCGTACTCGGACAAAAATTCCTCTTCGTACAGATTGGCCCGGTAGTTGCGGGCCTCCCAGGCTTCCTCCAGGGTTCGCCTGTCGACCATGGCGGCTTGGCGCATGGTTCCCATGGCCGAGGCCTCGATCATCAGTTCGCGGACGATGGGCAAACGCAGGGACAACTTCTTTTGGTCCTCGGCCAGCCTGGAAGCGAAGTCCACCAGCCAGGCCAGGGCGTCCCGGTCGAACGGCAGCAGTTCGTCCTCCCGGATCATCCGGCCCATGGTCTGAACGTACTTGTGAATGGAATCCGCGTCCCGGGTCACGGTGTCCTGAATCTGCCCCTTGATCTTGAACAGCTTGGGGAACCGGTCGTCGTAGGCCAGGAGCAGGTCGTAGGCCTCGTCCGTGCCCACGAGAATCACCTTCACGTCCAGGGCGATGGGTTCCGGAGTGATGGTCTTGGTACGGATCGTTTCGTGATGATCACCCGGGTCTTCGATGCGAATCTGCATGGAGCGCAGTGCCCGCAAAAGACCTTCCCAGGCCTGGGGATGCTGGAGAACGTCTTCGATGTGCAGGACCAGAAACCCGCCGTTGGCCCGGTGCAAGGCGCCGGGCTTGAGCAGGGAAAAGTCGGTGAACAGGGCCCCCCATTCAGCCTCGCGCTCGATGCAGCCCAGAAGGTTGAAGAACGTAGGATTGTCCTCGACGATGATCGGCGCTCCGCTTAAACGGCTGTTGTCCACGAACAGATTGACCATATACCGATCGAAAAAGCCTTCGTTGGAGGCCATGGCTTCCGGCCCTCCGCCCTGGGGCCCCGGCTCCTTCGGCTTGAACTGATCCAGGTTGTCCAGCAGGTCCCCTCGCAATGCCGTCAAGAAGGCATGGAGGCGTTCGTGCTCGACATGTTGAGCGATGAAAGGCTCCAGGGCTTCGACCAGCACCTGTTCCAGCACGTCTCGCTCCAAATTGCGTTCCGCCTCCCGCAAATCCTGCTCACGGGCGTTGATCTGGCGCAGCAGGCCGAGCATCGCGTCCAAGGTTTGATCGCCTTCGTTGCGCAGCTTCAACCGCACCCCCGATTCCAGCTTCTCCACGTCGCCGCTGTTCAAAACCTTCCCGTCCACGACGGGAAACAGGTTGACGTTGCCCTGCTCGTCGAAGGAGAGGTTGAACCCGTGTCCGTCGGCCTGTTCCTCCATCTGGAGAATCAACTCCTCCTTGGAGTTTTGGAACTGGCGGACCAGTTTTTCCTTTTGCCGTAAATACTGGTCCTGGCTGAAACGGTTCGGCACCTCGTCACGGATGCGATGCACCACGGCGGTCAGCTCGGTCTTGAACGTCTTGGCCGCGCCGGGGGCCAGGGAGACGGCCAGAGGACGATCCGGATCCTCGAAGTTGAAGACGTAGACCCAATCCGGCGGGGTCGGCCGTTGCGCGGCGCGCGGGGTCAGGTAGTTCTGAACGAGATAGGTCCGCCCGAGTTGCGGCTCACCGACAACGAAGATATTGTATTCCTTTTTGGGGATGTTCAGGCCCAACTCCAGGGCGTGCAAGGCCCTGGGCTGCATGGGCGGAGCCGGGTCCTCGCGGGGGATCTGGGTGCTGTCGGCGTAGCCGATGTGCTCGGGGTCGAGCCGCGCGCGCAGACTTTGGGAAGGCAATGCTTTAGGTATGGACATGACGAATTCCGGTTTCCTCCAAACGATTCCAGTGATTTCTATTGTTTTCAGGGAATACCCGCGCTCCCCGGCGAACGGTGGCGGACGGGACGACATTCGGCCGTCCGTCGCCTCGGCCACTGCGCCGTGTCGGGCAAGAAGGATTCCTATTCGCTTCCAGGAAACTTGTCATCCCGCCACGAGGCCCGCCGCCCACGGGGCAGGCCATTGAAAGCCGGCGACACGAAGAGATGCTTTCACGAAGGCGGCCACGTTGTTTTTTTTCGCCGACCTCGTTGACTTGCTCCGGAGCGCTGTGATAGACGCCGTGGGCATGTGAATGTTTGCACGAAGAGACGGGGCGGACGAAAAATTTTTCCTTCCGAAGCGGAATCGTATCGATCCGGCGAAAACGCACGACACTCACACCAAAGAGCCGAACATAAAGATGTTTTTTCGATCCAAGTCCAAGTACAAAGACCTGATGCAGCCGTTCTCCCAGGCCGGTCTTTTGGGCATCCACCTCGTCGCGTCGACGTTCGTGGGTGCGCTCATCGGGTGGTACCTGGACAAATGGTTGGACACCAAACCCACGCTGTTTCTGCTTTTCTTGGTTTTCGGGATCATCGCCGGCTTCAAGAACATGTACATGGAAACCAAGAAAATTCAGAGGGAGTTGGACAAGCAGGATGCGGCCGCTCGACAGAACAAACCACAAGATTGAGGCCTTTTTACGGCGCAATGGTTTCTACCTGGACGACGTACGCATTCTGATTCGCAATCAGCTGTATTTTCTGTTTTTAGGGTGCGCCCTGATGGCCTTCTCCGGGCTGGCCCCATGGGCTCTGGCCTTTGGCGCGGGGTGCGCGCTCAGCACGATGAACTTCTGGATGCTGGCAAAAGGGTTGCAATCCATCGTTCATCGCCCTGACGGCGCCGTCGCCGTCTCGCTGATTCGATTCTACGGACGACTTGCGTTGACCGGCGTGACGCTGTTCGGATTGATCGCCTGGGCGGGCCTGCCCCTGGCGGCCCTGATCGTCGGGCTTTCGACGGTCGTTGTGAATATTCTGTTCTGGGGCGTGTTCCGGTTTCACCGGCAAAAAGTGAAGGAGGCTTGACCAAAATGGCTGGAGACATTCAATACGTTCTAATTTTGAAAGAAGGCCTGGATGCGGTGGGGATAAACTTTCCCAAGGAGTACATTCACATCGTGTACTCGTGGGTCATTATCGCCGTGCTGATTTTTCTGGGCTGGCTTGCCACCAGGAGGCTCACCCTCGTCCCGGGAAAAAGTCAAAACGTCTGGGAGACACTGATCGGCGGCATGGAAGATTTCGTCGTCCAGAACATGGGCGAGGCAGGCCGCAAGGTGTTCCCCGTGCTCTTTACCCTGTTCATCTACATCCTCTTCATGAACCTCACCGGCCTGATCCCCGGCGCGGACGCCCCCACGGCCAACATCAACACCAACGTGGGCATGGCCATCTTCGTCTTCCTTTACTACAACTACTGGGGTTTCAAACTCCACGGCCTGCACTATATCAAGCACTTCACCGGCCCGTTCTGGTGGCTGGCGCCCATGATGCTGCCCATTGAAATTATCAGCCACTTGGCCCGCCCGCTTTCGCTCACCCTGCGACTTTTCGGAAACATCCGCGGCGAGGAAATCGTCATCGCCCTGATGTTTTTCCTGGCACCCGTACTCGGTTCCCTGCCCATCTTCATGCTCTTCGTGTTGATGAAGACCATGCAGGCCTTCATCTTCTTCATGCTCTCCCTGATGTACCTCAAGGGAGCCTTTGAAGAAGCCCACTAAACACCTCTCGGGGGAAATGGTCATTTGACCAACAACTATAACACTCTCTTTTAAGGAGGACGTAGTCCAATGCGCAAACTGTTTTTGATCGCCCTGAACACCGTGGCCCTGATGGGTTTGGCTTCCGTTGCCTTTGCCGCCGATGTGGCTCCCGGCACCATCTCCATGATCGCCATGGCCACCGCCCTGGGTATGGCCATTGCCGCCTTCGGCTGCGGTATCGCTCAAGGTATGGGCCTGAAGGCGGCCTGCGAAGGCACCGCCCGCAACCCCGAAGCCAGCGGCAAGATCACCGTGACCCTGCTCTTGGGTATGGCCTTCATCGAGTCCCTGGCCATTTACGCCCTGGTCGTGAACCTGATTCTGCTGTTCGCCAACCCCTTCATCGGCTAACACGGCACATTTCTTCACTCGAAGAACAAAAAAGACCGCTCTCGACAAGAGGGCGGTCTTTTTTGGCCGCAAACATGTTCCTATTTTCACAACTCGTCACACATACCTGTGAAAAGCAAACACATCCCCAGGGCCACGATCCAGCGCCTGGCCGTGTATCTCCAGGTACTCGAGGCGCTGAACGACGAGGAGATCGAAGTCGTCTCCTCCGAGGCGCTTGCTCGCGCTTGTGACGTCAACCCGTCCCAAATCCGCAAAGATCTTGCCTATTTCGGAGAATTCGGCGTCCGCGGTGTCGGCTATTACGTCGGCAAGCTGATCCAGTCCATCAAAGTTTCCCTCGGCACGGACCGCATTTGGCGTACCGCCCTGATCGGCGTCGGCAACCTCGGGCGTTCCCTGCTTCGCTACAAAGGCTTTCCGAAGCGTGGATTCCAAATAGTAGCCGCCTTTGACTGCGATCCGTTCAAGATAGGGGAAACCATCGCCGGTTTGGAAGTGATGTGTCCGCGACGGATGAAAGAAAACGTCAAGGACATGCGCATTGAGATCGGCATCATCACCACACCTACGGATCGCGCCCAGCGCGCCGCCAACTACCTCGTAGAATCGAACATCCACTGTATTCTGAACTTTTCAGCGGCCCGCATTCATGTGCCGGACTATGTCTTCGTGGAATACGTCGACTTTTTCCACCACCTCTACGCCCTGACCTTCAAGTTGAATACCAGCGCCGTCCAACGATTCGAGGCTTTTTCCAAAAATTGATGCCCCCATCGGAACTCACTCACCCCAAAATTCAGTCTTTGGAAGCGTTTTGTAACCGCGCCAGCGCCCATCCACGCCCCCTCGTCTTCACCAACGGCTGTTTCGACATCCTGCACGCCGGCCATGTCCACCTGCTTCGCCGCGCCCGCGCCCACGGCGACATGTTGGTCGTCGGCTTGAACAGCGACGCGTCCATCACCGGACTGAAGGGTCCTTCGCGACCCGTCACGCCGCTTAAACAGCGCGCCTACGTCCTGGCCGGCCTGGAGTGCGTGGACGCCGTGATCGCTTTCGATGAGGACACTCCGCTGGAGCTGATCAAGGCCATTCAGCCCGACGTGCTCATCAAGGGCGGCGATTGGGCCAAGGATCGCATCGTCGGCGCGGCGGAGGTCGCATCCTGGGGCGGCGAGGTTTTCAGCCTCGATCTGTTGCCGGGCTTTTCCACCACGGCCATCGTGGAACGTATTCTTCGGCTTTCTCCTCCGCTCCGCTGATCAACACGCCTCGTCACCATCCGAGCGCATCCCCGGCGCATGTTGACAGTTTCACGCCTTCCGGCCAAAAAACCCCATCGGCTTTCACGGCCTCACGGCGACTCGCCGCCCCTATAAACTATCGAC
Organism: Desulfonatronum lacustre DSM 10312; assembly: GCF_000519265.1. NCBI lineage: Bacteria > Pseudomonadati > Thermodesulfobacteriota > Desulfovibrionia > Desulfovibrionales > Desulfonatronaceae > Desulfonatronum > Desulfonatronum lacustre. Next base: position 2,523,833 of record NZ_KI912608.1, read on the forward strand.
CCAGCAGGAGACCCACTTCATGGATTATCGCATCAACTTGCCCGAGAAGGACATGCCCCGCCAGTGGTACAACGTGCTGCCCGACCTTTCCCCGCCCCTGGCGCCACCGCTCGACCCCGCTACCCAACAGCCCCTGGGGCCGGAAAAGCTGGCCGCCATTTTTCCCATGTCCGTCATCGAGCAGGAGATGTCTTCGCAACGCTGGATCGACATCCCGGAGCCGGTCTGGGACATCTATCGCCTGTTTCGGCCCACCCCCCTGGTTCGGGCGCACCGCCTGGAAAAGGCCCTGGGAACCAAGGCCAAGATCTACTACAAAAACGAGTCCCTTTCCCCGGCCGGCTCCCACAAGCCGAACACGGCTATTGCCCAGGCCTACTACAACAAGCAGGAAGGCGTGCGGCGTCTGACCACCGAAACCGGGGCCGGGCAGTGGGGCACGGCGCTGTCCTTCGCTTGCAAGATGTTCGGACTGGAATGCACCGTGTACATGGTCCGATGCAGCTACGAGCAGAAGCCGTACCGGGGCGTGTTGATCCGATCCTATGGGGCCGAGGTTTTTCCCTCGCCTTCGAACAAGACCAATGCGGGAAGGGCCGTGCTGGCCGAGAATCCCGATTCCGGCGGCAGCCTGGGTCTGGCCATTTCCGAGGCCGTGGAAGACGCGGCTACCCATGACGACGCCAAGTACTCCCTGGGCAGCGTGCTCAACCACGTATTGCTCCACCAAACCATCGTCGGCCTGGAAACCCAGAAACAACTGGCCCTGGCTGGAGAAAAACCTGATGTCCTGGTTGGTTGCGTAGGCGGAGGCAGTAATTTCGGCGGTCTTGTCCTACCGTTTGTGCCGGAAAAGATGCACGGCAAGGGCCCGCGCTTCGTGGCCGTGGAACCCAAAGCCTGCCCGACCCTGACCAAGGGCGAATTCCGCTACGACTACGGCGACATGGCCAAGATGACCCCGTTGCTGAAAATGCACACCTTGGGCTCGGGCTACTTCCCGCCGCCCATTCATGCCGGAGGCCTGCGCTACCACGGCGATGCGCCCATCGTCTCTCACCTGGTTGACCAGGGTATGGTGGAGCCTCGCGCCTATTATCAAAACGACGTCTTCGATGCGGCAAAGCTGTTCCTGCAAACCGAAGGCTTCCTGCCCGCGCCCGAAACCTCCCACGCCATCAAGGCAGCCATGGACGTGGCCAAGGAAAGCGACCCTGATACCGTCATCGTCTTTCTCTATTCCGGACACGGCCTGCTTGATCTCGGAGCCTACGACGCCTTCAACCAGGGCAAGCTCAAGGACGACGAGTTCGCCGAATGCGACCTCCAGAAAGCCTTGGCTACGTGTCCGAAGATCAACGTATGACCTTTTACCGTCGCAGGCCGCCTGCGGATCGAGATCGAAATTTCTTTCCGTGAGCGAACCAGATAGCGGCAAACTGCCATCAGGCGGTTTGCCGCTGCCTTTATGAGTCGAACGCTGGAAACGTCTTTCAGATTACCGAATTGAGAATAATTTCTTTTGCCTGTCCCTACCCACGGTTGCCTTCCCTACTAGAAATTTTCCGCAACTGATTGTTGAAAAAGTCCTTTGTCGGCTGTCCGATAAGGGGAGAAAGGTGGATTCGCTGAAAGAGAATTCTTTCGGCGAAAAAGAGGGAATCGCATTTCGGGTTTCTGACCGATGACGAATTGGCCGACATGGAACACGCCGTCCGCAAGGATATGCGGGGAACTGAGTTTAACTGAGTTTTAAAAGTCCTTATCCACAGTCCGTTCAAAAAACATCATTGCAGAACATGTCAATGAAAACGAGACACCGTTGGTCATAAAATTACTGTAGCGTTTGTTGCAGGCTTGGCGGAAGAGCTTGTGGCAGAAGAGTTCGTGAAGTAAGCAAGATTGGGTCATGTACTCTGAAAGAGCCTGTATCGGCTTATAATGATGTTTTTGAGGGCAAAATGAGGCTTCTAAGCTCTGAAAACATACTGATTTGGGACATTTATCCTGATATTTGAGCATGATGGCTAGGTCCGACCCTAAAGCCTCTAGGGACAGGCGATGTGAATCCGCGCGGCAAGTTGTACGTACGTAACGTCAAAAAACAATTCTATTCTATCGGAACCGGAGCACTGAGTCATGAACCTGATTAACATTAAATTCTTGACGATTGCAGTCTTGGTAAGCCTATTCCTTGCCGCATGCGGAGGTGGCGGAGATAGTTCTCCGGTTCATGTTCGAACCGATTACTCACAGGACACGCATTGGTTGTCGATTCCTGTTGTATCCCATAACGTGGATGTTTTTTATCTTTATCCGACGGCTTGGCAAAAGATTCATGACAGCGATCCGAACATTTGTGACATCGACAATCCATCCATGCTGGCCGGTTCCGCCTCCGTCTATGCGCGACAGGCGACCGCCTTTGAAACCTTTGCCAATGTTTATGCGCCTTACTATCGGCAAGCGGATGCGGCCTATGCTTTAACGCTGCCCTTGCCTGAGCATGACGCCCTGATAGCTGGCATACCGACAAGGGATGCCGTTGCGGCCTTCGACTACTACATCAGGCACTTCAATGCCGGACGGCCGTTTATTTTAGCCGGTCATTCGCAGGGGGCTAACGTCTTGATTAATCTTTTGACCGGATATCTGAAAGATCATCCGAAGGTTTACCAGAGAATGGTTGCCGCCTACGTAATCGGCTATCCCGTAACGGCTCAAAATATGGCGGACCATCCGCATTTGAAATTCGCTGAAGGCCCGGACGACACGGGGGTTATCATTTCTTACAACACTCAGGCGCCTGATGTTGTGCCGGGCGTCAATCCGGTCTTATCCGGACTGATCGGCCTTGTGATTAACCCCATCAGCTGGACGAGAACCGAGACGCTCGCCACCAGGGACGAGGGGCTGGGATCGATCATGCCAAATCCTTCGACCCTGATATTTGAACCGGTGCCACAATACGCCGACGCCCGTGTCGATATTGCAAATGGTGTGCTGATCTGTACGACGGCCGATGAAGACGTTCTGTATGAATTAACGCGGCATGGATTCCCCAGGGGTGTATACCATAGCTTTGATTACCCATTTTACTACTTTAATATTCGCACCAACGCTCAAAACAGAGTGAACAAATACTTAGGCAATTAGAGAAAGCATTTTATGAAACCTAGTATATTAACAGGTTGCCGGGTGTACAGATGACTTGCAGCGACGCAGCAATTGGGGATTTTTCAATAGACTGATAAAACTACCTTGCAAATTCACCACGTGATGGATAGATTGCAAGCATGATTCCGCGACGCATCCTTCCTTTCATCCAGTCGGCTCTGAAACGTCAAGCCGCGGTGGCCCTGATCGGGCCGCGTCAGGTGGGGAAAACCACCCTGGCCTTGGCCATCGGCAATGACCTTCCATCACTGTATCTTGACCTCGAAGATCCCGGAGATCGTCAGAAGTTGGCGGAGCCGGTTCTTTTTCTGAGCAGGTATGAGGACCGTCTGGTCATCCTTGACGAGATCCACCGTGTGCCGGAACTGTTTCAGTCCTTGCGAGGCATTATCGACCAGGGACGAAACCGTGGCCGGCGAGTCGGCCGGTTTCTGCTTCTCGGCTCCGCTTCCATTGAGCTGCTCAGGCAGTCGGGTGAAAGCCTTGCCGGTCGGATCGCATACGTGGATATGGGGCCGTTCGACGTGCTGGAGGTTGCGGATGTTCCGTCGAAACAGTTCGACCTCTGGATTCGTGGCGGTTTCCCGGACAGTTTTCTCGCTGAAGACGACCCGACAAGCCTGGCCCTGCGCAAGGATTTCATCCGGACCTACCTGGAGCGGGATGTTCCGATGTTCGGTCCGCGCCTGCCCGCGGAAACGATGCAACGATTATGGACCATGCTTGCGCATGGGCAAGGCACGCTCCTGAACGCCTCCCGCATTGCGGCGAGCCTTGGGGTAAGCGCCCAAACCGTAACGCGGTATATCGACCTGCTCGTGGACCTGCTGCTGGTGCGCAGGCTGTCGCCCTTCCATGCCAATCTGGGCAAGCGACTCGTCAAATCACCGAAAATCTATGTGCGCGACAGCGGCCTGCTGCACGCACTACTGGACATCTCAGACCATAATGAACTTGCCGGGCATCCCGTGGCCGGCGCGAGCTGGGAGGGATTTGTGATCGAGAATCTCCTGGCCGCGGCCCCGGTTCGGACCAGGGCGAACTTCTTTCGTACGGCAGCGGGCGCCGAAATCGACCTGCTGCTGAGATTTCCCGGAGGCGAACTCTGGGCCGTCGAAATCAAGAACAGCCTGTCCCCCAGGCTTGAAAAAGGATTCCATCTCGCCCTCGCGGACGTGAACCCTTCCCGGGCATTCGTCGTCTATCCGGGGGAAGAACGGTATCCGATCAGTGAAACCACGGAAGTCGTCAGCCTCCATGAAATGTGCATGGTCCTGGCGGGAAGGTAAGTTGGAATGAACGGTTGCGGGCCGCATCGCATCGGCCTGGCTGATCCGGCGGTTCATTGACCCCGCGGCCGGTTTCCGCTTTGACGCCAAGCCGGGCAGGGATGACGCGCTGCGGGCGGTTTAAACAGCTTCGGCTCTCCCTCGCAACCGCATCAAAGTGAGAAAACCAATGAGACGTAAAGATCGCGCAACAACCATTGAGGAGGCAAGAATCCTCCTGGAAACGGCGCAATACGGCGTACTCTCCATGGCATCCCTGGACGGTTCGCCCCACGGCATCCCTTTGAATTTCGCCTTTGATGGCGATTGCATCTTCTTCCATTGCGCTTTGGAGGGAAAGAAGATCGATTTGCTCTCCGTGAACGGGAAGGTCTCGTTTTGCGTGGTCGGCAAGACAGAGGTGCTGCCTGAGAAGTTCGGTACAAAATACGAAAGCGTAGTTGCCGCGGGGATCGTGGAAGAGCTTTTCGACGAGGAAAAAAGGGCAGGACTGGTCTTGCTCGTCAGGAAATATTCGCCCGACTACTTCACGCAGGGACTTGAATACATTGACGGATTCTTCGACAAGACCAAGGTTTTCAGGGTCCGCCTGGAGTCGATCACGGGCAAGGCCCGCAGATGACGGGCACCCGGCGCAGGTGGAGCCGGGATGCGGAAAGTGACCAATAATCGATGCCGATCATGATTTCGATACCGATCCGGAGCGCCCGTGGTTCGAGCACAAATTTGCCCTGATCAATGATCCAGATACGATTGCCTCCATTCCAAAAGTAGTTTAGTGCTTTCAACAGTTAGCACTATATGGGGCTTCCGAAGCCAGTACCGGAATTTGACGATGGCTTCCCGATATGCGTGATGACGATCAGGAGGGACACTTGGCCTTCAAGGCCTTCGTCAAAAATGATCACGGATGCGTCCATCATTTCCTCCGAGGTTGGCTTTATGCCCCGCACTTGTGATGATTATACGGCTGCCGCATAAAGCTGACTTCAGGAGAAGGCATAAAGCTGACTTCGGAGTCATGAAGGATTTGACAGACTTTTCTCAATAAGCTGAAATAACGTGGCAAATGCGGAAAATTTTTTCAAAAATTGCTTGCCGAATCAGCTGGTGTTAAGGTCGGGAATTTGGAGGGGCGGATTTTTGCGAGTTCCGTATAATAACACTGTTAGCCTGAAGTAAAAATTCAGATTTAAGTGAGATCAATATGGAAGAGCAGTACTTAGAAATATTCCTGGAGCCAATTCGGAAGTGCATGGATTACAAGCCTAAACTAGGGAATGCCTCAGGGAATGGTGTAGACCTGCAGGGTTTCCAGGAGCTTTATGGAGCAGATCCTTTTTACGCATGGATAGGGCTTAACAGTGACTTAATGTACGCGGCGCACAAGGCGGCCGGTGGGATGACATCTATTTATCGTCAAATAGGGATTGGCTGCGAGCGGCTGTTCCGAAAGATTATTATAGATATGACAGCATATTCTGACCCTAGGCTAGCTGAGTGGTCTTATACAGCTCAAACTAGAGCGGGAGGAAATAAAAAACTGAGCCTAGATGGCAGACTTGAACTTTCGGAAATTGCAAGTGATGAGTTAAAGGGTAGAGTCGATAACTGGCTCAGGCAATACTGCGACGAACTTGGTGTTGAACATCCAAAATACGGCGTGGTTTTCGAGGTTCGACAAGGGTATAAGAGTAAAGATAGCAAACGCCAAAATGGCGATATTGATAACGCAGCCGTGGCTTGGTCAAAAGGATACTTTCCAGTTTTCGCTATTTTCTCGTCACAAATTGATAGAGATATCGTTCTTAGGTATAGGAATAGCAGCTGTGGCATCTTGGTGGGCCAAGTTAACGATAATCCAAATATTTCCTTGTTCGCATTTTTTGATCAGATCCTTGGGTTTGATTTGGCTGGGTTCTTTGAAAGGAATTCAGATTACTTGAAAGGCGAAATAGAAAACGTGTTAGAACATCTACTGAGTGCAGAGTAATGACAGAAGTGGCTCAAAGGTCAGATTATACATTTAAGTTCAACAAGAATATCGGCCGTCATGGCTGGCTTAGACTAACGCCAGCATATTCGGTTAAGTTGGTGGAGGAGCTTGTTGAAGAAACTCCGCGCAACGCAATGATATTAGATCCATTTTCCGGAACAGGGACTACAGGTGTCTGTGCCGCTGAATCAGGAATGCATTCTCACCTTTTCGACATAAATCCGTTTCTTATTTGGTTTGGTAATGCCAAGTGTGCAAAGTTCAATAAATCTGATTTAGATAAGACCAGGGGCCGGGTTTATAAGTTACTTTCAAGCCTTCAGCTCCAAGCAAATGAAGAAAACTGGGTTCCGCCAATTCATAACATTGAGCGGTGGTGGTGTGGTCATACACTTCCAATACTGTCGGGGCTTAGGGCTCTTATTGTAAAGGAGTTTGGAGAGCCCGGTGAATGCAAATATGCAAATCTAGTGTGGATTTCTTTCTGTCGGCTAATCATAGAGACGTCTTCAGCAGCATTTAATCATGTCTCTATGTCATTTAAATGTGGTGTGACTAGGTTTGAGGTAAAGCAGATTGAAAAGATTTTCTGTGATGTATTGGAGCTTATTTTAGAGAGCGCCAAGTACGAGTTCCCGGGTACAGTTTCAGTTTTTTATGCTGACTCTCGCGAAATGCCAAGTATCGACGACTGCACATATGACCATGTCATAACATCGCCGCCTTATCCTAATAGAATGAGCTATATAAGGGAGCTTCGTCCATATATGTATTGGACAAAGTTCCTTAATGAGGCGAAAGAGGCTGGGCAGCTCGACTGGAAGGCAATTGGTGGCACTTGGGGTACCGCAACCAGCAAGCTAAAAGAATGGTGTGCAGACAACGTTATCTTGCCAGAAGAGTTGTATATAACGTGCGAAAAGATCAGCCGGTGTGAGAATAAAAATGCAGACTTAATGGGAAGGTATGTGCATAAATACTTTCATGATATGCATCTACACTTTGCGGCGCTTAGGCAAAGGTTAAGCGTGGATGCGAAAGTAGATTACATAGTTGGAAACTCCACCTTCTACGGCGTACATGTTAATTCGGAGTCTTTGTTTGAAGAGTCACTTCGTATGCTTGGTTATCAAGAAATTCATTCAAGAGTGGTAAGAAAACGCAACAGCAAAAAAGAGCTATTCGAGTTTTGCGTCACTGCCAGATGGTATGGCTAACAAAGCGCTGCACTCGGACAAAGTTTCCGCTGCGCTTCAACTTTGCCGGTGAGCGCGGCGTAGCCAAAATATGGGAGTCCCATGAGCCCTAATAAATATATCGTTGTCAGCTCACATGAGAGTGAGTTCCCTAAGCCCATCACCTTTAAAAAAGGTGATCCTCTTCTTGTAGGTGAAGAATACGAAGGGTCTGAGGGTTGGGATAACTGGTTCCTCTGCACTACACCTGGGCAAGAGCCCGGCTGGGTTCCTGGTCAGATTATCGAGCGTATCGAGAACTCACACGCTAGAGCACTTGATGACTACACGGCAAAAGAGCTAAATGTTCTGGAAGGAGAGCTACTCATTGGTTCAAGGGTTTTGAATGGCTGGCTATGGTGTGAAAAATCGGCCAGTACAGAATCAGGGTGGGTGCCATTAGAGAACCTTAAAGAGGTTGCGGAGTGAATTCGTGGCTAACAAGGCCATCAAATTTGCTCCCTGCTGTCGCCGGACGCTCGTTCCTCGCGCCGTTTATGGCGGCGTTAGCATGCACTATGTCGGTAGTTCAGTACGCATGAATAGATTTCATATTACACCATCAACGTCAGGTAAATATTATGTATAGCTTAAGAACTAATATAGGTACCGGAGATATAGTGTTAATTAGGGGGCCAGCTAAACACAGCAAGATAATATCTAAAGTCACCAAAGGCCATTTTTCACATGCCTATCTAGCTCTAGGTGAGTCACAGATGATAGAGGCAATAGGTAGCGGTGTTCAATATACTAGCTGCTTGAGGTTTGCTGTAGAAGATAAATCAAATATAGCAGTTTTAAGGCCATTGTTCAAAGACGACTCTCAAGCTCATGAAGTGCGTTCAAATATAAGGGATATTGCGAAGGGACACCAAAGCAGAGGCTATGATTTTATTGGTGCGATCCTAGCAGTATTGGAAAGAAAGAAGACAAAAAAATCAGAGAAATATTTTTGCTCTCAACTCGTCGCTAGTATTTTTCGGGAGGCTGGCTTTCCCTTGTTTGAGAAGGAAGACCACCTTGTCACACCAAATGACTTTTTAAGATGCTCGCTCCTTTTTGATATCACAAATGATTCAGTAGGCCAAGTGCCAGATTATCTCGCCAAGCGGAAGATTAAGAACGGAATACGAATACCACTTCTCGACAAAGGAGGGGAAACAACATCTGAAAACGCTTTATTACTTAGAAAGCTTCTTAAGAAATCAAAGAATATCTTTTTACAGCATGGTCTAAAACCGCCAAACAAAATGTATGATCTTGTTGATGCTATAACCGATCCGGCGAATTTAAGCTTTGCGGCAGAGCTCGATAGCAAGATCACAAAATTATACGACGAACTAAACATTAATAGTCATCTAGCATCACAGTGTACAGGTGCGCTAGGCGATATGGAAGAGTTATGGAAAGAACTGAACGAATATGGCCAGCCATTCGCAATAGACGAGATGAAGTGGATTATCGACAGATTAAATTTATTGAAGCTCCGATTAACTGATTTAAGGGAATACGAGCATATGTATGCGTTAGTTTACGAGACAAACAAACTTAGTTATGCTTGTAGGCAACGGGATTACTATAGGATCATTATAAAAAATGTAATAGAGGTAGCGGCTGACTTAAATAATAGAATTGACTTAATAAAAAAGTATCTGGATGAATGCTAACAAGGGCATGCACACGGACACCGAACCACGCGGGGCACATATGGTGACTTCCAGTGTGGCTCCTTGGCCGCGTGGTTCGGTGCCGGTGATGCCCGGCGTTCCCGCGACGCTTCCGCGTCGCGGGAACGGGCCGGGGCTGACTGCGTCCAGTCGGTTGCCCTCGCAGCGGAAGCCGCGTCGAGAATGTTTACTTATACGTCAGGACATCTTGAATAGGAGCATGCATGCTTCAAGAAGCCCGCGACACACTCCGCGAGTTCGCCAGCGAAACGGACGCGAAGCATCTGCAACGGTTTTTCAAGACCAGTCCCGGTGAATACGGAGAAGGAGACCGGTTCCTCGGCGTCCGTGTCCCCGCCACCCGCAAGGTCGCCCGGATGTTCCGGGCAATGCCCCTGGCCGACGCGCAAACCCTCCTGACCTCGGAAATACACGAGGAACGTCTCCTGGCCCTGCTGATTCTGATCGGTCGGTATCAGCGCGGGACCGCCGACCAGAAGCGGGAAATCTTCGATCTGTATCTCGCCAACACGCGCCATATCAACAACTGGGACCTCGTCGACGTCTCAGCCGAGCACGTGGTCGGCGCCCATCTTTGGGACAAAAGCCGCGCCCCGCTCTCCAACCTGGCCCGCTCCGCCGACCTCTGGGAACGGCGCATCGCGGTCATGGCCACCTTTCACTTCATCAAGATGAACCAGTTCGACGAGACGCTGCGGATCGCCGAACTCCTCCTTTCCGACTCCCACGACCTGATCCACAAGGCCGTGGGCTGGATGCTCCGGGAAATCGGCAAGCGGGATCTGGACGTGGAAGAGGATTTCCTGCGACGCCACCACCTGCACATGCCCAGAACCATGCTCCGGACGCCATCGAGAAATTTCCCGAGGACAAACGACGCCGGTATTTGCTGAAAGGGCGGGGTGATGGCAGGTGTTGACCGCATCGCCACTTGGACTGCGCATCGCATTGAGTAAAATTACTCAATAAAAAAAACGCAAAATCATTCGCGCATTGTGGCCTGAATCCGGCTTCAATCCTTCACCATGATCATCAGTCTGTTGCACCATGTCGATATCTTTTTTACAAGATTTCAGCCAAGTTCAACGCTCGCCGAAATAATTTGGGTTCATCCGGCTGGAGCGTACTTATGAAAAATGAACCGCCCGCTTCGCTCAAGGCCCGGAGCACGCCAAGAAAATATTTTTTAACCTTCCGCTGGAATGATGCGGAAGCCAAAAGATTTCACGCCTGACGGCGATGATTCTTCCTCCCGACAGGGAGGGTCCGTGCGGGCAGGCGGTTGCTGGCCATCGAGATCAAAAGCGGTCGCCGCCGCGACGCCCTGCCCGGCATGGCCGCCTTCGTCGAAGCCTTCCAGCCGGACCGCACCCTGCTGGTCGGCGGCGACGGTATCAAGCTGGAAGCCTTTCTGTCGCGTTCGGTTATGGAGTGGGTGCAGGCGTGAGGGCTTTGGGTGCCACCGTGCAACTCGTCGAGGGCGTCGCGGCGTGGCAATATCTTTCTTGCAAGGGGTCCACCATACTCTGCGACGTCTAATAAAAATCTCGCCGCCCATTGCACGTGAGGTCAGCTTTGTGCATGTTTATTTCGTGTACTCTTCCAGTGCTGTAGTATATTGCTGACTTTGAGGGGGAGTAAAAAAAGCTAGCCTCTGGCGCGGGAGAGGGCGGTGGAGATGATAATGGATTTGCATACGGGATGTTGCGAATAGGAATGATTCAGCTTGATAAAAGGCTTGAGTGATCGTGAGATAAGATGGTGAGAAATCTTGTTATACCTATGGAGAGTGACGTCTGTGTTTGAAGTGTTGCGATATGATTGGAGGATTTATCGTTTGCTTCGTCGCATTGCCAAACAACGAGTTGGCATGATCATGCCTGGAAATGTCTGGGTGATTGAGTACGCGGCACCGATTAATGAAGAAAGTATGCCAATGGTTCAAACCTGCATACTGCGAGGGTGGATTGAAGTACTGCATCAGGGGGTGAATCATTGTCGTCTAAATGAGAACGATTCGTTGCCTGAGAACCTGCAATTTAAGGAAACGCAAGATGTCTGGCGACTGACAGACGCCGGTTGGGCTGCGATCTATCGCGCTCATCAACTATCGCTTCTTGGATTGGCACTATCGCTATTCGGAGTCATAGTTGCGCTCTAGCCTAAGTTTCCTGATTATGCGTTGAATGGGAAAAAGGGCGTATCGTGCGCCGAGGTATCACCGGCTGGACCGGACTTCGGCCAGTCCTTCCGCAAGCGAGCTTGCTCCAGCACAGGCCAAAGCCGATCAGGCTCGAGACATTATCCGGACGGGCGAAAGGACCTCATAGCCATTCTTCCCCCAATTGACGCCAATAAACTGATAAGATGGGCTAAATTTCTTCAAATTGGCACCTTAGAGGCGCATAGGCGCACAAAGATTTCCATTTGAAAAAGCAGGCGGACGGGAGATTTCGAGGTTGAAGGTGCATGACAAAGGACGGCGGCAAATGAAAAATGACCTGATTCACGCCATGACCGAGAGCTTCGAGGGTCACGCCCAAGAGACGGATACCGGCGTGGAGTACTGGCTGGCCCGTGACCTGCAGCACCTCTTGGGCTACGGCAAATGGGACAATTTCCAGAGCGTGATCTCCAAGGCCAAGACCGCCTGCGAGATATCTGGCCATGCCATCGGGGACCATTTTGCCGACGTCGGGAAAATGGTCGATCTGGGTTCAGGTAGTCGGCGCGAGATCGACGACGTAATGCTCACCCGCTACGCCTGCTACCTCGTCGCCCAGAACGGCGACCCGAGGAAGCCGGAAATCGCCTTTGCCCAAACCTATTTCGCCATACAGACCCGCAAAGCCGAGCTGATCGAACAGCGTCTGCTGGAGGCGGAACGGGTACAGGCCCGCCGCAAACTGTCGGACACTGAAAAGGAACTCTCCCAGGTCATCTTCGAGCAGACCGGGGGCAACCAGGACTTCGCCCTGATCCGCAGCAAAGGCGACACCGCACTGTTCGGCAAAAACACCAAGGCGATGAAGGCGCAATGGCGGGTACCGGACAACCGTCCCCTGGCCGACTTCGCGCCCACCATCATCCTCAAGGCCAAGGACTTTGCCACCGAAATCACCATCCACAACGCCCGCGCGCACCAAATGATCAACGAGCCCGCCATTTCCCACGAACACGTCACCAACAACGAGGCCGTGCGCCAGACTCTGCTCAGCCGCGGCATCCGCCCGGAAAGCCTGCCGCCTGCCGAGGACGTGAAAAAGGTGGAGCGCCGACTGGCCTCGGCGGAAAAGAAGACTCTGCAAAACCCGGACAGGCTGCCTGGCGATGAGTGAACAAGAGAGTCAGAAGAAGATAGAACTGGTGCTTGGCTTGCGGTTTCCTGAGTTTCGGGATGCGGGGGGGTGGCAGGAAAGAGCTTTATCGAGTGTTGCCCGCATTACCCATCGGCCGAAGCCGAGCCGGAAATCGACCTGGCCGCCGTTCACGCGCAACTGACCGACATCGACAAGCGCATTGCCCAAGCCGCCGAGACCCATAACCGGCACCTGAGGGAGCTTGGCTTGCCGCCTTTGTAGAGGGCATCATCAAGGCGCCGGACAACATTTTTGCTACCCCCCAAGGTTCCCGGTAATCCTGGTCGGTAGACCTCAAGGACACCACTTCGCATGTTTACCACTGAATTCCTCATCACATCGCTGATCGTCATCCTCATCCCCGGAACCGGCGTCGTGTTCACGGTATCCACGGGGCTTGCGCACGGGGGCCGGGCCGCTTTCTTCGCCTCGGTGGGTTGTACCCTGGGCATCGTGCCCCACCTGCTGGCAACCGTGTTCGGCCTGGCCGCGGTCATGCATACCAGTGCGTTGGCGTTCCAGGTGCTCAAGTACGCCGGAGTCGCCTACCTGCTGTACCTTGCCGTGGCCACATGGCGCGACCGATCGGACCTGGCCGCGCAGCCCGTTGGAGCAAAGGGCGGATCGCTGGGCCTGGTCGTCAAGGCGTTTCTCCTGAATATCCTCAATCCCAAGTTGACCATCTTCTTCCTGGCGTTTCTGCCGCAGTTCATCACCGCCGAAGCCGGCGCGCCCCTTTTGCAGTTGTTCGGCCTCAGCGCCGTGTTCATGGCGATGACCTTCGGGGTTTTCGTGGTGTACGGGCTGCTGGCTCATGCGTTTCGCCGCACGGTCATCGAATCGCCGCGCGTCCAAGCCTGGCTGCGTCGTGGCTTCGCGGCGGCGTTCGCCGGGCTTGGAGCGCAGTTGGCGGTGTCCGAGCGGTGAGGTCTGGCCCTCAATAAGCCGCGCGAGCCGAAAGTTTCGGAAGGGAAACACGGGAGGGAGGGTGACGACGGGTGATGTCGACCAGACCGTGGCAATTCCAAACTAATTGTACATACATAGGAAAAAAGTACACCCATGTCCCGGGACGTACCGGAAAAGCTGATCCAGAACGTCATCACGGCCTGCGGCTCCTGTGAGGATTGTCGGCATTTCATCGAGGACGCTTGCCTGTTCCTGCCGGAATTGTTTCGTCTGCACGACCGCAAGCGCGAGCAGGGAGGAGGCATCACCGCCGCGGAGGCGCGGCGTCTGGCCGATTTGTGCAATCTTTGCGGGCTGTGTCCCTGCGTGGATATCCGGCGCGGGATCATGGCGGGCAAGGCTGCTTACGGCCGACGGGACGGACTGCCCTTCGGAACGCGGATGCTGCAGGACGTGGGTCGGATCGGGAAGCTGTGCGGCGCGTTTCCACGCTTGAGCGGCCTGGCGACCTCCCTCCCGGCGACCTCGGCCCTGATCAAGCGCGTCCTGGATATTCACCCGGATCGGCCCCTGCCCGCCGTGCCTCGGGAGAATTTCGACGGCTGGGTCCGCCGTCGACAGGTCCCTCCAAAACACAAACCGGGCCACGCCGTGCGCAAGGCGGTCTACTTTCCGGGCTGCACGGCCCGCTATCTGTTCCCGGAGGTGGCCCGGGCCGCGGTGGAGGTTCTGGAAGCCTGCGGCGTGGAAGTGCTTTCGGCCGTGAACGACCCGGACGGGGCGTGCTGCGGCATGCCCCCGCTGTTGGAAGGGGACCGGGACATGGCCCTGGGACTGGTCTCGCGCAATCTGCGCTGGATGGCCGAGCATGTGGCCGCTGGATTCGATCTGGTCTGCTCCTGCCCGACCTGCGGCTATTTTTTCAAGCAGCTCCTGCGCGAAGGGGCCTACTACTCGGACGCCTATCAGGACCAGACCGGCGGTGACGGGCAAGCGCTGCGCATCCCCGTGGGCATGGGTGTCAGCGGCCCCCGGGAGGGGAACATGGTGGTTCTGCGCCGGGCCACCTACGGTTCGATTCTCCAGGACAAGGGCCAATTTTCGAGTCTCGATCCGCTCCAGCGCATCGCGGTGGGCGAGCACGCCTTTGATCTTGGAGAGTATCTGGCGTCCCTGTCCGGAGAGGGCCGCTTTCCGCCGATGACCCGGGCCGCTTCCAGGCGGGTGGTCTACTACCCGCCCTGCCACCTTCGGGAACAGAAGATCGGGTATCCTTTTCTGGAACTGCTGCGCAACGTGCCCGGACTCGACGTCGCCCCGCTCACCGGAACCCTGAACTGCTGCGGCATGGCCGGAATCATGGGCTACAAAAAGCCGTTCCACCAGCCCAGCCTGCAACTGGGCGCGCCGCTGATGGACAAAATCCGAGCGCACCGGCCTGAAGCCATCCTCACCGAATGCCTGAGCTGCCGTCTGCAATTCCAACACATGGACGACATCCCGGTCAGCCATCCGGTGGAGGTGCTGCGGGATTCGCTCCCCGACGCCGATCCGGGTTAACCGACCTGGTTCACCGGCTCCGTGAAGGTTACGCCGCTTCCGGAACGGTAATCCCCAGCCTTTTCATCTTGGCGTAGAGCGTACTGCGGCCGATGGCCAGGCGTTGGGCGGCCAGCTTTTTGTTCCAGGAGCAGGATTCCAGGGCTTGCAGGATGATCGCCCGCTCCTGTTCCTCCAGCGTGGGCGCGGCGCTTTGGAACGGCTCCGGGCCGGCCTTGAGCCGGGTCGGCAATTCCTCCGGGGTGATGACCCTGGACTTGGCCAGAACCGTGGCCTGCTCCACCACGTTTTCCAGTTCCCGGACATTGCCCGGCCAGGGATAGTCCAGCAGCAGACGCATGGCCCTGGGACTGATCTCGGTGATCTCCTTGTGCTGCTCCGCGCTGAAACGGCGCAGGAAATGAGCGGCCAGCAGGGCCACGTCGTTGCCGCGCTCCCGCAGGGGCGGAAGCTGAATGGGGATCACGTCCAGGCGGTAGTAAAGATCCTCCCGAAACCGCCCGGCCTTGACCTCCTCCAGTAAATTCTTGTTCGTGGCCGCGACGATGCGTACGTCCACGGTCACGGTCCGATCCCCGCCGACCCGTTCGAAGCGTTGGGTCTGGAGCACGCGCAGCAGCTTGACCTGGGCCGAGGCGCTGATTTCGCCGATCTCGTCCAGAAACACGGTCCCGCCGTCGGCCTGCTCGAACCGCCCCGGACGCTGCTTCAGGGCCCCGGTGAACGCGCCCCGTTCGTGGCCGAACAGCTCGCTTTCCAGCAGGGTAGCCGGATAGGCCGAACAGTTGATGACCACGAAGGGTTTGTCCTGGCGCGGACTAAGGTCGTGGATCGCCCTGGCCACCAACTCCTTACCCGTGCCGGACTCTCCCTGGACCAGGACCGTGGCGTCCGTGGCCGCCACGTCCTCAATCAGCCGGAAAATCAGGGTCAGTTTGGTGTCGCGGCCGATGATGCCCATGAATCCGGCCCGTGCGTCCTGCCGAACCTGGAATTTTTCCGCCTCCACTTCCTGTTGCACGGCGCGGCGCAGCGTTCCCGCGGCCTGGGACAGGACAAGGCTGGCCAATTCCAGGTCCCGGGGCCGACAGGCGCACTTTTTCACGCAGCCCACGATCATCGCCCCGCACAGGCTGTCCTCGTGATACAGGGGCAGAATGGATTGGCCCGGAAGCCTTGCCTGGGCCTCGGAAATCATCGGCGGTCGGAACACCGGAGTCTCGGGCTGGTGGATCGGTTCCATGCCCTGAAGCAGGGCCACTGCCGCGGCCGCGGCCTCTGGGTCCGTAACCTTGCGGGCTTCCTCCGTGGTAAGCATGAAGAACATCTCCCTGTCCGGGCTGAAGACCAGGACGTTGGCTTCCTTGCAGTGGAGAATCTCCTGTGTCCGCCGGATCAGATACCCCGCGACCTCCGGCAGGGAAGCCAGGGCCGAGACGTTCCGGACGATCTCGCAGGAAGCCCGGAGTTGACTTTGGGCCTGTTCCAGCTTGGCCGCCTGATCCTCCAAACGCCGGGTGTATTCGTCGATCCGGCTGGTCATGGTGTTGAAGGCCTCGGCCAGGACCGCGATTTCCTTTTGCCCTTTGATGGGCAGCGGCGGCTGACTCCGGCCCGGCGCATACGCCTGGGCCGCCTGGACCAAGGCCAGCAAGGGCCGGGTCATCCGGTTCAGGAACAACATCCCCCCGGCCAGGGCCGGCACAAGGGTCAGCAAGGCCAGGATGCCGATGGACGCCCAGAGATCACGCACCTCGCCGCGCAGATGCTCCTCGGAAACGCCCAAGCGCAATATCCCGGCATGACCGTCGAAGATGGGCAGGGCCATGTCCAGATGCCGTCGCCCGGTTTCGGAGACGATGCGTTGCAGGGCCGTTTCCTCTCCGGAAAGCTGCTCCGGGAGGTTGAAGGCCAGGAGATCCTCGGGAACTTCCGAACCAAAGGTCGAGGCCAATACCCGGCCTTCGCGGACGACGAACAGGTAGGTCAGGGAAGGGTGGGCGACGCGATGGCGTTCCAGCATGTTGCGCAGGCTGACCAGGTCGTTGACCAGGACCAGGTCGGCCGCTTCCGCGGCCAAGGCGCGGCCCACGTTTTCGGCCTGGGCGGCCAGGGTCTGCTCCAGGCTCTGAGCGTAGCGGTGCGAAGCCAGCAAGGCCACCAACAGCGTGCTCAACGCCATGAGTCCGGTCACGGCGACCAACAGCGTTCCCTTGAGGGAGCGGAGCTTCATGGGTTTTCCGGCTCCCGCGCCATGCGCACCGTGTCATGCAGTTCCTGGATGGATGCGTACCAGGCGTCATCGGCGCGGACGAACCGTTCGATGAGCAGTTCATCCAAAATGACCGCGCCTTCGGGGTCCTGGTGCATGGTCAGGAGCAGTTCCCGGATGCGCCGGGCCAGGTCTTCGGACATGGACTTGGCCACCACCACGGGGGGAATGCCGAAGGGCTCGGAACGCTTGATGATCCGGGTTTGGGACGTGTGGACGGGGTTTTTCCGGGCGTAGTAGTCCCAGATCAGGTTGTCCACCGCGGCGCCGTCCACCAGCCTCTGGGCCACGGCCTGGATGGAATTATCGTGGCTGTAGGTATAGATCACGTCCCGAAAAAACGTCTCCGGCCGTTCGCTCATCAGGGCCAGCCAATACGTCGGGACCAGCCGACCGGTATTGGAGTCCGGGTCCGTAAAGGCGAAGGTCTTGCCGCGCAGGTCCTCCAGGGACTGAAACGGGCTGTCCCGGTTGACGATCAGGTAGGAATAGTAATGGTGGTCCCCCTGGACGATCGGGGTGGCCAGGAGGTCGAACCCGTGCTCGTCCCGGCCCAGGGCGTAAGGGCCGGAGCAAATAAAGGCCAGGTCCAGTTCCTGAAGTCCCAGAAGCTCGTTCACCTCGGCGTAGGTTTTGCGCTGGACGAATTCCAGCTCCATGTCCAGCTTCGTGCTGATGTAGGCCAGGAGTTGGAGATAGATTTCATGGGTCTCCTTGGGCGAGATCATGGCCCCCACGGCCATGCGCAATACCGGGCGATCCGTCGGCTGATCCGGCGGGGAAGCAACGGTCACGGTCTTGGTGAAGTCCACGGACCGGACATCCTCGCCGCGCTCGCAGCCGAGGACCAGGATAAACGCCACAAGGAGCAGGCAGTATCGCATCATTAAGTCAAGCCGTGGTTTGTTGAGCATGGACTTCTCCCGGACAACGCCCAAGGGACATCAAGGTTTCACCTTTCATGAGGTTGCGAAGGCAAGCAAACATGCCTGGAAATGTCAACACCCGCCTCAGGCGTTGGAACGACAGCCTATTTTGAAAATAATATCGATTTCGATAGCGATTTCGATTTCGATTGGTGCTCTTCACCGATTGGCAACCGGTGCCTGAACAGGAGTCTCAGGGTGGCAGTCAAAGATGAAGAGCAAAGGTTTACCTCCGGGCGAACTCCGCGTAGATAAACGGTTTTCGCCAAGCATGACGGTACACTGGTCGGACAGCAACCGACAATCCAGGGAGTTTCCCCCCACGATGACCACCTCGCCCTCTGATCTCACCCCCCGCCGCCGTCCCACCCGGACCATCTCTCTGGGCAAAGTGGCCATGGGCGGTGCGCATCCGGTTCGGGTCCAGAGCATGACCAACACGGACACCCGGGACGCGGAAGCGACCTTGGCCCAGGTCGCCCGGCTGGCCGAGGCCGGGTGCGAGTTCGTGCGTCTGGCCGTGCCGGACGAGACGTCCGCCGCGGTTTTGCCGCAAATCCAGGCCGCCGCCCCGGTGCCGCTGATCGCGGACATCCACTTCGACCACCGTCTGGCCCTGAGGGCCTTGGAAGCCGGGCTGCAGGGGCTGCGCATCAACCCCGGGAACATCGGCGCCAAGGCCAACGTGGACCGGGTGGTGGACGCGGCCAAGGCTCACGGAGCCTGCATCCGGATCGGCGTCAACGGCGGCTCCTTGGAAAAGGAGCTGCTGCGCCAATACGGCGGGGCCACGCCCGAGGCCATGGTTGCCAGCGCCCTGGGCCACGCGGCCCTGCTGGAGCAGCGCGGCTTCGACAATTTCAAGATCTCCCTGAAATCCTCCTCTGTCCCCCGGACCGTGGCCGCTTATCGCCTTCTGGCTGAAAAGCTGGACTGCCCGCTGCACATCGGGATCACCGAGGCCGGGACCCTGCTTCGGGGCGCGGTCAAATCCGGCGTCGGCCTGGGCATCCTGCTCTGGGAAGGCCTGGGCGACACCCTGCGGGTCTCCCTGACCGCGGACCCGGTCCTGGAAGTCCGCGCGGCCTGGGAAATCCTGCGCAGCCTGGGCCTGCGCCAACGCGGCCCGGAGATCATCTCCTGCCCCACCTGCGGACGGACCGAAATCGATCTCCAGGACCTGGCCGAAGAGGTGGAACGCCGCCTGGACGGCGTGACCGAAGTCTTCACCGTGGCCGTGATGGGCTGCGTGGTCAACGGACCCGGCGAGGCCAGGGAAGCGGACATCGGCCTGGCCGGAGGCCGGGACTGCGGCCTGATCTTCCGCCGCGGCGAAATCCTGCGCAAGGTTCGCGGCCGGGACGATCTGCTGCCGGAATTTCTGCGTGAACTGGATGCGTTTTTGGCGGAGCGGAGGGCGACTCGAACCCTGAATCCTGAACCTTGAAAAGGAATCTCATCATGCGCTGGAACAACTACTACCTGCCGACCCTGAAGGAACACCCGGCCGAGGCCGAGGTGGTCAGTCATCGTTTGTTGATGCGCGCGGGCATGATCCGCAAGCTGACCTCCGGGATTTACACTTATCTGCCCCTGGGGCTGCGCTGTCTGGACAAGGTGGCCCGGATCGTGCGCGAGGAGATGAACCGGGCCGGGGCCCTGGAGGTGTTCATGCCCATGGTCCAGCCGGCGGACCTCTGGAAGGAGTCGGGACGCTGGGTTGTGTACGGCAAGGAGTTGCTGCGCATTCAGGATCGGCACGGTCGGGACTACTGCCTGGGGCCGACCCATGAGGAAGTCATCACGGACCTGATTCGCGGGGAAATCCGCTCCTATCGGCAGTTGCCCGTGAACCTGTACCAGATCCAGACCAAGTACCGGGACGAGATCCGACCCCGGTTCGGGCTGATGCGTGGACGGGAATTCATCATGAAGGACGCCTATTCCTTCGACCGGGACGACGCGGGCGCGGACAAGAGCTACCGGGCCATGTACGAGGCCTACATGCGCATCTTCACCCGCTTCGGAATGACCTTCCGGGCCGTGGAGGCGGACTCCGGGGCCATCGGCGGGAGCTTTTCCCACGAATTCATGGTCCTGGCCAACACCGGGGAGGACACCATCGCCGTGTGCACGGCCTGCGAGTTCGCCGCGAACCTGGAAAAGGCCGAGGCCGTGGTCCGGGGCGAAGGCGATGACGGGGAATGCCCGCCTACGGAACCGGTTTCCACGCCGGGCAAGCACACCGTGGAAGAGGTCACGGCGTTTCTGGGGGTCGGCCCCCAGGCCATTCTGAAGACCCTGCTTTACGAGGCCGATGGCCGCCCCGTGGCCGCCCTGGTGCGCGGGGACCGGGAGCTGAACGAAATCAAGTTGAAGAACGTCCTGAACGCCAATGAACTGAACCTGGCCACGCCGGAGCAGGTCCAGGCCTGGACCGGTGCGCCGGTGGGCTTTGCCGGGCCGGTGGATCTGCATGTGGACGCCATCTGGGCGGACCGGGAAGTGGGCCTGCGTCGGGACTGGATCGTCGGGGCCAACAAGGCCGACGCGCACTTGCGGCATGTGGACCTGACCCGGGACGCCGCCATTGCCGGGTACGTGGATCTGCGCCAGGTCACGGCCCAGGATCCCTGCCCGCGCTGCGACGCGGCCCTGGAACTGCCCAAGGGCATCGAAGTGGGCCACGTGTTCAAGCTGGGCACCAAGTACAGCGAGGCCATGGGCGCGCGGTACCTGGACGAGAACGGCAAGGAGCAGCTGATCATCATGGGTTGCTACGGCATCGGCGTCAGCCGGATCATGGCCGCCTGCCTGGAGCAGAACCACGACGACAACGGCGCCCTGTTCCCGCCGCCCATCGCGCCCTTTCAAATCGAGCTGATCCTCCTGGGCGGCAAGAACCCGGAACTGGTGCAACAGGCCGTGGACCTGCACGACCGCCTGGAAGCCCTGGGCTTCGAGGTGCTCCTGGACGACCGGGATGAACGGCCCGGCGTGAAGTTCAAGGACGCCGACCTCATTGGCATCCCCGGCCAGCTCATCCTGGGCGAAAAAGGCGCGGCCCGGGGCGTCCTGGAAGCCAAGAACCGCAAGACCGGAGAACGCACCGAACTGGCTCTGGACGACCTGGATAATCAGGTCCGGTTGTGGTGGCGGGGGATTCTTGAAGATTGGGGAATTGCAGGCTGAAGAAGCCCAGTGCGGCTGAGGGAGTTGGCTGGTCTCGACTTACTGTTTTTGCCACGCCCCCGTTTTATGCTCCGCGAGAGTGGCAGGTAGCGTGTCAAAATGGTGGGACAGGCATCTTGCCTGTCCGTGTGCAGGCAGGATGCCTGCACTACCCAATTCACAAACGGTAATTATGGAACAACCTGAACCATGCCCCACATTTTCTCCGTCCGCGAACTGACCCTGGCCGTGAAGGCCACGTTGGAGGGGGAGTTTCCGCTGGTTTGGGTGCGGGGGCAGGTCTCCAACCTGGCCCGGCCGGGGTCCGGGCACATCTACTTCACCCTGAAGGACAACGAGGCCACGCTGGCCTCGGTCTGGTTCAAGTCCCAGCAGTGGCAGCCCGCGGCGGTCCGGGATGTCCTGGCCGATGGTCAGGAGGTGGTCTGCGTCGGGCGGTTGACCGTGTACGCGCCGCGGGGTGCCTACCAGCTCGTGGTGGAGATGGTTCAGGATCAGGGTTTGGGAACGCTGTACGTGGCCTTCGAGGCCCTGAAGAAGCGGCTGGCCTCGGAAGGATATTTTGATCCGGCCCGCAAGCGCCCTTTGCCGTCGCATCCCAGGCGGATCGCGGTGATCACGGCCCTTGGCGGCGCGGCCTTGCGGGACTTTCTGTGCCTGGCCGACGAACGCGGCTTCGGCGCGTCCATCCGCGTGCATCCGGTCCTGGTCCAGGGCGACCAGGCTCCCGGTCAGATTATCCAGGCCTTGCAAGAGGCCAATATCCAGGCCTGGGCCGAAGTGATCGTGCTGATCCGGGGCGGCGGCTCCCTGGAAGACCTGTGGGCCTTCAACAACGAGGACCTGGCCAGGGCGGTCTTCATCTCCGAAATCCCGGTGCTTGCGGGCATCGGCCACGAGGTGGACACGACCATCGCGGACCTGACCGCGGACGTCCGCGCCGCCACGCCCAGCCATGCGGCCCAGCTCCTGTGGCCGGAGCGACGAGAGCTGGCCCAGACCGTGGACGAACTGGAAAACCGGCTGCAAACCGCGGCCCGGGAGCTGCTGCGTCGGAAAGAAGCGCTGCTGATCGGACAGGAAAAAGCCTTGTCCTGGCTTTCTCCCAAAGTTCGAGTGCAGCGGGCCCTGGAGCGATTGGCCGGGCTGGAGCGCGATCTGCTTCGCAGCGGCCGGGCCATGCTCCGGGAGCGCCGGTCCGCCCTGGCCCAGGCGGCTTCGGACCTGACCAGAACCATGGACGCCCGCTTCTGGGCCGCCAGGCAGGCGGTGTTGGACCAGCGGCAACACGAACTCCTCGCCGCCGGCCGGGAAGCCGTTCGTGTCCGGGATCACGAGTTGGCCAAGCTGGAAACCGTCATGAGCGGTCTGAATCCGGAGCGGCCTTTGGAAAAGGGATTTTGTCTGGTCCAGTCGGAACGGACCGGAAACTTCGTGCGGGACGCCCGTGACGTGGGCCAGGGCGATCTGTTGCGGATCGTACCCCGATCCGGGACCATCGACGCGCGGGTGGAAGAGATACGGACGGAACGGGGAGAATAATGCGACGGTACGGAATCAAGCGGTTGGGCGCGGGTTGGGTGGTGGCCCTTGGAATGCTGTTGTTCGCTCTGGCGGCGGTCACGGCCCATGCGCAAGGACACGTCCACACCCAGGTCCACATCCAGGCCCCGGACCGGGTGGGCGTGGGCATGCCGTTTTTGGTCCGGTTTTCCGGGCCGGAGGATTTTCAAAGCGTAAGCCTGCGCTGGCTGGACAACGACCTCGGCCTCGTCGCCACGAAAGGCGAACAGGGCCGGGAAGCGGCGGTCTTGCTGGGCGTTGATCTGGAGACTCCGCCGGGAACGTATCGGCTTACAGGGACCGTTTCCACGGCTGAAGGGCAGCACGTGTTTGCCCATGACGTTTTGGTCCACGTCCGAGAATTTCCGGAACAGCGACTGCGGGTGTCCCGGGAGATGGTCTCTCCGGACGCCTCGCTGATGCCCCGGATCGAACAGGAACGTAGAGCCGCCCGGGCCGCTTTGGAGCGGGTCACGCCCATGCGATATTGGGAACAGCCCTTTGTCCGACCGGTCCAGGGCAGCGTGTCCAGCGCCTTTGGCCTGCGCCGGTTTTTCAACGACCAGCCCCGGGCCCCGCATCGCGGGGTGGACCTGCGCGGCGCGGAGGGCACGTCGGTGCGGGCCTTCAGCAACGGCGAGGTGGTTTTGGCGGGCGATCACTATTTCGCGGGCCGCTCCATCTATATCGACCACGGCCTGGGCGTGGTCACCCAGTACATCCATCTGTCTGAAATCCTGGTTCAGGAGGGGGACAGGGTCGTCGCCGGGCAGGTCATCGGCAAGGTGGGGGCCACGGGACGGGTCACCGGGCCGCATCTGCATTTCGGACTAAGCGTCCTGGGCATGTGGGTGGACCCTCTGCCGCTGCTGGAATAGCTCGGAGGAGATCAAAAGCGATGGTCAGTCCGGAACCGTGCTGACCGCCCGGACAAAGGCCGGACAGGTAAAATCCTGCCAGCCCAGGTAGCCGGACTCCACATCCACGATCCAGGCCGCGATGAAGGTTCGCCGGTCCGCGCTCCAAAGCCGGAGCTGGCGGCGATCGAACAGGGGTTGCAGACAGAAGTCGTCCAACGGGGCGTCCGGTTCCAGCAAGGTGAGCAGTTCGTCTACCGTGGGCAGCCGCCAGGTGGACCGCCCGGCCCAGCGCTCCCGGTTGAGCCGACGGACGTGTTCCCGCGCCGCGCCCCACTCCAGGGGCTCCGCGGACCCGGACCGCTGCCAAAGTCGGCCCGCGTCCGGATCGGAAACCGTCTCCCGCTCGACCACGTATCGCTTCGCCTTTGGGCGGACCGGCCGCCACAAGGCGTCCACCATGAACATCTCCCGGGCGTCGTGCCCGCCGACCTTGCGCGGTTGCTCGCGCGGTTTTTCATCGCGCGCGCCCCGGCGAGCCGTCCGGGCATGTTCCTCCCAGCGCATTCGACAGACGGCCTCCCGGTGTATTCTCCAGTACCGCGCCATGGCGTCCAAGCCCTCCAGGACCTCAGCGGCACCGGCAGGGCGCTCGGCCGGTTTCGAGGCCAGCATGCGGCCCAGAAATCCGCCCCCTTTCGCGCCGAATTCCCGGATTATCGGCGACCAATCCAAATTTTCCCCGGGCAGCCCTCCGGAAATCATCCGGTACAGGACCACGCCCAAGGCGTACCAGTCGGCGCGCTGGTCCACGCTCTCCGGATCACGCTCCTGCTCCGGCGGAGCGTAGAACGGGCTGCCGACCATCAGCTGGCTCGGGCGGACCTCCCTCTCGCCGCGCAGTTTGGACAGGCCGAAGTCCGCCAATTTGACCCGTTTCCGGCCGTCCAGGAGCAGATTCGCCGGTTTCACGTCCCGATGCACAAGACCTTGGCCATGCAGGGCCTCCAGGGCCGACGCCGTTTGTCGGGCCACCTCCAGGGCCAGGTCCGGGCGCAGGGGACGGCTCGGCTCCTCCACCAGCGGGCTTTCGCCGATCCACTCGCCCACCGTGCGACAATGGTATTCCAAAAGCATATACCACCGCGCGCCCTCAAGTCGTTGTCCCAGCAGCCGGACCACGTGGGGATGGTCCGTGCGGGCCAGGACCCCGGCTTCAAATTGGAACCGCCGCTGGATTTCCTCCAAGCCCAGCAGGTCCGCCAGGTGCGGATGGGGGCGCAGCAGCTTCAAGGCGCAAATCCGGCCGTCCAGCGCGGACCGGACCTTGAGCACCCGGCTCATCCCGCCCTGGCCCAACAGACCCAGAATCTCGTGGCCGTCCATGAAACGCATGCTTACTCCCGCAAACGCCGCGCGTTGACTTCCGGAAACTCCAGGGCCTCGATCTTGGCAATGGTCAACGCGGCGTCATACGGCACGGCGCGCACGTCCAGCAACGCCCGGTCGGAGTCCCAGAGCACGTACTTGGCCGCGAGGGTTCCGTCCCGGGGCTGCCCCACGCTGCCCACGTTGATGATGAAGCGTCGTCCCTCGTCCAGGCGGAATGTCCCGGGTTCGATTTCGTCCAGCGTGGCTTCATGGCCGTCCCAAGATGCCAGATGGAGCATGTGGGTGTGGCCCACGAAGCAGACCTTCTGAGAAAAGGCGGCAAACAGCTCGGGCAGGGTCTCTGGTTCGTATTCGAAAAAATAGTCGAAAGGATCGTCCGGAGGGCAACCGTGCACAGCGAGAAACGTTTCCCGCTGGATGGCCATGGGCCATGTGCCCAGCACCGCGATGGTTTTCGGACTGAGCAGTCCCAGGGTGATCTCCAGGGATTTTCGGGTCGTGGGATTGAACCAGTCGCGTTTTTCCGGGAACAGCACTCCTTGTTCGTGGTTGCCCTGAATGCAGGAAATGCCTTCCCGGCGCAGCAGATGGACCACGGCATTGGGGTCCGGTCCATAGCCCACGGCGTCGCCGAGATTGATCACGGCGTCCGGGCATTGGGTTCGCAGATCTGCCAGGACCGCCAGCAAGGCCTCCTGGTTGGCATGGATGTCCGAGAGCACCGCCAAACGCATAACCGCCGCCTTTCGTTCCCGCGTCTGCGGACTTACAGGTCCCGCACGTCCCAGGTCCTGCCGTGCAGGCGGCGCGGGTTCCCGGCAAGCAATCGGACCAACCCGGCGGCGGACTGTTCCGGGGTCATCAATCGCCCCTCCTCCTTCCAGGGTCGGAACACGGACTGGAGCTGGCTCGCCGCGCCGCCCTCGGATTCCCGGGCCTGAGCCTGCATCCGGGTTTCCACGATCCCCGGCCGGTAGACAAAAGTGGTGATTGTCGGGGCCTCGGCGGCCAGCTGGCGGGCCAGATGCTCTTCCGCGGCCTTGGCCGCGCAATAGGCCGCGATGCCCGGCTGGGTCTTTTCCGCGGCGCCGGAGCCGAAGAAAACCGCCAGCCCCTCGCCTTGTTCCAGAAGAAGCGGCAGGCAGCCGCGAATCAGTTGATGGGCGGCCATGACGTTGGCCTGGAACACGGTCAGAAAGTCCGTGTCCGACAACTCCCAGACGTACGGTCCCGGATGCAGGATTCCGGCGGCGTGGACGAATCCCCAAAAATTCCCAATTGTTCGAGCCCCTTCTACCATGGCGACAACGGTCTCGGCCTTGGAGGCGTCGCCGGCCACGACCTCCACCACGGCCTTGGACTCCCCGCCCCGTCCGGCGCACAACTCCCGCGTCTCCCGCAGCGGGTCCGTGCTCCGGGCGTTGATCACCAGATTCACCCCTTCCTTGGCCAGGGCCACGGCCAAGGCCCGCCCGATGCCCATGGACGCGCCGGTGAGCAGCAAGGTTTTTCCGTGCAGTTCGTGCATGATGTTCACCCTTCCTTGGCTTGTCGCTGATACTCTTTCACTGGTTCCCAAGCTGAAGCGTGGGAATGAGCGGAAAGGCTCGTCTCCAGAGGGAGTACCCGCATCAATCGAAATCGAAATCGAAATCGAAATCGTGATCGAAATCGGAAATTCATCAGAAATCGATTTCGATAGCGATTTCGATAGCGATACCGATTGGGGCAGCCCCGAGGCCCGAGAACAACTCCGTCCTGCCCTCTGAACGGTGTCCATTAGACAGCACCCGCGCTCGTCCTGTAAAGACCTCGCATGTCCCTGCTGCAAACCCCCGCCCGCTACGCCCTGGTGTCCGTGGCCGCCTCCCTGGTGACCATGGCCCTCAAGTTCGGCGCGTTTTGGATGACCGGCTCGGTGAGCATCTTTTCCGATGCCGCGGAGTCCGTGATCAACCTCGTGGCCGGGTTGATCGCCTTCATCGCGCTGCTCATCGCGGCCCGTCCGGCGGACAAGCAGCACACCTACGGCCACGACAAGGTGGAGTACTTTGCCAGCGGTGTCGAGGGGACCCTGATCCTCGTGGCCGCGGCGACCATCTTCATCACCTCGGTCCAGCGCCTGTTCGCCCCGGTCCCCCTGGACAGCCTGGGCTGGGGCATTGCGGTTCTGGTCCTGGCCGCGGCCATCAACCTGGGCGCGGCCAGGGTTCTGATGCACGGCGCGCGCAAGCACGACAGCATCACCCTGGAGGCCGACGCCAAGCATCTGATGACCGACGTCTGGACCTCGCTGGCCGTGGTCGTGGGTATCGGAGTGATCATCCTCGCCCCGGAGGAATGGCTCTTTCTCGATCCCCTGATCGCCATGGCCGTGGCCGTGAACATTTTGCGCGCCGGCGTGGACCTGCTGCGCCGCTCCTGGAACGGGTTGATGGATCAAACCTTGCCGGCCGAGGAAATCCAAATCATCACCGAGGCCCTGCAAGCCCAGGCCCCGGACGCTCCGTTCCACGGTCTGCGCTCCCGCAAGTCCGGCTCCCGGCGGTTCATCGACGTGCACCTGCTGCTGCCCGGAGAGTGCAGCGTTCAGGAAGCCCACGAACTCTGCGACAGGATCGAACACCTGGTCGAGTCGCGGCTGAACAACACCAGTCTGACCATTCACGTGGAGCCCGTGGAGGACGACGCCTCCTGGGACGGACACTGCATCGGCGGTGTGGCCAACGACGGCTCGGACCAGCAGGCGCGACTTCCCAACAATCTACAGCCGTCGTAACTGCTCAGTACGGAGTAGTGCCGTTGCCGGGATCAGAATCGGAGTCGGAGTCGGGATCGAAAAGGATGGGGTGCGTTCTATTTTTTTCCGTTCCGATACCGATACCGATAGCGACCCCGACCCCGACCCCGATTTGCCGGAGCAAGAAGGGACACAAGATGTGCTGAGGAGATACCAGCTTTCAGACGAAAACAAGGAGGATGACATGGAACTCAACAGGATGATTCATCTTTCAGGCGTCCTCGGCGTGCTCGGACTGCTTGGCTTCTTCAAGCCCATGTTCAGCGCCTTTGCCGCCTTCGCCGCGTTTGGGGCCTGGGGAGCGCCAGGTCCGCTACGCTATATGGGCTACCTGGGATTTTTGGGCTTCATCGGCCTGCTCGGCTTTTTCCGTTGACCCGCGATTGCGATGCTCTGGGCCGTACTGGCATTGGGCACGGCCTTTTTCGAGGCGATCAAGGACGCGCTGAGCAAGGGGCAGCTGATCCTGGGAGACGAATATCTTCTGGCGTGGTCCTACTGCGTTTTCGCCCTGCCCCTAACCGGGGCGTACCTCTGGTGGGAGGGTATTCCGGCCATCGGAAGCGACTTCGGCTGGGCCCTTGCGGCCGGGGTTGCCCTGAACCTGGTCGCCGTGACCCTCTACATGCGGGCGATCAAGGCTTCGGAGTTGTCCCTGACCCTGCCCATGCTCACCTTCACCCCGCTGTTCATGCTGATCACCTCGCCGCTGATCCTGGGCGAATTTCCTGATCGCTGGGGCGGACTGGGCATGCTCCTGATCATTTCCGGGGCCTACCTGTTGAACCTCAGACCAACCTCTGCAAGCCTCGGAGCCAACAGCGGGATAAGTTTGCTGGCCCCTTTTCGGGCTCTGTGGAACGATCCCGGCCCCCGTGTCATGCTCCTGGTGGCCTTCATCTGGAGCTTCACCGCCAACATCGACAAGGTCGGCGTGATCAACTCCTCGCCGGCGTTCTGGCTGTTCTGCTTTTTCATGGCCATGAGTCTGGGCCTTTCGCCGGTGGTCCTGATCAAGTCCCGCCGTCCATTTCTCCGGCTGCGGCAAAATTTCCGGGCGCTTTTCCTGGTCGGGCTGTTCGGCTCCCTGGCCCTGGTGCTCCAGATGTGGGCCTTGACCCTGACCCTGGCGGCCTACGTGGTTTCCATCAAACGGATGAGCGTGGTCTTCGGGGTTCTTTTCGGTCACGTCATGTTCGGCGAAAAAGACCTCACCCGCAAACTTCTCTGCGCGGCCCTGATGGTCGCCGGAGTGGGGTTGATAGCCTTGAACTGACGGGAACCTGATTCAAGACTTGCCACCCAGGGTGAGAGTGCCCATTTTATATTCTTGGGGGTAAGGACTTGAAAGGCCATCCCACCGTCATTCCAGGAGGTTCAAAAATGCGCAGATCCATCGAGCAGGTATTTTTCGGAGAGCCGATCACCGAAGGGGCGGGCGTGAAGCTGCACCGCACTTTTGGGTATTATGAGGCGGAGTTGTTCGACCCGTTTCTGATGCTGGACGATTTCCGTTCAGACCGGCCCGAGGACTACCTGAAAGGCTTTCCCTGGCATCCGCACCGGGGAATCGAAACCATCACCTACGTGCTCAAGGGCGATGTGGAACATGGCGACAGCCTGGGCAACACCGGAATCACCTCTTCGGGAGACGTCCAGTGGATGACCGCCGGAAGCGGGATCATTCACCAGGAAATGCCCAAGGGCGACGCCCACGGTTCCATGCACGGATTCCAGCTCTGGGCCAACCTTCCGGCGGATCAAAAGATGATCGAGCCGCAATACAGGGATATCACGGCCGCGGACATCCCGGAGGTTGAAACCGAAAACGGCGTGCGGATCAAGATCATCGCCGGAACCGTGGGCGCTGTTTCCGGCCCGGTGGACGACGTGGTGGTGGCCCCGGAATACCTGGACTGCACCATCCCGCCGAACACGGAATTCGTCCATCCCACCCGGCGCGGCTTCACGGCCTTCATCTACGTGATCGGCGGAGCGGGCACCGTGAACGGAACGGCCGTGGCCAACCGGCAGGTGGTGTTGTTCGGCGACGGGGACGAACTGGCGGTGGTCGCCGGGGAAGAGCCCCTGCGGATGCTCCTTCTGACCGGCAGGCCCCTGGACGAACCCATTGCCTGGCGCGGCCCCATCGTCATGAAGACCAGGCAGGAACTGGAACAGGCGTTCCAGGATCTGCGCGACGAAACCTTCATCAAGCATCCCCCGCTCCACGTGGCGCACCATCTGGCAGACGGTCGCTGACGGCATTCGGAACGGTACGGTTTACGGTTCCAGTGCGAGCCCTCGCCAAAGGCAAACCACGCATCACCCCGCGGATTGCGCGGACGGGTAAAAGCTAAGAGGGCCCCTAGTGGATTCGCCAAGTCGGGCTTGCCTTGCTGGTGGCCAGGGATACCGGGCTGCCGTTTTTCTATCGCGAATACGAGGGCAACTGCCATGATTCCAAGGTGTTTCAGTGCGTTGCAGCCTACTCCCGTGCCCCCGCCGGCGCTTCGCGCGCCGGGGAGAGCACGGGGGGGGCCGGTCGATCATTTCAGGAGCAGCAACAGCAGCATGCCCACGGGCACGATCCAGGCTACCGCGAGGGCGGGGATGAGGATTTTTTGGAAGCGGATCAGTTGGCGGGTTTGTTTGATCATTTCGGGGTCGGCCAGGTCCGCGAGCAGACCGACGATCTCCGGGGCGGATTTTTCCAGGCGATCCAGGGTATCCTTGGGCATGGTCTCGTACATCTTGGCCATAATGTCCGCGGACTGCTGGGCGGATCGGAAATAGCCCTTTTGTTCCCATTCCGTGGCTTTTTCAATGTAGTCCATCATCAAGCCGCGCAGGGTGTCGTAGGATTCCTTGCCCAACTCGGCCACTGCCTCCAGCTGACGCATGGCGTAGTTGATGTTGTGGATGTTCTTCAGAAACAGGATCAGCATCTGGCGCAGTTCTCGGCCGTCCACCTTCACGTTTTCCAATTCCAGCTCTTCCTGCAGGGAGAACATCGCGGCATTGCCCACGATGTTCAGATCCCGGGCCAGATCCTGGGTCATCTCGTTGCGCAGCATCATCTCCCTGGCCATCCTGGAGACATCGTCCAGCTTCCGCTCTAAAGACGCCAGTGTTTCCACGTGTTGTTCCATGGTCATGGTCCACCTCCTCTAGGCCGTGATGGAGCCGGGCATTTCCTTGCCGGCCATGGTCATGAACGGGGAAACCGGAAGGTCCTTGCCCTTGAGCAGGAGATGCCAGTAGGCCCAGCGAAACATCATCTTGCCGTAGTGGTTCATCTTGGTCTCCTTGAGCAGGGTGAAGGGCCCGGCTCCGGGCAGGGGGAATTTTCCGGGCAGCGGCTCCTGGGTGTAGTTGAAGTCAATGAGCAGGGCCTTGCCGAATCCGGACTCGATGAAGCAGTTGGAATGTCCGTCGAACTTGGGCAGCGGCTCCAGGCCGTCCAGGTGACGCAGGATGTTCTCGATCAGGATTTCGCTTTCAAAGTGGGCCACGGAACCGGCCTTGGACGTGGGCACGTTGGTGGCGTCGCCGATGACGAAGATGTCCTGGAAGTTCTTGCTTTGCAGGGTGTGATTGTCCGTGGGCACCCAGCCCAGGGGATCGCCCATGTCTGAATCGATGATGAACTGGGCGCCCTTCATGGTCGGGATGGACACCAGCAGATCGAAGTCGATTTCCCGCTTGTCGTGGGAGACGATGCGCTTGTTCTCGTTGTCCACGTGGCTCAGGGCGAAATCCGGCATGATCTTGATGTTTTTCTCCTCACAGACGTACTTCAAGGTCTGGGAAGCCAGGGGCTTGGTGAACGGACCGCTGAGCGGGGTGGCGAAGACGATTTCCACCTTGTCCCGGATGCCTCGCTCATGGAAGTACCAGTCTGAAAGCATCACGAATTCCGGCGGAGCCACCGGACATTTCACCGGCATTTCTGCCACGTTGAGCACGAGTCTGCCGCCCTTGAAGGAGCGCATGGCCTGTTGCAGCTTCAGGGCTCCGTCCAGGGTGTAAAAGTCGAAGATGGACTTTTGCCAGTTCGGCCCCAGCAGACCCTCGTTTTCCGTGGGATCGCAGCGCGAACCGCTGGCGATGATCAGCAGGTCGTAGTCAATGGTTCCCTTCTTCATCACCACCTTCCTGGCATCAGGATCGACCTTCTCGATCTTGGAGACGATGAATTTGACCTCAGAGGGCAGGAACACGTCCCGGGGCTTGAGCACGTCCTCCTTGGACCGGTACATGCTGAAGGGGAGGAACAGCAGACCGGGCTGATAGAGGTGGACGCGGTCCTCATCCACGATGGTTACGCTGATCTTGTTCTGATCGATTTCCGTACGCAGGTTTTCGCACAACCGATTGGCCATCATTGTGCCGGCGGTCCCGGCTCCGAGAATGACGATTTTCCGCATGAGCGCACCTCTCCTTGGTGGTTGAGGGTGATAGGGAAAAGCTGGCCGCGGCGGCGACAAGGCCGGACGCGGGCAGTGGATCGCTTCTTCGCGGAATGGAGGGGCTTCCGGCGGGACTGGATACGTGAATGAGTGAGGACACCGTATAGTAGCCAGCACTTCATTAATCAGATGAATTCCAGGAATGTCGGAACCATAATAGTACTAGCAAACTTCATACCCGTATTCATCACGGCGGCAAGCCTTGGCCGCCCATGGTCGATGAAGGGCGGCCTGTGAGTGGCTTGGGGCTCAAAAACGAGCATTCGCTCCAAGGATGACGTTTTGGTTTTGCCGGAAAGCATTCCTCTGGAAATTTCGAGGGTATCTCCACACCGAGCGCCAAGTTGCGACCCGTGCGGAAGCTGCGAAACTCAGTCAGTCCAGGACTCTTTCTCGCCATGCAGTCCAGAAACAGATCACGATAGTATTTTGGAATCGTTTAATTTTCTTGGCGCCATCTAGAATGTGTCCAAATACGGGACACAAAATCATAGTTTTCAAGTCGGAATTTCTAAAAAAACTGGAGCATCCCGATGTACTGATAATATTTAGTTCATATTTTCAGATTCTTGGGTGCAGTCCGGGGCTTTGCTCATCGCATGGCATGGGAATTGCCATATCTTGCCGGATAATATGGTGTTGCCGTGAAAACTGCATGAACAATACATGCAAAGTGTTCGCCGGACCGTGACCAGACGCGACTCCAGGAAGCCCACGCTCCGGCAATTTGAGGATGACCCCCATCCGAGAACCTCAAGGAGGAGCCATGAGACAATTGGAGATTGACGGAATGGACGGCAAAGGCGGAGCCGCGGTCAGCAGGCGATCGTTCGTCAAGGGCGCCGCCGCGGCGTGCGCCGGGTTGGCCGCGGGCGGGCCCGCGCTGCGCGCCCTGGTCCCGGACACGGCCCATGCCGGAGGCGCTTTGGCCGAGGGCAAATGGGTCAGCAGCTGTTGCGTGGGCTGTACGTCCTGGTGTTCCAAACAAGTTTACGTGATCAACGGGCGGGCCGTGAAGATTCGCGGCAACCCGCATTCCAAGACCAACGGCATCAACTCCTGCCCTCGGGCGCACCTGGCCCTGCAGCAGGTTTACGACCCGGACCGGGTCAAGACGCCCATGAAGCGGACCAATCCCAAAAAAGGTCGGTATGAAGATCCCGGTTTCGTGCCCATCTCCTGGGACGAGGCCCTGGACATATTGGCGGACAAGATCATGGAACTGCGGGCCAACGACGAAACCCACAAGTTCATGCTCATGCGCGGGCGGTACACCGCGCTGAACGACCTCTTCTACGATCGGTTGCCGAAAATCATCGGTTCTCCGAACAACATCTCTCACAGCTCCATCTGCGCCGAGGCCGAGAAGATGCGCTACTTCCAGGAAGGGCAGTGGGCCTACATGCAGTACGACATCCCCAACACCCGCTACGTGCTGATCTGGGGCGCGGACCCGCTGGTGGCCAACCGCGGCGTCTCCTCGTACCTGAACAGTTGGGGCCGGGCCCTGGACAACGCGAGGATCGCCTCGGTGGAACCGCGGCTTTCCGGTACGGGCAGCAAGTGCGACGAATGGTTGCCGGTCAAGCCGGGCTACGACGGCGCTCTGGCCTCGGCCATGGCCCATACCATCCTGGTGGAGGGAATGTGGTACAAACCTTTTGTCGGCGACTTCTTCGACGGCGAGAACAAGTTCATCCCCGGACAGGAGATCAATGAGTTCACCTTTCTGGAGGAACATACCCACGGTCTGGCGAAGTGGTGGAACCTGTATCTGAAGGACGCCACCCCGGAATGGGCCGAACCGCTCTGCGGCATTCCGGCGGACCAGATCAGGCGCGTGGCTCTGGGCTTCGCCGCGGCGGCTCCGAACTGCATTTCCTGGGTCGGCGGCGGTCCGGCCATGCAACCCCGTGGAACGTACGGCTGTCTGGCGGCCAACGCCTTGAACGGTCTGGTGGGCGGCTGCGACAACCTGGGCGGTGTCCTTACCTACAATTCCCGCAGTTACCAAGGGTTTCCCTCACCTAACGATTTCATGGACGAAATGGCCCAAACCAATTCAAAGAAAGAAAAGATCGACCAGCGTGGTCGCTTGGAATGGCCCAATCTGGCCAGTGGACGGTCCGGAGGCGGCGTGAACACCAACAACGTGGCTGACGCGATCATCAACGAGGACCCCAACGAGATCAAAGTGGCCATGGGCTATTTCAATAATTTTGCCTTTTCCTGCCCAGGCACCGGACGCTGGGATCAAGCCCTGTCCAAGATCGACTTTTTCGCCCACATGACCACCCATGCTTCGGAAATGAGTTTTTACGCGGATATCGTGTTGCCGGTGAACCATTGCATGTTCGAGTCTTGGGGAACTTTGGACAATTCCAGCAACGGGTATCGGTCCGTGAGCCTGATGCAGCCGGCCATTGAGCGGCTCTGGGACACCAAGAGCATGGAAACGGAAATTCCCTGGCTGCTGGGCGAGAAATTGGCCCAGCGCGGGTTCGACAACCTGTTGCGCTACTATCAAGCCGTCGTGGACCCGGAAACCGGTAAAGCGCCCACCAATGAAAAGGAATTCGAACTGTACGCCATCAAGCACCGGATGCAGCATTTCTGGGACCCGGCCCAGAGCAAGGGGGGCGACAAATTCTCCGGTTGGGAAGAGTTCGTGGAAGTCGGGGTCTGGAACTCCGATCCCTATGCGTATCGGGCCCGGTGGAGCAACATGGGCACCAAAACCGGGAAGTTCGAATTCTACAGCGAGACCCTGAAGGATTCGTTGGAGAAGCACGCCGAGCGGCACAACACCACCGTGGACCACGTTCTGGAGGTTTGCAACTACGAGGCCCGGGGCGAAATGGCCTTCATCCCCCACCATGAGGAACCCTACGAATGGGGCGACTCAGGTGAATATCCCTTCAAGTTCGTGGATTACAAGGCCCGCCTGAACCGGGAAGGTCGGAGTTCCAATTGCCCCTGGTATCTCCAGCTCAAGGACCTGGACCCTGGGGACAAGTCCTATGAGGACGTGGCCAAGCTGAATCCCATTGACGGCGAACGCCTGGGCATCAAGTCCGGGGACAAGATCCGACTGACCACGCCCACGGGCAGCATCGTCTGCACCGCCTCCCTCTGGGAAGGCGCCAAACCCGGCACCGTGGCCAAATGTTTCGGTCAGGGACACTGGGCCTATGGTCGCTACGCGGCCAAGGTCTTCGGCAAGGAGGCCCTGGGAGCGAACAACAACGACATCATCCCGGTGGACTATGACCGGTTGAGCGGTTCCACGGCCTACTACGGCCACATCCGGCTGAAAGTCGAAAAGGTCTAGGAGGATAGATATATGGCACGATATGCTATGGTCATAGATTTGCAGCAGTGTACGGGTTGCGGCGGGTGCATCATCGCCTGCATGAACGAGAACAACCTGCCCGAGGGGGTGCGTTGGTCCGGGAAGATGACCGAGACCTTGGGCAGATATCCTTTTGTCCGCTACCACTACCGGCCAACGCTGTGCAATCACTGCGAGAACGCGCCGTGCGTACGCGGCTGCCCGACCAAGGCCCTGCATAAGGCCGAGGGCGGGATCACGGCTCATGATCCCAACAAGTGCATCGGCTGCCGGTACTGCATGGTCAACTGCCCCTATGGGGTGATCCATTACAACTGGCGCAAACCGCATGCCGAGTGGGAAGACACTACGGCCGTAATTCCCGGCGGCACGTCGACTCCCGTGGAAACGGTCCGTCGAGCCGGGGCCAAGGGCTGGCCGATCCAGAATCCGGACCCCGACGCCACGTACGCCTCGATCCGGCCCACCGGCGTGGTGGAGAAATGCACTTTTTGCCACCACCGGGTGGTCAACGGCGAGTTGCCTTATTGCGTGGAGGCCTGTCCGGCCAATGCCCGAATTTTCGGCGACCTGGACGACCCCCGAAGCAAGGTCAACCAACTCCTGGGCATGTTTCGGGCCGAGCGACTGCGCGAGGAATTGGGCACCCGGCCCCGGGTCTACTACATCCGAGAGTTCTGTCCCTGCGCTTACGAACCGGGCAAGGGCATGGTCCAGGCTGACGTCCAAAACGCAATCGCATAATCCACGCGGAGGTGAACTATGAGTAAGGTATGGTTTGGTCTGTTGGGCGTCGGTTTGCTGTTCGGCCTGTTCAGCGCCCTGACCGTGGTCTCCCGTGGGCTGGGGGTCTACAACGCCAACGACGTGACCTTCTGGGTCCTGCCCATGTCCGGGTATCTGTTCTTCGCCCTGACTGCGGCCGGATTGACGTTTCTGTCTTCCCTGCCCTCGGTGTTCGGGATGAAGCAGTACTACCCCATTGCCAAGCGGGCCTCGCTGCTGGCCGGGGCGGCCCTGGTGGTTGGCGTGATGTGCAAGGGTCTGGATCTGGGCCCGCTGTCCACGCTGCTGAACACCGTGTACCTGGCATTGTCCCCCAACCTGTATTCGCCCGTCTGGTGGATGGCCGTGCTCTACGGAATCTACATCGCCATCGTGGCCTTAAAGTTCTTCACCATTCACAAAGGCCGATGGCATTCCACGGGCGGAAAGACCGCCGGGTTGTTGGCCCTGCTGTTGATGTTCATGTCCTACACCGCCCTGAGCATCGTCTTCGGGACCGCGGACGCCCGCCCGGCCTTTTTCGGGCATTTTACGGCCCTGTACTTCGCGGTGACCGCCGTGACCTGCGGCATGGCCGTGATCGTCCTGGCCACTTTCGTGCATTTCGCCGTTACCGGCGGCATGCCCAAGGAGCAGGAGCCGCTTTTCAACAACATCATCAAGCTGTTCACCGTGTTGCTGGCGGTTTCCCTTTTCGTCTTCATCCTGCGCGCCGTGATCGGTTACACATCCCTGCAGGAAGCCTTTGACGGGTTCCGGCACATCGCCTCAACGGCCATCTATCAGATCGAATTGTGGGTCGGCCTGCTCATTCCGCTGCTGCTGATGCTCATCCCCGCGATCCGGGCCTCCACGGCAGGCAGAATCCTGGCTTCGGCCATGGTCCTGGTGGGCATGTTCTTCGGCAGGCTGGTGATGCTTCTCTCGGCCCAGGTCAAACCCATCGGCGTATTGGCGGAAAACAGGCCGGAATTTGTCTCCTACTTTCCGAGCATGTACGAATTCGGGATCATCATCCTGGCATTCTCCCTGTCCATGCTGATCTATTCCATTGGAGTCAAATACTGGAACCTCGAAGCCACCCCGGAGTAGGCTCCTCCTGGGTACGGCCCGCGCCCGGACATCGGGTTCGGGCGCGGGCCGTGTTTTCTATTTTCAGGACGGGGCGGCAATTCCTTCAATCCCGCAAAGAACCCGGAAAGAGCTGGATTACAAGGGATAACGACATCGAAATCGAAATCGCTATCGAAATCGAAATCGAAATCGAAACAAACCTGTTGTCGTTATACATTGAGACAAGCCTTTTGAAGACCGATTTCGATCCCGATTTCGATTTCGATAGCGATCCAATAGCTGAGAGGATCGAGAACATATCTGTTGTAAAAAAAGCACCCACGGAGACCATTCATGCCCGACCCGAACATCATCGCCCGGTTGGAGACCTATAAAGCCTTGGCCGGGTGCTTCTTTCCCCCGGACGACCACTTGCCGCAAAACGTGGAAAATCTGGCGGCTCATGCACCGACCTGGGTCACGGGAATTCAGGATTCGGCCTTGACCATGCTGGAAAGTCTGCCCGGCGACGAGCAGGGCCGCGAGGCGCTCAGGGTGGAGCATGCCAAGCTTTTTTTCGGGCCTTTTGAAGTCCTGGCTCCGCCCTTTGGGTCGGTCTATTTCCATGTGAACAAGATGCTCTCCCACGAAAGCATCGACGACGCGGCGGAGCGCTACCGGGAAGCCGGGGTGACCAGCGCTCCGGACGGCGGGAACCCGCCGGATCATATCACCGCGGAACTGGAGTTCATGTACTACCTTCTGTTTCAGGAACACGCCGCCCTGTGTCGGGACGACGTTACGGTCGCCCGAGAATGGCGGGATCGCAGGACGGACTTCTTCCCCATCCATCTGGGAGCCTGGGGGCCGCTGTTCGCCGACCGGGTGATATCCTTCGCGCAATCGCCGTTTTACAAACACCTGGGGCTTGTCGCCAGGGATATTTTGAAGACGGAGTTCCTCCTGACGACCGGCACAGTGGAGGCGGAACGGGTCGGGAGGTCGACGGGAGCCATGGCTGCACCGAGCATGCCCGGATAAACCGAGCATGCCCGGATAAAGCGTCAACCTCCGAAGGAGGAACAATGTCGGACACCATCCCGAGGAGCGCTCTGATCCTGCTGGGAAGCATCTGGATGATCGCGGCGCTGTCGCTTCTTCCCCGCACCGTCGTCACGCCGGCCCATGCCGCCCTGTCCGATTATCAGCGGATAATCTCACTGCCCAAACCGGCGCCCTCCGACATTCTTTCCGGAACGCAAGACCTGCCCGTGCTGGTAAATACCGGCATCGAATCCTGTCCGCCCTGCCAGCGCATGGCCTCTTCGCTGCTGGAACTGCACCGCGACTACGGCCATGTTTTTCTGACCTTCTACTACGATACCCAGAAAGAACCGCGGGCCCTGACGCTATTTCAATCCCCGACCGTGCCGACCCAGATATTCTATGCCGCGGACGGGACCGAACTGCACCGCAACGAGGGCTTTCTGTCCAAACACCATATTTTGGAACAGTGGCGCGAGTTGGGAGTGGTCGTCCAACCCGTCGGAAGAGTAGCTTCGATCCGGGACCGACTCTCCTTCGAGAACATGCTGTCCTCGTTGACTTTGGCGGTCCGGGGGGCCGCGCCCACGGCCATGCTGGCCGCGTTTTTCTGGGGCGTGTTGAGCATCGTGCTCAGCCCCTGTCACCTGGCGGGCATCCCCCTGATCGTCGGCTACATCAACGGTCGAAAGGTCGAGACCTCCGGCCGGGCCATGTCCTTGTCCCTGCTTTTCGGCCTGGGCATTCTGGGGAGCATCGTGGTGG
The DNA here is from genome assembly GCF_000519265.1 of Desulfonatronum lacustre DSM 10312. Lineage (NCBI taxonomy): Bacteria > Pseudomonadati > Thermodesulfobacteriota > Desulfovibrionia > Desulfovibrionales > Desulfonatronaceae > Desulfonatronum > Desulfonatronum lacustre. The sequence goes on from NZ_KI912608.1 coordinate 2,563,520, forward strand.
TAGGGATCGTCACGGCCACGGCCGGTCGGTTGCTGGGCGACCTGGGCCCGTTGCCCTACTATATTTTGAGCGGAGTGTTCATCCTTTTCGGACTGAACCTGACCGGACTGGTGCCCATGGGATGCCTGGTTCCGGAGAAGCTGCTCTCCGATATGCCCCGGAAAAGAGGGGCCTTGGCCCTGGGGTTGATTCTGGGCATCGGCCTGGGGCCGTGCACCTTCGTGTACATGGCCCCCATCCTGGGCTTGACCATGGCCATGGCCGCCACGGACCTGTTCTACGGCCTGCTGCTGCTCCTGCTTTTCGCGGTGGGCCACTGCCTGTTCCTGATGCTGGCCGGGATGTCGCCGCGGTTCATCCAGTTTTTCCTGCGCTGGAACGAGCGCTCCCTGAGCGCTTCCGTGTTGAAGAAGATTTGCGGAGCGCTGCTGATTCTGGGCGGAGCCTACTTGGCGTTTACGATATGACGCGGGCGACACATACGGAGGAAAGATGAGTCGTACAGCCGTTATGCTGCATGACAACGCCGAGGAAGTCTCCCGGGTGGAGCGCTTGTTGGCCGGTCATCGCCTGCGTTTGTTGCGCTGCGAGCAGGTCGATGAACTGGAGCAGCTTCTGACGACCTGCCGGGAATGCTTGGTGCTGCTCAACCTGGAGATCAACGGGGTGGACAACGAGCTGCTGCGCCGCGTGAGCAAGGCCTGTGATCAGGTCCAAATCATCGGCATTTCCAGACGACCCTATCATCCTGAACTGGAGCAGGCCTTGCGCTCACATCTTCGGGCCGTGATCGCCCGGCCCATTGACGACGACGAACTGACTCTGTGCCTGCGAGGAGCCATGGATTTATGAGACGCGGACTTGATGTACACGCGATGTCCCGAACGGGAAATCGTTTGGCGGGAAAACGTTTGGTTTGGGCGCTGGTCTGTCTGCTGTTTGTTGCGGCAACGCCGGCATTCAGCCAGAACAGCGAGGCGTTGCGGATCTCCGGAGCGACAACGATCCAGCCCTTGGTGGAGCAATTGGCCGAGGAGTTCCGGGAGGGCACCGGACGGACGGTCAGGGTCCAGGGAGGCGGCAGTCTGACCGGGGTTGTGGACGCCATGGAAGGAACGTCCCAGATCGGCATGGTTTCGCGGGCTTTGTCGGAAGAGGAAAAGGAGCGATTGGAGTACGTGACCATCGGCTTGGACGTCCTGGTGGTCATCGTCAACAGCCGCAATCCGCTGCGTGAGGTGGACAAGCAAACCGTGATCGACCTGTTCACGGGCCGGATCACGAACTGGAGCGAGCTGACGGCATGGGATCGTGAAGTGGTCCTGGTGAACAAGGAAATGGGCCGCAGCACTTTGGAACTCTTTGAAGAGTACAGCGGTGTCCACCACCGGGGCAGCCCCACGGAGGGCCCCAACGGACGGGTCGCGCCGCAAGCCTATGAAATCGCCTCCAACCTGGACGGAGCCACCCTGGTGGGTGGGATTCCCGGAGCCGTGGGCTACATGTCCCTGGGCACGTCGCTCTATCTGCTGGACAAGGGCATGCCCATCAAGATTCTCGTCCTGAACGGCCATGACCCGACCACGGAAAACGTCATCTCCAGCGGATATCCCATCGTCCGGGAACTGAACCTGGTCTATCTGAAAAGCAACGAGCCGGACGTGAGGGCGTTTCTGGACTTCTGTCTCGGTCCGCGCGGTCGGGAAGTGGTCCGGGAGTTCAGATACCTTCTCGTTGATTAGGGAGGGCCGGAAATATGCGAAACGTTACCCGTACAGCCAAAGTATATCGGAAAACGAGCGGTGTTGGGCGTGGAATATTTGCATCCTTGTCGGCGCTCCTGCTCGCCATGACCCTGCTCGGGGCCGGCTGCACCCAACAAGACGGCGCGGAGCAGGAGAAGCTGGACCAGGAACAGTTGGCCATGCTCCTGCAGTTCGAGCGCAAAGTCATCCAGGTCCAGCAGGCCGTCAAAAGCGGAATCCTGACCGATGACTCGGCCTACCTCGTCATGGCGGCCCAAGTCTCCCTGGAGGTCTTCGACCTGCTGGACCAGATCAAGGCCGCTTTCCCGGACGCGGCGGCCCTGGAGAAATCCTACCAGGACTTCTACGCCAAGCTGCTGACCATCGTCACCCTCTTCTTCGAAAACCGCCTGGAACGCGGCCGAGCCACGCTCATGGAACTGGAGGAAAGCCACGTCTTCATCTACGGCAAACTGCGGGCCATCATGAGCACGGCCACCGGCGACGGTTGCGTACCGTGTTTTTCGCAATAGGCGTGGTGGGCGCGGCTTGTGACTCAGCCGAGGGCTTCCGGCAAAGTCCGCACGTAGTCCCGGATTTCGTCGCGCACCCGGCGGTAGTGGTCCAGGGCCTCTTCCTCGGATTGGGCGGTCTCCGCGAGTTTGGGAGGGTCGTCGAAGCCGACGTGGAGTCGCTTCGTCTTGGCGGGGAAAAAGGGGCAGGTTTCCTGGGCGTGGCCGCACAGGGTGATCACGTAGTCGAATTCCTGTTCCGGCAGTTCGTCCACGGTCTTGGAACGAAATCCACTGATATCCACCCCGGCCTCGGCCATGACCCGCACGGCGTGCGGATTGAGCCCGTGCTTCTCGATGCCCGCGGAAAAGGCATCGACCACGTCGCCCTTGAGGTGCTTGGTCCAGCCTTCGGCCATCTGGCTGCGACAGGAATTGCCGGTGCAGAGAAAGAGAATCTTGACCTTGGACATGATTTCCTCCGTTGGTTTACGGTTCGGCTATCCCCAGAAGTGTCCGTAGATCATCCCGCTGATGGTGGCCATGACCACCACCAGGCAGACGAAGACCACGGTCTTCCGGGTGCCCATGATGCTCCGGATGACCAGCATATTCGGCAGGCTCAGAGCCGGACCGGCCAGAAGCAGGGCCAGGGCCGGGCCCTTGCCCATACCGCTGCCCAGGAGTCCTTCCAGAATGGGCACCTCGGTCAGGGTGGCGAAGTACATGAACGCGCCGACGAATGAGGCGAAAAAGTTCGCTCCCAGCGAGTTGCCGCCCACGGACGCGCTGACCCATTCCGAGGGAATCAGGCCTTCGTTGCCTGGACGCCCCAGGAGCAGTCCGGCCACGAAAACGCCGATCAGCAGCAGGGGCAGAATCTGCTTGGCGAAGATCCAGGACGATGAGAACCACTGCCCCAGCTCGTCTTCACGGGTGCTGATCACCGCGGACAGGCCGATGAATCCGGCCACGAAGGCGATGGTCGGCTCCTGGGGAAAAGCCAGGGCCAGGGCCGCGGTGGGCAGGGCGACCAGGGCCATGCGCGACCAGGGCAGGCCGAACCACAGCGGGAGAATCACGGCCAGGACAGCGGCGAAGATCGCCGTCAGCATCCATTTGTGTTCCGCCACCGTCCGCCAGACGCCTTCGGCCGCTTCGGGCGCGCCCCAGTTGGCGAACACCAGAATGCCGATCATGCTCAGGAAGTACAGGCCGGTCCGGCCCAGTCCGCGCGTGGGTTCTTCCTCGGGCATTTGCGCGGCCTGAGCAGCCTTGTCCGCCTCTTCCCGGCGATAGATCAGGTGCATGATCAGACCGATGACCACGGCGAAGCCGATCGCGCCAACGGCCCGGGCAATCCCCATTTCCGGCCCCAGGACCCTGGCCGTGAGCACGATGGCCAAGATGTTGATGGCCGGGCCGGAATACAGGAACGCCGTGGCCGGGCCGATGCCTGCGCCCATCCGGTAGATGCCCGCGAACAGGGGCAGGATGGTGCAGGAGCAGACCGCCAGGATTGAGCCGGAGCAGGAGGCCACGCCGTAGGCGCAGGCCTTGTTGGCTTGGGGCCCCAGGTACTTGAGCACGGAGTTCTGGCTGACGAACACGCCGATGGCCCCGGCGATGAAAAAGGCCGGGATCAGACAAAGCAGCACGTGCTCCTGGGCGTACCAGCGGGCCAGTTGCAAGGCCTCGTGAACCGCGTTGTCGAACCTCGGCAGGCCCACCGGCAGATAGTACATGACCAGAAAGACCGTCACGATGACGGCCAAAGGCTTCCATTCGGATTTCCAATTCATGATAGGGCCTTTTGTTGTTCAAGAAATTGGGTATCTACTCAGCACATTTTGTATCCGCCCTTGCTCCGGCAATCGGAGTCGGGGTCGCTATCGGAATCGGAATCGGAACAGGAAAAATTTTAAACGCACCCCAGCGTTTCGATCCCGATCCCGATTCCGATTCCGATTCCGATTCCGACCCCGGCAACAGAATTCCTCTGTGCTGAGTAGTTACAAAATTGGACGCTGCGATCAACGTAAAAAGACTGGATTCCCGCCTACGCGGGAATGACGTTCTACCCCGCCGTCGCCAAACTGACGCCCAATTGCCTCCAACGCATCAGAATATCCTGCTTGGACATGAACCCCTCGTGGCGGAAGAGTTCCTTGCCCTCGGCATCGAAAAAAATCTGAGTGGGAATCATCCGGACGCTGAACTGGCGGCCCGCTTCCGGGTTTTTCCAGACGTCGATGAAATGCGTGGTGAAGGCTTCGGCATATTCGACCTTCAATTCCTGAAGGATCGGGGCCATGAGCTTGCAAGGAATGCAGTTGTCCGCGCCCAGGTCCACCAAGCGCGGCAGGTCCGAGGGGATGCCGGGAAGCAGGCTCGGGTCAACGCCGTTACCGGCGACATGGGCGGCGGATTCCCCGAATGTTTGCAAAGCCACGGCGGCCGTGTCGTCGAGCTGCCCGCTTTGGTGCTGATGGATCAAGACGATGGTCCCGAGAACGGCGATCAGAACGACCACGATGCCGATAAGGGTTTTTGAATTCATGGGGCTTTCCTAGAGGGGGATGGATGATTGGTTGGTTGGGGATGCTCGCGATGCTGAACGCGGGATTGCAAAGTGGTGGCGTTAGATATCCAGAAACGGCAAGGCGATGAAGTACAATCCCAGCAGGCCGATCAGCGTGCCGGCTCCGCGCTTGAACCACAGGCCGCCTGTGGCCATGGACCGGCTTTCCAAAATCCGGCGGACCAGGGCCGTGGAGCTGCCGGCAATGACGATGGGGATGCAGTGGCCGATGCCGAAGAGGATGATCAGCATCAGGCCGTTGGCCAGTTGGTCCTGGATGGTGATGATGGCCAGGATCGGGGCGATGAAGCCGAAGGTGCAGGAGCCGGAGAGCACCCCGTAGGCCAGGCCCAGAATTAACGCTCCAGACTTGCCGGAGACCTTGAGCTTGCTCATCAGGCCGGTGGACATGGAGCATCTGGATACGCCGAGCATGTCCAAAGCGACCCAAATCAGGATCAGCCCCACCAGGATGGTCCACCAGGGGCCGATATCGCCCAGCATCCTTCCCAAAAGCGCGGTGACAATGCCCACCAAGGCAATGGTCACGAACAGGCCGAAAGAGAAAAGCCCGGCGTAGACAGCTGCTGCACGGCCTTCGATGAGCTTGTTCTGTCCCCCCACGTAGCCGACGATGAGCGGAATGGAGGCCAGGTGACAAGGGCTGAAGAACACGCTGACCATGCCCCATAAAAAGCTTCCGGCCATGGCAAAGCCAGTTCCGCTGGTGATCCACATGTTCAGGGTAATGAAAAACTGGTCCATACAGATCCTATCTGAGTGCTGAAAAATCCCTATTTTGCTGTTCGTTCAAAAGCGCCAAAAGCAGGGAGCAATTCGGAGTTTTTCAACGGACGGCTATTCAACGCCGAGCTTGGCCAATTCGGCCTCAATGGACTTTTTGTCCATGAATCCGATATGGCGTTTGGCCTCGTTGCCGTTTTTATCGTAGAAGATCAGCGTGGGGATGACCTGAATGGCGTATTGGTCGATCAGTTCATAGTGGCGGTGCAGATCGATGAACACGATGGCCGCCCGGCCCTCGTACTCCCGCTGCAGTTCCTCCCGGATGGGAACCATCATCCGACAGGGAACGCAGTTTCTGGCTCCGAAATTGGCCACGGTGACCATGCCGGGCACGGGGGCTTCGGGCGGGTCGTTGGGCGTTTCCTCGGCCCAGGCGGCAAAGGCAAGACCGACCAGCAAAACCGCAAGACCGAACCGCAAGGCCCAGGCTCCGGAACCGACGGCTTTCATTCGCGGCTGAAAGCGCTCAGGCTGAGATGGAAGGCGCATATTACCCGTTGATCCAGGCCAGCACGTCCTTCTTGCCCGGCACCTTGCCCACGGCCTTGACCTGATCGTCCACGATCACGGCGGGGGTGCTGAACACGCCGTACTTCATGAATTCCTGCATATCCGTGATCTTTTCCACCTCAACGGCCTTGCCGGACTCGGCCACGGCTTCCCTGACGATCCGTTCCACTTCCGAACACTTGGCGCAACCTGGCCCCAATACCTTGATTTTCATAAAACCCTCCTCATCTGATTATATAAAGCCGATTCTCAGCTGCCTGCTCAATCCCGATTCCCGCTCTGACTCCTGATTTCTAACTCCTGACTTCTGGCTCCTGACTTCTGACTCCTTCGCACAAGACACAGGCGTGCTCCTCGACCCTCCGGGCGTTGAAACGGTCCACGCAGGATAAAAAGCCTTTCACGCACTCCATTCGAAGTGAGTAATAGACGTTGGTTCCGCGCTTCTCGCAGCCCACGACGCCCGCTTCCCTGAGCACGGACAAATGCTTGGACACGGTGGACACATCCGCGCCCACCAACTCCCGGAGTTCGCAAACGCACCGCTCCCCTTCCAGCAGGGCGTCCACCAGCAGAATCCGGCTGGGGTGGCCCAGAGCCTTGAAAATTTTGGATCGAAATTCGTGTTTATTCCGCATGCCCCGCCCTTTGCATGTTTATTTGGCCAAATAGGCAAGTTTGTGCTCGGCGTCAATAGCCAGCCCGCGAGTACATTCTTGGAGAGGTGTAAGGCGTCATTATAGTCCCGCCCGGCTTGCTTGGAGCTGGGCGGAAGCCTGAGTTCTCGATACGGGCTATTTGACGTCCACCGGTTTGCAGGTCACGTGGCAGACGCCGGTGGGAGTTTGCATTGCAAAGGGGAAGTACTTGCGCTTGAAATACAGGGCCACGTGGACCAGCCCGATGAGCACCGGCACTTCCACCAGGGGCCCGATGACCGCGGCAAAAGCCACCCCGGAATGGATGCCGAACACGGCGATGGCCACGGCGATGGCCAGTTCGAAGTTGTTGGAGGCCGCGGTGAAGCTCAGCGACGTGGACTGTTCATAGGTGGCCTTGAATTTCATGGACAGAAAAAAGGAAACAACGAACATGACCACGAAGTAGATCAGCAGCGGAATGGCCACGCGGACCACGTCCATGGGCAGTTCAACAATGTACTCGCCCTTGAGGGAAAACATCACCACGATGGTGAACAGCAGGGCTATCAGGGTAAAAGGACTGATGAAGGGAATGAATTTTTCCTGGTACCATTGTTCGCCCTTGGCCCGTACCCCGTACAACCGGGAGAAGATGCCCCCGGCAAAGGGAATGCCCAGATAGATCAGCACGCTGACGGCGATTTCCTTCATGGTGATGTCCACCAGGGCGCCCTCAATGCCCAGCCAGCTTGGAAACACGGTCAGGAAGAGGTAGGCGTAGACCGAGAAGAGCAGGATCTGAAAGACCGAATTGAAGGCCACCAGCCCGGCGCAGTATTCCCGGTCGCCCTTGGCCAGGTCGTTCCAGACGATGACCATGGCGATGCACCGGGCCAGGCCGATCAGGATCAGACCGACCATGTACTCGTGATGGTCCGAAAGAAAGGCCACGGCCAGCAGAAACATCAAAATCGGCCCGATGATCCAGTTCTGGACCAGGGACAGCACCAGCACCCGGGTATGACGGAAGACCAGGTGCATCTTGTCGTACTGAACCTTGGCCAGGGGCGGGTACATCATCACGATCAGGCCGATGGCAATGGGGATGTTCGTATTTCCGATCTGGAAGAGATTGAGGATGTCCGGGATGGCCGGGAAGAGATACCCGGCCCCCACGCCAACGAGCATGGCCAGGAAGATCCAGAGGGTCAGGTACCGGTCCAGAACGGACATTTGTTTGGCAACGGACTCGGTCATTGCGCTCTCCTTGAAACACGTTGAACAATTACGCGGAACATTCCGCACCCTCGCGTTGGCGACGGCACAGGTCATCGGGGTCGCAGGCCAGGATGGCCTTCAAGTTGTCTCTGTCCGCCAGAACCCCAGGTGAGGCGGCCAGCGATTCCCGAAGCCATGCTCGGAGTAGTTCAGGAAATTCATCGGAGAGACGATAAAAAACCCATCGCCCCTGCTTGCGGCTTTGAACCAGACGGGCAGCCTGCAGAATGCTCATGTGCCTGGATACTGTTGCTCCGGCCAAGCCAAGCATCTCAATCAACTGGCAGACGCACAGTTCGTCATGTTCCATGAGCGCCGCAATGACTCGCATCCTGTTCCCGTCGGCCATTGCCTTGGCCATAGCCAGTGTGTTTTCCATACGCCTCAAGAATGTATATATAGCTAAACGACGAAATGGCTTTTTTAATAAGTCAATTGATGGCTGTCAAGCCACGGATCCGGTTATCCAGGGACGAGTCCGCATAGATCGAAATCAAAAAAGGTGAAGTCGATAGCCACCGCGACCGCGACTCCACGCATTGACCTTGCCGCTGTCGCGGAACTATCTTGCTTGTAATTGTACCAGTTTTCAGGACGGTGCTGAGTGCGTGAGCAAACTGGCCAGGACCTGGGGGGCAGTAGGGACAGTGATTAAGGCCGTAAGCTTCCACCTTTAAAGTTTGCAATTTGGCTGAATAGCCAAACAAAAAACAAACTGTCAAATCTCCGGCAACAGGCCGGGGTAACCTGGGGTACCCAGTTTTTTATCTGGCTTTGCGGAGTAGTTGCAAGTATATCCAACAAGACAGGTGACCGCTGTTTTAGCAGAATTGCACTTTTATCGAATGAATACTCCCGTCCAATGAGATTTCCTTCGCCTGGAGCCGTATTTTCGACATGTTCTCGGTTCGTTTCGTCTGTTGCCTCACCATTTTCGGATGATAGCGAAAAACAGTTGCTTGATCTTGGAGCACGGATGAAGGCTCATTGTCGGCTGAAAATATGATGTTGATCTCAAGCACAGGAGTCTGGCATGGTCAAGGAAAATCACGATTGTCCGGATAATATCGTAAAATACGGTCTACTGGTGGGTGGTTCCGGCTTGATCGGTGGGGGGATTCTTCATTACTTCAAGACCCATGTGGACGGCGGGTTTGAACTGATGGGCCCCAACAGCAAACAATTGAGTTTGCGCAACCCCGAGGATATCCGCCACCATGTTCGCCGTCACAGGCCTGAATTCATCATCAACTGCGCCATCGCCGCGCTCGATTCCAACCCCCTGCTTGCCTACCAGACCAACTACCTGGGTGCTCTGTACCTGGCCCGAGCGGCATTGGAACAGGGCATCCCTTATATTCATTTCAGTTCCGCCGCCGTATTGCCGCCCGGTGAGAACCTCACCGAAGCGGATCGCCTGGAACTGACCGCGGAGCTGCCCAACTACCCCAAATCAAAGCTGCTGGCGGAATTGGCCCTGGCGGAGATGCACCGGAAATACGGGCTGGACTATACCACTATCCGCCTGGGTGTGGTTTACGGAGCCCATGACCACAAGATTCAAGGATTTCATCGGATGATGTTCGCCATCGCCGACCAGATCATGCCCCTGCTCTTCACCAACAGGCGGGCCGCCCATTCCTATACCAACGCCGCGAAGATTCCGCCCTTTGTTCATCATGTCCTCAGCCACCGGGAGGAGTTCGGCGGGAAAACCTGGCATTTCGTGGATCCCGACGCGGTTTTGCTGAGCAAACTGATCCTGACCATCAAGTCTTATCTCCAGGTGAAGAGGCCGTGGAAATTTTTTTTACCTTACCCCGTGGCCCATTTCGGGGCGGGGATCATCCACTTGTTGATCCGCCTGATGGGCCGCATCGGCATCGAAGCCAGGATGCCCGCGGAACTGCTCTTCATGGAACAGTTCTATCAGACCCAGACCCTGTCCTGCCGCCGCCTCCAGGAATCCAGCTTCGTCGACCCCAAGCCCGAGGCCACGGTATTCACCGAGCTGCCTCATTTGCTGGAGTACTACCTGACCCGCTGGGAAGCCCTCAACCTGATCACCTCCTTCAACAAAGACTTTTTCGACTGCGGACGTGAAAGTGAGGACTTCGTGCGTGATCCGGCCCGGTTGCTGGAGAGATTGGAGCGCTAAGCCGCATTACGAATCGGCTTCAGCCGGGGGTGCGGAGCCGGGAACGGGAAGAGTGTCCGAACACTCAGAAACGCCGACCCAATGCCTTCTTTGCGGAGCTTGGATTTTTCACCATAAAAAGCCGTGTATTGGCAAGCCAATCCCGATGAGGAGATGGCCGACCGCGGAGCCGTGTGCGGGAGAACCGTACGCAAGGTGAATGGACGGGTGGTGAAAAGAACTGTAGAAGGCCGCCACGATGCCTGAAGCAACGCCCCTCAATCCACGCCAGAAATCCGGCCCGGTATCCCGATCTCCGCATCGCCCGAGGCTGGTCGTCCTCGGCCTGGACGGGCTGCCGTACTCCACGGCCTGCCGCCTGTGCCAAGCCGGACATTTGCCCAATCTGGCCCGGATCGCCCTGACGCCTCAAGCCAGGCCTATCCGGGCTGAACTGCCGGAACTCTCCCCGGTGAATTGGACCTCCTTTTTCACCGCCGCCGGGCCGGAGGAGCACGGCATTTTCGGCTTCACTACGCTTGATCCCCAGGACTATGCCATCCGGTTTGCGGATTTTTCCCAGGTCCGGACCCGGACCCTGTTCGACCGGCTGGGCGACCACGGCCTGACCAGCCGGGTGGTCAACCTGCCCAATACCTATCCGGCCCGGCCCATCAAGGGCATGCTGGTCTCCGGTTTCGTGGCCCACGATATGAACCGGGCGGTTTTCCCGCCCTTTCTGGCCCACCCGTTGCGCTCCTCCGGGTACGTGCTGGAAGCGGACACCACCCGGAGCGGACCGGACCCGGGCTACCTGCTGGAAGAGCTTGACCGCGCCCTGCGCGGCAGGCGGGCCGCCCTGAACCTGCTCTGGCCCGACCTGGCCTGGGATCTGTTCGTTTTCGTGCTCACGGAAACCGACCGCCTGGGCCACTTCCTTTTTCCGGCCCTGGAAAACCCCGCGCACCCCTGGCACGGGCCCAGCCTGGATTTCCTGGGCCGTTGGGACGAACTGGTGGGGGACGTGCTGGAGCGCTTTGCCGCGCTTCCGGAACCCAAGCGGCTGCTGGTCCTGGCGGACCACGGCTTCACCAGCCTGACCATGGAGGTGGACCTGAACGCCTGGCTGCGGGAACAAGGCCTGCTGGTCACTGACGGCCCACCACGCCACGAACTGGACGCCGGGATCATCTCCACCCAAAGCCGGGCCTTTGCCCTGGACCCTGGCCGGATTTATCTGCATACTTCCCGCTTTGGCCGTGGCCGGGTCACGCCGGACGAGGCCGCGAGCCTGGAAGAACGGATCAGGGCCGGACTGACGCGCCTGGAGTGGCAGGGCCGTCCGGTGATCCGCGACGTCCTGTCCTGGCGTGATATCTATCCGGAACGCACTCCGGAACGAACTTTGGACATTTCGGCGCGAGAAACTTCCCCGTCCGGCCCGGCGATTCCGGACCTGGTCTGCGTCCCGCACCGAGGCTTCTCCCTCCGGGCCAAGTTCGACCAGGCCCGCGTCTTCGGCAAAGAGGACCGCCAGGGCTGCCATACGCCGGACGACGCGTTTTTCTACGATTCCGAGACAGCCATCGCCGAATCCGATACTCACTCCGGCCCCATACGGGTCCGGGACGTGGGCAGGCTGGTTCTGGAACACTTCGGCGTGGACCGCAAACTGATTCTTTCCCGGTGACCACGGGACGCCAACCATGACCATCGACTTTCAAAAGCAACTTAATCCGGCCCAGTGGCAGGCCGTGCACTCCAGCCAGGGGCCGCTGTTGGTCATCGCCGGCGCGGGCAGCGGCAAGACCCGGACCATCGCCTACCGCCTGGCCTATCTGGTCCGGCAGGGCGTGGCTCCGGAGAACATCCTGCTGCTCACCTTCACCCGCAAGGCGGCCCAGGAGATGCTCCACCGGGCCGCCCGGCTGATCGAACGGGAACTGGGGGGCGTGGCCGGAGGCACCTTTCACTCCTTCGCCAGCTCGGTCCTGCGTCGCTACGCCCCGGCCCTGGGCTATCCGGACCGGTTCACGATCATGGACTCCCCGGACATGCGCGAGGTCCTCGGCCAGGTCCGCAATGATCTGAACCTGGGCAAGGGCGACAAGGCCTTTCCCAAGAAAGCGACCATTCTCGGGCTGATCAGCAAATCCCGGAACAAGGAAATGGACATCGCCCAACTTCTGGAGCAGGAGTCTCCGCATCTGCTGCCCTATGCCGGGGACGTCCAGCTCATCGCCGAGGCCTACGCCGCGTTCAAGCCGCGCCACGGGCTGATGGACTACGACGACCTGCTTTACAATCTGGAACGCCTGCTTCGGGAGCGGGAGGATCTGGCCGAATTCCTGCGCATGCGCCACGGCCATGTGATGGTGGACGAGTTTCAGGACACCAACAGGGTCCAGGCCCGGCTGGTCCAACTGCTGGCCGGGGACGGGCGCGGGATGATGGTCGTGGGCGACGACGCCCAGTCCATTTACGCCTTTCGCGGGGCCGAGGTGCGCAACATTCTCGCCTTCCCCAAGACCTATCCGGACACGACCATCGTCCGCCTGGAAGAGAACTACCGCTCGGCCCAGCCCATTCTGGACCTGACCAACGCCCTGCTCAAGAACGCAACCACCAGATTCGAGAAGAACCTCTTCTCCCGGCGCGCCGAGGGCCCCAAGCCCCAACTGATCCACACCATCAGCGACCAGACCCAGGCCAAGGCCGTGGTGGACAAGATTCTGGAATTGTCCCGGGAATGCCGGCTGCGGGACATCGCCGTGCTCTTCCGGGCCGGCTTCCAATCCTATCCCGTGGAGATGCTCCTGAACAGGATCGGCCTGCGGTTTCGCAAGTTCGGGGGGCTGAAGTTCACCGAGGCCGCGCACATCAAGGACGTGCTGGCCTATTTGCGCCTGATCGCCAATCCGGCGGACCTGCCCGCCTGGCAGCGGGCCGTGGTCCACGTCAAGGGCCTGGGCCCCAAGACCTGCACCGGGTTCTGCAAGGCCCTGCTGGAAGGCGACCAGAAAAAAGTCGCTCAGGTGGAAAAGAAATTTCCGGACGTGGCCGCGGCCTTCGCCCTGATCAACGACCTGCGCCGGGAAAAGCCCGCGCCGGACGCGGCCCTGGAACGGATCCTGGAATTCTACCGTCCCCTGTTCCAGGAGCGCTACCCGGACGACTATCCTCGCCGCCAGGCCGGGCTGGACCAGCTCCTGCAGATAGCAGCGGGCTTCGAGGAGCTGGACGCCTTTCTGGCCGAACTGACCCTGGAAAGCCCGGAGGAAGGCGGCGAAGTGGATTCCGAGCAGGAGGATTACGTGGTGTTGTCCACGGTCCATTCGGCCAAGGGGCTGGAATGGAAGTCCGTGCTGATCATCGACCTGGTCAATGGCCGCTTCCCGTCCCGGCATGCCCTGGACAAGGCCGACGATCTGGAAGAGGAACGCCGCCTGCTCTACGTGGCCTGCACCCGGGCCCGGGATTATCTCGGACTGTTCGTGCCCTCCTCAGTCTACAACCGCTTCCAGGGCGGCAGCGAACCGGCCATGCCGAGCCTCTTCGTCAGCGAACTGCCTCTGGAATGCTATGAAGAATGGCGCGAAGACTATCTCGGAACCCTCAAACCCCGCGACGCGGCCAAGGCTGGTCGGCCCACGTCCCGCTCCCCCGCGTCCAAAACGCTCCCGCCGCCCAAGCCGTCCGGCAGCCTCCCTCACCCCCTCCATGCCCCCAAAGACCCAAAAACCTTCGGCTACTGCCGACACAAGATCTTCGGTCGCGGCAAAATCGTCGAATTCCTCCCCCCCAACCGCTACCGCGTCAATTTCACCGGCTTCGGCCTGAAAACCATCATGGCCGACTTCCTGACCATGGAGGATTGAGCCGGGAACAACCTATCCGTTCTCCTTGTTCCGGTTCGCGCCGGAAGAAGCCGGCTGCTCCATGGGCCGCAGCTTGGCCTTTTCCTTCCAGGCCATGATGGGGGTCAGCGGTGCATCGCCCACCAGGTCGCAGCGCACCCCGGCATACGCGCCGACAAAAGGCGGCCAGAGACGGCAATTCAACTTGCGCCAGCAAGATTTGGCCGACCACGTCCGCTGCGGTCCGATGAGCACGGATTGCGCGATCATGGGCCGCGGCCCGGCCTGCTCCTGGAGCAGGGACCTGATTTCCCACCAGGAAAACCAGCGGACATTGCGGAGAAACCCGTTCTTTTTCCGCCGCAGGCCGCTGCGTCGGGCCAGGGCGTACAGAGAGTGCTTGTTCAGAAAGGTGACCAGGACGGCCTTCCGGGCCACGCGCAGGGCCTCTTGCAGCACCGGTTCCGGATCAGGACAGAACTCCAACAAGGTCAGCAGAGCCACCACGTCGAATTCCTTGTCCCGAAACGGCAAATGTTCCGCCTGCCCCAGATGCAATTCGGCCCGGTTCCCCAGGCGTTCCCGGGCCAACTCCAGCATGGCCGGGGAAGCATCCAGCCCGGAGACGTCGAACCCGCTCTCCCAAAAAAACTGCAAAAACCGCCCCGGCCCGCATCCCACCTCCAGCAGCTTCTGTTGCCTTCTGATCCAGGGCGCCATGAAATGCTGCAACAACCGCTTTTCCTGGGCCAGAGCAAAGGTTCCGGCCTCGGTCTCGTGCCACCGGTCGTAAACTGCGGCCTGTTCTTTGTTGATGCGCTCGGTAATGGGAGGCTCCTTTCGGCTCACGCAGTTTATTGAGGATTACGCAAATTCCGCATCAAACGTCGAAAAGTCGTTAGTCTGAATCCACGACCCTTCTGCAAATAGTGACGACGTGCTTTCGGAAAATTTATCGTGGCGTACCAGAGCATGTTCCTGGCGTGCGTCGTGACGGGTTATCCGGTGAACACCGCTCCTTGGGCCGCGCTGGCCGCGAGGCGGGCATAGCGGCGGAGGAAGGGGGAGGTGATTTCGCGTTGTCGGGGTTTCCATGCCGCGCGGCGGGCCGTGAGTTCCTTCTCATCTACCAGCAGGTTCAGCTTTCTGCCGGGGATGTTGATTTCGATGCGGTCGCCTTCCTGAACCAGCCCGATGGGACCGCCTTCCACCGCTTCCGGGGAGACGTGGCCGATGGCCGCGCCCCGGGTGCCGCCGCTGAATCGGCCGTCGGTGATCAGGGCCACGTCCTTGTCCAGGCCCATCCCGGCGATGGCCGAGGTGGGGGTGAGCATTTCGCGCATTCCGGGGCCGCCTTTGGGGCCCTCGTTGCGGATGATCAGCGCGTCGCCGGGGTTGATCCGGCCTTCGAGGATGGCCGCCACGGCTTCTTCCTCGCCCTCGAAGACCCGGGCCGTGGAGGTGCGGACCAGCATTTCCGGGGCCACGGCGGATTGTTTGACCACCGCGCCGTCCGGAGCCAGGGAGCCTTTAAGGATAGCGATGCCGCCCTCGGGGCTGTAGGGCGCGGTAATGGGGCGGATGACCTGGTTGTCAAGCACGGTCGCGCCCAGGGTCCGGAGGTTGTCCCCGAGGCTGGCGCCGGTGACGGTCTGGACCGAAAGGTCCAGCAGGTCGGCCTTGGCCAGTTCGGCCAGGACAGCGGGGATGCCTCCAGCCCGGTGCAGATCCTCGATGTGGTCGCTGCCGGCGGGAGAGAGTCGACACAGGTTCGGCGTGGAGCGGCTGAGTTCATCAAAGATGCCCAGGTTCAGGTCCAGATTCGCCTCGGCGAAGATGGCCGGCAGGTGGAGCACGGTGTTGGTGGAGCAGCCCAGGGCCATGTCCGCGGTCACGGCGTTGCGCACCGCCGCCGGGGTGACGATGTCCCGGGGGCGGATGTTTTGGGCGAGCAGTTCCATGACCTGGGCCCCGGCCTGTTTGGCCAGCCGGATACGGGCCGCGGTCACGGCCGGAATGGTTCCGTTGCCGGGCAGGGCCAGGCCGATGGCCTCGGACAGACAGTTCATGGAGTTGGCCGTGAACATCCCCGAGCAGGACCCGCAGCCTGGACAGGCGCAGGTTTCCAGTTCGTCCAGTTCTTCCTGGGTCATCTGACCCTTGCGCACCTTGCCCACGCCCTCGAACACGGAAATCAGGTCCACGGCCTTGCCCTGCCACGCTCCGGCCAGCATGGGCCCCCCGCTGACCAGGATGGCCGGGATGTTCAGCCGGAGCATGGCCATGAGCATGGCTGGAACCACCTTGTCGCAGTTGGGGATGCAGACCAGGGCGTCGAAGGGATGGCCCATGGCCATGGCCTCGATGGAGTCGGCGATGATTTCCCGGCTGGGCAGACTGTAGTGCATGCCCGGATGATTCATGGCCAGGCCGTCGCAGATCCCGATCACCGGAAACTCCATGGGCGTGCCCCCGGCGGAGCGGATGCCGTCCTTGACTGCCCGGGAGATGGTGTGCAGGTGGATGTGGCCTGGAACCACTTCGTTGGCCGAGTTGACCACGCCGATCAGCGGGCGGCGCATTTCGTCCCTGGTCATGCCCAGGGCGTGCAAGAGGGAGCGGTGAGGGGCTTTTTCCAGGCCTTTGGTCATGGTTTCACTGCGCATGGTTGTTCCTTGAGAATAAACTCGGTTGCGTTGATTTTCTTAAGATAAGCGTGATTTAAGCCAGCTTCAAGCCGAAGGCCGTGTATGCCTTGATGGCGGAGTCGGCCGTGATCAGTGTCATGTTATTGCGGATGCATTGCCAGATCAGCAGCCGATCGAAGGGGTCCTTATGGGCTTCAACAAAGGGAAGTCGATAGGCCGAAGCCATGTCCTCTCCGTCCGATTCCAGCAGATGGAACCCGGCTTTGCAAGCGGCGGTCAACATCTCTTCCGGCGAGACGCCGACCAAATCCAGCTTACCCAGGGAATACTTCAGGGAGATTTCCCAAAAACTGATCGAACTGACGAATTTCGCCGAATCAGAGTCCGTCAGGACCTGCCGGTGCTCTTGCCGGATTTTCTCCGGATCGAGCAGGCTCCAGATGATGTAGTGGGTGTCCACGAGGTAGTTCATGACCCGCAAAGCTCTTCCGAGGTCATGGCAAAATCGTCCTTGATGGTGTAGGATGCCTTTCCCCGCAACGTGCCGAGTTCGATCCGGTTCTTTTTCTTGTATTTGGAATAGGGAATGATCACGGCAAGATGTTCTCGTTTTTTCCCGTAGGAAATCACGATTTCCTCACCCTGCTGAACGGCCTTGATGACTTCGGAGAAATGCGTTTTGAGTTCGCCAACGGCCATGCTTTTCATGTGGAGGACCCTAGAGCCCGCGTTTTAATCTTGTCAAGTTGACACCACGTCGCGGGGGAGCGGGTAGAAGTCCACAGGGAGGCTATTTCTCTCTTAACGCCACCCAACTGCTCAGAAAGCCCATGACCACGAGGACGGCCAGAAAAGCCAGGGTCTGGGAGGACGGCAGGTAGTCCAGGCGCAACCAGAGGGGGGGAAAGTGGAGCAGGTCCCGCAGGCTGAGCTGGACGCCCTTGAGCATCAGCAGGGCCAGGATGCCGCCCAACAGGCCGAGCACGGCGCCGGAGACGAGCATGGGCAGTTGGATGTACCACCGGGCCGCGCCGACCAAGCGCAGGATTTCCACTTCGTTGCGGCGATGCAGTTGGGAGAGCTTGATGGTGTTGCCGACAACCAAGGCCAGGACCACTCCGAGAAAGAGGATCAGCGGCCAGATCACCTGATTGCTGAATCGGGCCCAGCCCCGGGCCAGGTCCAATTGCAGAGGATTGAAGCTGACCTTCTCCACGCCTTCCAGAGATTCCAGGTGCAGGTAAGTAGCCTTGGCCCAGGTCTGCTGGTCGTCGTCCAAGACCGAGAAGGTCAACAGAGCCGTGGCCGGAAGGGGATTGTGGCCTTGCAGCCAGACGAAGTCCCCGGTCCCGCCGAGTCGCTGCATGAGCAGGTCCAGGGCCTGGTCTCCGGAAAAAGTCTTGATCTCCGCGAGGTGCTCCAGCTCCCGCAAGGCGTCCCACTGGGTCCGGACCTGTTCCTGTTCGGCCTCCGGCTGCCAGTAGATCTGAAACTGGATGTCCCCGCCGGCGCGTTGCAGCTCCAGATCCAGATTATGCAGCACGAGCAGGAACAGCCCGCCCAGAAAGGCGACCAGGGTCACGGCAGCCAGAGTGAGTACCTGGATCCAGGGATGACGACGGATATCCGTCACTCCCTGGAGCATCAGCTTGAACACGATACGGAACATCAGCGTTCACTCCGGACGGTTCATGTGGGAGCGTCCATGTCCCAGTTGGTCCAGTTCACGGCCCCGTCCTCAAGGTGCAGAATCTTGGCGTCCGGCACGCAGGCCAGGATTTCCTGGTTGTGGGTGGCCAGGACGATGGTCGTGCCGTGGGCGTGAAACTGGAGGAAGATGCTCATCAGGCGCATGGCCAGTTCCCGGTCCAGATTGCCGGTGGGCTCGTCGGCCAGGAGCAATTGCGGCCCCACTACCACGGCCCGGGCGATGGCCACCCGCTGTTGTTCGCCGCCGGAGAGTTGGGCGCAGGGGACGTGCATCTTGTTTTCCAGGTCCAGGCCCCGGAGGACCGCCCGGACCCGCCGTTCGGTGTGGGTGCGGGGCATGTTCCGCACTTCCAGGGCCAGGGCCACGTTGGCGAACACGGTGCGTTCCGGCAGGATTTTGAAGTCCTGAAACACAACGCTTACCTCTCGACGGAGGAGGTGAATCCGCCGGGCCTTGAGGGCATGAAGATCAAACCCGGCCACGCTCCCCTGGCCTCGCTTCAGCGGTATCGCGCCGTGGAGCAGGCGGAGCAGGGTGGTCTTGCCCGCGCCGCTGGGCCCCACCAGGAACAGGAAATCGCCCTTGCGAACCTCCAGAGAGATGTTCTTCAGAGCCCACTGGGTCCCGAAGCTGTAAGAAACGTGGCGCAGGCTGATCATCACGTTCGCGGGGTCATCCGCACTTGGTGTAGCCGCAACCCTGGCAGACGAAGCAGCCTTCCTGGAAGATCAGCTCCTTGCCGCAGTCCGGACATTCCGGCTTGACCAGTTGGTTGCTCATCTCCGCCTTGCGTCCCTGAAGGTAGCGACTCTCCAGGACCCAGGACACGGCGTCCGGGATGGACAGCAGCATGTCCTTTTTCTGAAAGACCGGATGCTCGCCGCCGATGCCCTTGAGCTGACTGACGATGTCCTCAACGCCCACTCCGGATCGTAGGGCCAGGGAAACCAAGCGGCCGATGGCCTCGGCCTTGGCCGTGATCGACCTTCCGGACTTGCCGATGGTGGTGAAGACCTCGAAAGGGCGGCCATCCACCTCGTTCACCGTGAGGTACAGAAACCCGTAGCCGGTCTTGACCTTCTGGGTGAAGCCGTAGACCACGTCCGGCCTATCCCGGACCACGCGTTGGGACTTTTCCGGCTCCTTGGGCTTGCCGCCGTCGCCGGTGCAAAGCACCTGGGTGCTTTTGCAGCCGTCCCGGTAGACCGTGACCCCCTTGCAGCCCATTTCATAAGCCATCCAGTAGATCTTCCAGATGTCCTCCTGGGTGGCCGCGTGGGGCAGATTCACGGTCTTGGACACCGCGTTGTCCGTGAACTTCTGAAATGCGGCCTGCATCTTCAGGTGCCAGATCGGCTCGATGTCGTGGGCCGTGACGAAGACCTTGCGGACATCCTCCGGCAGATAGTCGATATGGTGAATGGTTCCCTTGGCCGCAACTTCTTCCATCAGTTTGGGGCTGAAGCATTCGGCCTCGTGCAGGGCCTGCTCGAACCAGGGATTGGCCTCCAGGAGCCGTTCTCCGTCCATGACCTGGCGCACGAAACTCAGGGCGAAGAGCGGCTCCACCCCGGAGGAGCAACCGGCCAGGATGGACAGGGTGCCCGTGGGCGCGATGGTCGTGGTGGTGGCGTTGCGAAACGGCCCTTGATTGTGCTCGGCAAAGGTAGAGTCTTCGAAGCCCGGGAAGGGTCCGCGTTCCTCGGCCAGCTTCTTGGAAGCGCTCTGGGACTCGAACTGGACGAAGTGCATGATTTTTTCGGCCAAGTTTAAGGCTTCCTGGCTGTTGTAGGGAATGTGCAGCCGGTACAACAGATCGGCCCAGCCCATCACCCCAAGCCCGATTTTGCGGTTCATCCGGACGGTCTCGGTGATCTTCTCCAACGGATAGCGCGAGGCGTCGATGACGTTATCCAGGAAGCGGACGCAAAGATGAATGTCCCGCTTCAAATCGTCCCAAAGGATGTCGTCCTTGTCGGAATTCTGGACGTACCTGGAAAGATTGATGGAACCCAGGTTGCATGCCTCGTAGGGGAGCAACGGCTGCTCGCCGCAGGGATTCGTGCTCTCGATTTCGCCCTGTTTGGGCGTGGGGTTGTCGCGGTTGATGCGGTCCAGGAAGATGATCCCGGGGTCCCCGCTTTCCCAGGCCTTCTGGACCAGCAGGCCGAAGACTTCGCGGGCCTTGAGTCGGGCCTTGGCCTGTTTGGTGTGCGGTGCGACGAGGTCGTACTCCTCGTCCTTTTCCACGGCCTGCATGAACACCTCGGTCAGTCCGATGGATAGATTGAAGTTGTTCAGATCCCCGTCCCGCTCCTTGGCCCGGATGAAATCCAGAACGTCCGGATGGTCCACCCGGAGGATGCCCATGTTCGCGCCGCGACGGGTGCCGCCCTGTTTGACCTGCTCCGTGGCCGTGTTGAAGATCCGTAGAAAGGAGATCGGTCCGGAAGCGATGCCGCCGGTGGAGCCGACCCGGCTTTTCTGGGGCCGCAAGCGGGAAAAGGAAAAGCCCGTGCCCCCGCCGGATTTGTGGATCAGGGCCGCGTACTTGATGGCGTCGAAAATCTCCTCCATGGAGTCGCCCACCGGGAGCACGAAACAAGCTGCCAGTTGACCAAGGTCCGTGCCCGCGTTCATCAGGGTCGGGGAGTTGGGCAGGAAGCGGTACGTGGTCATCAGTTCGTAGAACCGGCGGGCCAGCTCGTCCACGGAATACGGGGAAGCCGGGTACTTGGCCTCTTCCGCGGCAATGGCCGAGGCCACGCGCCAATAGAGTTCCTGGGGGGTTTCCAGGATTTCCCCCTGGCCGCCCTTGCGCAGATAGCGCTTGTTCAAAACGACTTCGGCGTTGGGCGGCAGAACGGGTTGGGGAAGGTCGTCGGGAACCGTCGTCGGTTCCGATACAATACCGGCGGCAATGGAGGTTGACGTCACAAGCGGTCTCCTGATGCAAAAGCCTGATCACCGCTCTTCACGGCGATCAGGCGCGGGTTAAGATAAGGGAAGTCATGGAATAAGCCGGAGAGGAGACAACCTCTCCGAACAGCCGAGGCCGTGCCGTACAGGGTTACTGCATCACCCAGCGGTCCTGATCCACCTTGACGATGATCAGGGAGTCGGTGTCCAGGCCGTTGTGGTCTTCCTCGGACAGGGTGAAGATGCCGCTGACCCCGACGAACCCGGAGGTCCGGCGAATGGCGTCCCGGATGGCCGCCGGATCGTCCGGCCCGACCTCGCGCAGGGCTTTGGCGATGAGCATGATCGCGTCCCAGGCGTAACCGGAGTGGGTGTTGATCGGGTACTGGCGTTCAAAATCGTAAACGTCGCGATAGAGCCGGATGAATTCCGTGACCACGGCCTTCTGCGGGTCGTCGTCCGGAAGTTGGTCAGCGGCCATCAGCTTGGTGGAGGGCATGTAGGTGCCATCGGCCGCGTCGCCGGCCAGTTCCAGGTACTTTGGGTCCGGAATCCCGTGGCAATGCATCAGGGGAACGGTCAGGCCCAGCTGCTGGACGTTCTTGCTGACCAGAGCCGCAGCCGGGCCGATGGTCCAGCAGATGATGAACTCTGGGTTCGTGGCCCGAATTTTGACCAACTGGGTGGTCATGTCCGTGTCCGTTGGGGCGAATTGCTCGTTGGCCGTGATGGTGATCCCGAACTCCTCGGCCAGGCTGGTCAGCCAAGTCAGCCCGTCGCGGCCGAAGCCGTCGCTGGCCGTAAGCAGGCCGACCCGGGTCACCCCTTGGCTTTGCAGGTATTTGTAAACCCGGCTCACGGCCACGGAGGAGCGTTGCGGGCTTTTGAAGATCCAGTCGAAGTCTCCGAAACGGCCGCCCATGATCACCGGGTCTCCGCCCACGGTCATTACGGTGGGCATTTGGCGCTGATGCAGGTAGGCCTTGACCGCCATGCCGGTGTCCGTGCGGGTCGGTCCGACCAGGGCCGTGACCCGCTCCCGCTCCACCAGTCGGCGGGCGGCCAGCAGGGCCTTCTGGGGATCGCTCTCCGTATCCGCGACGACCAGCTCCAGAGGGCGACCGTTGATGCCCCCGGCCTGGTTGATCTGGTCCACGGCCATTTCCGCCACCAGCTTGGTGGGGGTTCCGATGAACGCTGCCGGTCCGGAGAGGGCGAAGAACGCGCCGATCTTGATGGGCTGTCCGGCTGGAGCAAGACCGGAAACGCAGAGCAGGGCCAAGGTCGCTACAAAAGCAATCACTTGTTTTTTCATGGAAAAACCTCCATTTAGGGCATGAATGACAAACCAGAATTATCTAATTGATCGTTTTGGGAAAGTACACCTTCAAAAGAGGCGATTCAGCGGGAAACGGTCCAATGCCGATTACTGGAAAAAATGATCAAAACCTTGAGATTCCATTTGTTTTCCATTCAAATGGATTCCTGGTTTCTCCGTCACGTCCCCCAAACGCCGCACGGCGGGATTTTTTTCTCGCAGCATGTCCCAATCCCGTGCAGCGGCCACGCCCAATAACGCATAATCCTCTCCCCCCAGCACGGCCCATTCAGCCGCATCCACTCCGTTTTTCCGGGTAAACAACAGCAATTCAGGGTGCAGCGCCTCCGGTGACAGGGTCAGGGCGCACCCCAGGTTCGACCCAAGAAAGCGCGGCAAATCCCTGGCCAGGCCGTCGGAGACGTCCATCATGCCACGCACTTCGGGCGTCCGGCTCAACGCCGTGGCCGTCGAGACATGCATGACGGGTCGCAAATGAGCCTGGACCGCGACGGGGTACTCCGCCGGAGTCGAGCCGTTCTTGGACGTCTTTGGAATCACGCCGCCTTCGAGAAGGACCAAGCCCAGCCTGGCCAGGCCTATTTCGCCCACCAGGAAAAGCACGTCTCCGGGCCGGGCCTGAACCCGGCGCAGAAACCTGCCGCCCTCGGGCCGTTCCCCCCAGATGGTCACGGCCACGCCCAGATACGGCGCCACGGAAAGATCCCCTCCGGCCAGATACAGGTCATGTTCCGCGGCCAGCTCGGCCATTCCGTGAAAAAAGGCTTTCCAGAATCCACGCTCCAAGTGTTTGGGGGCCATCAGGTTCAGGACGAACCCCAGGGGCTTGGCCCCCATGGCCGCGATGTCGCTGATGTTCACGGCCAGGGCCTTGTAGCCGATGTCTTCCGGTGCGAAGTAGGCCATCCGGAAATGGGCGTCCTCCAAAAACAAATCCGATGACACGCACAGAGATTCCCGGCAGTCGATCACGGCGCAATCATCGCCCCGGCCAAGGAGCAGTCGGTGGTGGGAACTGGGGAAACAGCGATCGATCAGAGCCAGATAGGCGTCTTCGGAGCGAAGGCCGTCGGGATGGGGCGGGTCAGAAGGGATTGCGGTGAGCATGCAGTGATAGGGGGCTTGATGTGGGCAAAATTTGGTTCGTCGATCCGCTACGTTCTTTTCGCTCGAAGCGCTCCAAAAAGCAACGAGCGCATTCTCTGTTTCCATATCCAAACAGTTGACCTTTTGTTCACAAGAAGGAATAAAGGATTTTTTCCGCTGTTCGCGGATTCGCGTCCAAGCCTCGCGGCTTTTCATACGTGATTTTGGCCCCAAATTTCATCCCCCTGTCAAGGAGGTTGTCTCGATGCTGTTTTCTTTTGGTCCCGGTCCCCAAGGCCCATACGACCCGCGGGATCCGTTTCCGCAGTTCAAGGTCGAAGAGATGGACTTTTCCAAATTCCATCGTTTCCTGCGGTTGGGCCTGCTTGGTTTGGCGGTGATCATCCTGTGGTCCGGACTGAACTGGGCCCAGGGCTTTTACACCGACTGGCTCTGGTACAGCTCCCTGGACCACCAAGGTGTGCTTTGGAAGGTCGTGACCACAAAAATCTGGCTGTACCTGGGAGCGGTGCTCGTCTTTCTGGCCCTGGCCGTTCCCAATCTCGTCGCGGTGGTGCGGACAACCGGGCGGATGTTCCCCCGGGGCGGGCACAGGTTGCCGCCGCAGATCTACGATTCCGCCCGAAGCGTCCTGATCTGGCTAGCCGGGGGCGTGGTGGCCCTGGGGGCATTCCTGCTGGCCTCCGGACCGGCAGGAGAGTGGAACGTCGTCCTGCGCTACCTGCACCAGGTGCCTTTCGGCGAGGCCGACCCGATCTTCAACAACGACTATTCCTTTTACATCTTCGCCCTGCCGGCCCTGGAATTCTTCCGTTCCTGGCTGGTGGGCCTGACCGTCCTCGTGGCGATCATCGTCGCGGCCTTCTATTACATGAACAGCATCCTGCGCGGCGAGGCCTTTGCCTTCCGGGGCCCGATCCTCTCGCATCTGGCCGTTCTGGGCGCGTTCCTTTTCGTGCTCATCGCCGCGGGTCATTGGCTCTCCAGGTACGACCTGCTCTATTCGACCATGGGCGCGGTCTATGGGGTGGGCTATACGGACAATTTGTTCAACCTGCCCTCCAGAGCGTTCATGACCGTGGTGGCTCTGATCGCGGCCGGGGCGCTCCTGGCCGCGGCCAAGACCGGGCGCAAGGAATTGGCAGTCTGGTCCGTGGGTGCATGGTTCGGTCTGAACATCGTCCTGGGCAGCTTGGTCCCCGGACTGATCCAACGCCTGGTGGTGGAACCCAGCGAGCTGGCCCGGGAAACCACCTACCTGGCCAACAACATCAGCCATACCCGCCATGCCTTCGGGCTGGAGCGGGTCCATTCCATGACCCACCCGGCCCTGGGCGAGGTGGA
Source organism: Desulfonatronum lacustre DSM 10312 (assembly GCF_000519265.1). Lineage (NCBI taxonomy): Bacteria > Pseudomonadati > Thermodesulfobacteriota > Desulfovibrionia > Desulfovibrionales > Desulfonatronaceae > Desulfonatronum > Desulfonatronum lacustre. The sequence goes on from NZ_KI912608.1 coordinate 2,588,656, forward strand.
CCACGCCACTGTGGATGCCAATCAGGGCACGATCCAGAACATCCGGCTTTGGGATGAAGGCCCGTTGCTCCAGAGTTACAACCAGATTCAGTTCTTCCGCCTGTACTACGATTTCCTGGCCGTGCACACGGACCGCTACCGGGTTGGCGACGAGCTGCGCCAGGTCATGTTGGCCACCCGTGAGCTGTCCGCTGAAAAATTGCCCTCCGAGGCCCAGCGATGGGTCAACCGGCACCTCCAGTTCACCCATGGCTACGGTGTGGCCATGACCCCGGTGACCGAGGTCCAGGCCGGCGGGCGTCCGGACTTTTTCATCCGCGATCTGCCGCCCAGGGGAGAGATTCCCCTGGATCGTCCGGAGGTCTACTACGGTCTGAAGAGCCTGGACTACCTGATCGTGAACAGCCGGATGCAGGAGTTCAACTATCCCGGCCAGGAAGGACCGGTCTACACCCACTATCAGGGCGACGGCGGGGTCCAGCTTGGTTCCTTCTTCCGTCGTCTGATGTACGCGTGGCAATTCAAGGACGTGAATATTCTGATCTCCGGAGAGGTGACTTCCGAAAGCCGGATCCAGTACCGGCGCACCGTGCCGGAACGCTTCTCCACCGTGACCCCTTTCCTGCTGCGCGACCGCGAAGCCTACACCGTGGTGGCCGATGGTCGGCTGTTCTGGATCCAGGATGCCTACACCACCACCAGCCGCTATCCCTATTCCACGCCCTGGGAGCGACGGTTCAACTACATCCGTAACAGCGTCAAGGCCGTGGTGGACGCCTATCACGGGACCCTCACCTACTACGTGTTCGACGAGAGCGATCCCCTGATCCGCACCTACCAGGCCATGTTCCCCGAGTTGTTCAAATCCATGACCGAGATGCCGGAGTACCTCCGGGCCCATGTCCGGTATCCCCAGGATCTGTTCACGGTCCAGACCCAGATGCTCCTGCAGTACCACATGGAAGACCCGGTGGTCTTCTACAACAAGGAAGACCAGTGGTCCGTGCCCGTGCAACACTCTTTCGGTCGGACGGAAGCCCTGAAGCCCTACTACATCGTGGCCCGGCTGCCCGGCGAGGAGAAGGAGGAGTTCCTGCTCATCCAGCCCTTCACGCCCATCAACCGGCACAATCTGGTGGGCTGGATGGCGGCGCGCAGCGACGGGGAGAACTACGGCGACCTGACCCTGTTCCGCTTCCCCACGGGTCGGCATGTGGACGGCCCCAGCCAGGTGAAGGCGCGCATCGACAACGACGCGGTCATCTCCGAGCAGTTCACCCTGTGGGGCCAGGTCGGCTCCGAGGTCTTACGGGGCATTCTGCTGGTCATCCCCATCGGGGATTCCATCCTCTACGCCGAACCGGTTTTTCTGATTCCGGATACCATCGATTTCCCGGAACTGCGGCGGATCATTCTGGCAGACTCCCGGCAGGTGGTCATGCATCAGACCCTGGACGCCTCCATCAGCGCCCTGGTGGGCGACCTCCCGTCCGTGGCCCCGGTGGTGGAGACCGTGGAGGAAGAGGACGCGGCGAGGCCGCTGCTTCAGCTTCCGGACTTCAACCAGGGCCTGCGCGATGCCGTGGACAAGCTCCAGGAAGTGGTGGACCAACTGCGTCGGTTGATGCAGTAACCAAAGACGTGACAAAGGTGGAGCGTTTCCCTGAATAGCACATGGTTTCATTCCAAAGGAGGCAATGACATGATGCATCTCACATCGGTATTCCGGCACATCAAGCACTCGTCCGGGATGGAAACAATCCATGCCGCTGCGGAAAAGGTCAAAAAACATTGGGAGGAACTGGCGTTGGATCAAGGATTGGATCCGGCGCAAAACGTCGAACTCCAGGAGAGCGACAAGGAAATCCGCGTCATGATCAGTGAACAGCTCTCCGCTGTTTACTCCGAAGAACCCGGCTCCTGGCGCTAGAAGACAAACAGCCCCCGTGCCCGTCGCAGCAGAGCACAGCAACGGGCACGGGTCATTCTTTTGTCCGATGCAGCATGTTTTTTTCCAGAATAACGCGCCCAGGGTTTTATTAACGGGCATTTTTTCAAAAAATTTACGTAACGACTCAGCCCATCCGATCAAACACCGCCGACCGTCCGGGGTGACCTCGAAGGTGTTTCCACCCGACCATGTCCAGTCCGGGCAGCCCGATCTTCGGTCCAGGGCCAGGACCATGCCCTGCTCCAGAGAGGTCTCGAAACCCGATGAAAACCAGGGGCACCAATGCAGAACAGGCTGAAATGATAGGCGTTGCCGTTCGCTTCGTGCAGCGGAATATGAGCATTGCGTGGATATCCCCGAAGGTGGCAATGAAGGGCGCTCCTTTGCGCGAATTGTTGCACATGTGTGCAACGCGGTTGTGCAAATAATTGCGCAGTGAGTTTTGGTTTAGATTGAAAATTCGGCGGGTCATTTGAAATCATTCGCTTTCTGTCTTTGGCACACCCTTTGTATAAAGTAAAAGCATCCATTCACCACAACCACTCAACGTGAGGAGGCAATGTATGCGACGTTTATTTTCCATTAGTGCGGTACTTCTTGTTTTGGCTCTGATCTCCGTGCCCGTCCTGGCGCAGCACCAGCACGGCGCCGATCAACCCGGCAAGCCAGAGGGGCAGGCGCAACAGCACCAGCGTGGGACCGGACATCCGGTGCTCGGCAATCTTTCCGAGGAGCAGCAAGGAGCAATGGTCGCGCTGTTCGAGGAGCATCGCAAGGCCATGATGCAGCACAACCTTCAGTTGCGCGCCAAGCAGGCCGAACTGGACGTGCTCCTGGCCGCCCCGGAATTCCAGCGGGCCCAGGTTGAAACCGTGACGGCCGAAATCATCACCCTGAAGGGCGAGGCCATGACGCTCAGGAACGATTTGCGACGCAAGGTTTTCGAGGAAACCGGGCACCTGATGCAGGGCGGCATGGGCGGCAGAGGCCACGGCATGTCGGACCGCGGCAAGATGTCGGGCAAGCAAGGCCGGATGGGAAACTGCCCGATGATGTCCGGACACGGAGCACAACCGGCTGAATAACATCTCAAAAACAAAATGCCGCCCGGCCAGTCGGGCGGCATTTTTGTTTCCATCCATTCCTCTCATTCCAGAACATTTCCCATGCACATCCTGCCGGCCATTGACCGCGAAAAGCGCTTCCTTCTGCCTCTGCTGGCCATCTTTCTGCTCGGCATGAGCCTGACCTTTCTCACCTGGCAGAACCTGCGTCAGCAGCATTTGGCCGTGGAGCAGCACATAGTGCTCGCGGCCAAGACCGTCGCCATGGGCATCGAAGGCAATCTGGGCTGGAGGATGCGCGGTGGCCCCAGGATGGGCATGCCCGGAAGCGGGAGGCCGACCCCGGAGCAACTCCTGGACGAATTGCTGACCTCGCCGGATCTGGTATTCGTCGGCGTCGTGGGACCCACTGGCCGGCTGATCCTTTCCTCCGACGAGACCGACGCCTTCCCGCCTGTTCCCCAGGCCGCTCTGGACGTGCTGCGCGAACAGCGCCAATGGCATGAATTCACGAAATACAACGATCAGGAAGTCCTGCTCTACGTCCATCAGATCAGAGCGCCCGTGGCCCGGCACATGCACGAACAGTTTCCGGATCGCGGCCATCCCGTTCGCGGGCATGCCTTTTATCTCGTGCTCGGCCTGGACATGAGCGAACACCTGGGCATGTATCACGACGCCCGGCGGGCCGCCCTCTGGCAGGGCGGCTACGTGCTGGCCACGGTGGTTTTGCTGTGGATCGGCGCGATGAAGCTGTTGCAGCGCCGGGAACAAAGCGCCAAAGTCAAGGAGCTGGAGCAGTTTCAGGCCAAGCTGGTGGACAACCTGCCGGACGGCCTGCTGACCGTGGACGCCGAAGGCGTGATCCGCGGGGCCAATCCCTCGGCCGTGGCCTTGCTGGGGGGAGACGGTCCGTTGCCGGGTCGCCGATGGATTGATCTCGCCCTCAACCAACAGTCAAACCCGCAGTCGAACCGGCTCGACGAACAGCGAACGGAACCAGGAGTCGAGCCGGAACCGGAATCAGGTCCCGCGTCAGGCCCTCCGGGCATGTACTGGCGGAATTTTTCCTTCGCGGATCGCCATCTGGAAATTCTGGCCGTGCCCCTGCGGGCGGATCAGCGGAAGCTGGGTGAACGTCTGGTGCTGGTCCGGGATCGAACCGAGATCAAGAAGCTGGAAGACAGCCTGCAGGAGTCCGAACGTCTGGCGGCCATCGGCAGGCTGGCCGCGGCCGTGGCCCATGAGATCCGGAATCCGCTCAGCGCTCTGCGGGGGTTCGCCCAGTTTTTCGCCGGCAAGCTGGCCGGTCGCGAACCTGAGGAAACCTACGCCCGGACCATGGTTGCCGAGGCCGACCGCCTGAACCGGGTGATCACGGATCTGCTCTTCCTGGCCAAGCCCAAGCCGCCTCAGAAGAGCGAGATACGACTGCCCGAATTGCTGGAGAGCGTCGAGTCCCTGCTGCGCTCCGACCTCCACCGGCACGGGATTGAACTGCGTCCGCGTTTCGTCGAGGAACACGCGGTCTGGGCCGATCCGGATCTACTCAAGCAGTGCCTGCTCAACCTGCTCATGAACGCGATCCAGGCCGTCGCCGGGAGCGAGGATACGACACCAGGCGTGATCGAGGTCGACGCTGAACGGGCAAACGGAGGAATATGGATCGTCGTCCGGGACAACGGCCCGGGCATGGACCCGCAACAACGACAACGCGCCCTGGAGCCGTTCTACACCACGCGCAAAGACGGTTCCGGATTGGGGCTGGCCATTGTGCACAAAATCGTGCGCGACCACGGGGGGCGGCTGGAAATCTCCTCCGCGCCCGGCCAAGGGGCTCGGGTCAGCATGTTTTTTCCGCAAGATGCGGTGCCGGGGCTGGAGTCGGAGCAGGCTCCGGCTGTGGAAACCGCCTAAACCGCCTTATTCGGCGCATTCGTTCAGTCCGCGGCCACGCACACCATGGAAAAATCGTTCCCGGTCAAACACCGCCCACCGTCCGAGGTGACTTCAAAGGTGTTCTCCACCCCGACCATGCCCAGCCCGGGCAGGCCGATCTTCGGCTCCAGGGCCAGAACCATGCCCTGTTCCAGCGGGGTCTCGAAACCCTTGGCCAGGGCCGGCCATTCGTCAATGGCCAGGCCGATGCCGTGGCCCAGAAAGCGGACCTTGTTCCCGCCCAGGGCCATGAAACCCTGGCTCCAGCCCTCCTGTTCGGCCCAGTCCCAGCAATGCTGGAACAACCGGCTGGGAACGGCTCCGGGCCGCAGGTTCTCGGCCAGCCATCCCTGGACCGCGACGCAGAAGTCGTGGGCGCGCCGCGCCTGCTCCGGGATATCCTCGCACGCTCCGGCCCAATAAACCTGGGTCTTGTCCGTCTGGTAGCCTTCCAGGGCGAAACCCACGTCCAAGGTCAACGGTTCCCCGGCATTCCAGACCGTTCCGGCATACCCCATATGGGACACGGCGGGATGCTGACCGCGCAGTCCCACTGGTCCGTCGAACACGCTGGGATAATTGGCGCTGTCCCCGGCGGAGACGTGGCCCAGGAAAATTTCCTCCCCGTGGTTCTGCATCCGCAACAGCCCATGGTGCCCCTGGCTGAAGAACACCTCCCAGATCCGGATCGAAATCTCCCGCTCGGTCATGCCCGGGGCAATCCGCTCCGGCAGCAACTCCCGCAGGCAGCGATCATGGCGAGCGCCCGCCAGGCGCATCTTGGCCAGTTCCCAAGGGGTCTTCACGGCCCTGGTCTGGTGCAGCACGCTATCGGCGGAACGCAGGTCATATCCGCTCAAATGCTTGGCCAATCCCTGCCCCAAGGCCCAGGTCAACCCGGACATCTCCACGCCGACCATCTCGGACAAGGGCGAACCGGCCTCCTTGGCCAGGTCGGAGAGCTCACGAAAGGAACGGTACGTGGCCACGTGCTCTACCCCGGATTCCAATCGAACCCGCTCAATGCCCTTCCGGACCAGCAACATCGGCCGCCCTTCCACCGGCAGCCAGAATACTCCATTGGTCCAGGATCCGGTGAAGTAATAAATATTCATCCGCGAAAACACGAGCACGCCACCCGCATCGGGCAACTGGGTCCGCAACAAGGACCGACACCGCTCCCAACGCCGGGCCAGCTCTTCTTCCGGGATGCGTTCCAAGGCTTCAAAATTCATTTTTACCTCTCGTTAGATCGGCCTTACGCCGGTGAGTAATCCATCCTCCGGCGCATGGGGGTGAACCCCGCGCCCTCGACAATGGCCCGCAGATCCTCCTCGGGGAGCAGAAAACGGACCCCGGCGGCGGCGACGACGTTTTCCTCGATCATGGTCGACCCCATGTCGTCCGCGCCCCAGTGCAGGGCCATCTGGCCCACCAGAGGGCCTTGGGTGACCCAGGAAGCCTGGATGTGCGGGACGTTGTCCAGATAGAGGCGGCTGAGGGCCAGAAACTTCAGGTACTCGACGGAAGAGGCTTCTGGGACGTCGATCTGGGTGTTGCGGGGCTGAAAGGTCCAGGGAATGAACGCGGTGAACCCGCCGGTTTGGTCTTGCAGGTCGCGCAGCTTATCCAAGTGTTCCAGCCGGTCTTCGATCCTTTCCCCGTGTCCGAACATCATGGTCGCCGTGGTCTTCAGGCCTTGACGGTGGGCGCATTCCATGACCTCCAGCCACTTGGCGGCGGAGCATTTATGGGGCGAGATCCGGGTGCGGACGTGGTCCACCAGAATTTCCGCCCCTCCGCCGGGAATGGAATCCAGGCCCGCCGCGGCAAGGCGGGTCACCACCTCGGCCACGCTCAGGCCGGAAGCCTCGGACAAAAATACGATCTCCGGGGGGGAGAAGCCGTGTACGGCCACTTCCGGAAATTCCCGCTTCAGAAACGTGAGCATGATCCGGTAGAAATCCAGACTCAATTCCGGGTTCATTCCGCCCTGAAGCAGGATTTGTCGCCCGCCGAGGGCCATGGTTTCCCGGACCTTCTCGCCCAATTCGTCCAACGCCAGAACATATCCTTCGGCATGGCCCGGCGGTCGGAAGAAGGCGCAAAAACGGCACCCGGACACGCAGATGTTGGTGTAGTTGATGTTTCTGTCCACGATATACGTGACCACGGCCTGGGGATGCATGGCCACCCTTTCGGCATGGGCCAGGGCCCCGATTTCGATGACGTTCAAATCGTTCCAGAGCCCCAGGGCATCCGCCGCGCTGATGCGTTGTTCCGCCATTTCAATTCCCGCCCTTGTGTCGCTGATTCGCAACAACCGTAACTGTTTACTTGCCCAAAATCGTGGGGTAGACCTCTTTCGGTTCAACGCCGCCCAGCGGCTTGTCCCCCTAACTGAGTGCAGAAAAAGTCCTTATCCACAGTCCGTTCAAAAACAGCCAAGTGCAAGGAGCAAAAAAAGTTCAAGGTCGAAGCGTATTTATTCATACGTGAGAGTTTGAACTTTTTGCAGCGACGCAGCAATTGGGAGTTTTTCAACGGACTGTCAAGGAGTCCGAACATGCTCAATCTCGCTGAGCTAGCCGCCCGTCTGGCTCAGGTCAAGACCATCGCCGTGCTCGGGGCCAAGGACGTCCCCGGACGTCCCGTGGACCGCGTCGGCCGGTACCTGATCAACAGCGGTTTCACCATTTTCCCCGTTCACCCGGTTCGCAAAGACGTCTGGGGATTGCCCACCTATGCCCGGCTCCGGGATATTCCCGAACCCATCGATCTCGTGGACGTTTTTCGCGCTCCCCAGTTCTGCGCGGATCATGCCCGGGAATGCCTGGAACTGGCTCCTCTGCCCGGAATATTCTGGATGCAGACCGGCATAGCCAACCACGAAGCCCGGGAGTTGCTTCAGGCGGCCGGCGTGCATGTGATTGAGGACCTTTGTCTGATGATTGAACATCAACGCCTTGCCGACCATGGATAACCCAAAGGAAAACACCGCGTTCACCTGTCTGCGCTGCGGCGGCTGCTGCCAGGGCGAAGGTGGCATCGTGCTCACCGAAGCCGACGTGGTTCGTCTTTGCGGCCACTTGGGCATGGAACGCCCGGCCTTTGCCGCCGCCTATGTGGAAACGGTCAGCGGCAAAAATCGGTTGCGGACCGACGTCAAAGGATGGTGCATCTTCTTCGCCGAAGGCTGCACCGTGCATCCGGCCAAACCCACGATCTGCCGGGCCTGGCCTTTTTTTCGGGGCAACATGGTGGACGCGACCAGTTGGGAAATGGCCCAGGACGCCTGTCCGGGCATCAATCCCGAGCCGGGCCATCTCGAATTCATCGCCCAGGGAGAGACATACCTGCGAAGCCTGGAGGTGGAGCCGTCCTCGGATGTCGGCCCGAATGCCCTGCGTAGTGGAAAGGGTGCGCAAAACGCCCCCTGATCGCATGATCTGAAGTCATTCTTTCCGGACCGGTTCAGCCATGTCCTTGAATCGCAGCTTCAAAATCCTGGGCGTCGCGCCCGGCGCCCCCCTGGAAGACGTCAAAAAGGCCTTCCGCAAGCTGGCCTTCGCCTACCATCCGGACCTGCATCCGGACATGCCCGACGCATCCCGCCGCTTTCAGGAACTGAACGAGGCCTACATCAGGGTTTCCCGCCATCTGGAAACCCAATCCGAAGCCGCTGGTCAACCGCCTCCGGGACCGAAAAGCGGACGTCCTCAAGCCGACGGCAAGCGACCCAAAGACGCTCAAGAAACGCCGAGCGGCGCTTCGCCAGGTGCTTCGACGGGCGCCTCGGAAAGCGAATGGTCCTCCAGTTCCCGCTACGCCAAGACGGCCCACTCCCGCTATCGTCGCCAGGCGGCCTACCAGCGGGAGGATCTGCTTAAGGATCTGCTCAAGGACCCCTTCGCCCGCCAGGTCTATGAAGACATCTACAGTCAGGTTCGAGGAACGGGACGCGAACGGACCGCGGCGTCCGCCGAGGAACATGCCAAGAAGGTGCTGCGCGTGGAATGGGGGGATCGCAAGCTGGAGCTGGACTTCTCTCGAAGCCTCAAGGACCGCGTTGGAAGCTGGCTGCGCCGCCAGCTGGACGACGAACAGACGGTCTCCTTTCCCCGCCGCCAACTTTTCCCCGGCAAACACGTTCGCATCCAGATTCAACAAGGCTGGCGCGGCCCCGCCACCACCCTGGACGTGGCCCTGCCGACGGACTTTATCCCCGGCCAACCCGTCCGACTCAAGGGCAAAGGCCGCAAGATCGGCCCCTGGCAAGGCGACCTCTACCTGCGCATCCTGCCGAAGTAAGGGCCGGGTTTCAAACCCGTCCCCTACTTGCCGGCGACCTTGGTGACGAATTTTTTGGGGTCGATGCCGTATTTCTTGATCTTGTAGTTCACGATCCGGTAGCTGATCCGCAGTTCGCGGGCCGCCTGGAGCATATTGCCCCGGGCCTTTTTCAGGGCGTCGACCAGGATTTCCTGCTCGAATTTGGCCACGGCCTCGCCGAAGGACAGGTCCGTGTCCGTGGCCGAACTTTCGGCGGTCTGGAGGGTCGGCGGGAGGTGGTAGGTGCGGATGACCTCCTCGGTGCACAGCAGCACGGCCCGTTCCAGGCAGTTGCGCAACTCCCGTGCGTTGCCGGGCCAGTGGTACTGAGTCAGCAGATCCACGGCCGGGGTGGAGATGCGTTTGATCTGTTTGCCGTATTCTTTGGCAAAGGCATGCAGGAAGTGTTCGGCCATGGGCAGGATGTCCTCCCGGCGTTCCCGCAGGGGCTGGACGTAGATGGGAAAGACGTTGATCCGGTAGAACAGGTCCTCACGGAATTGCCCGGCGGCGATCAGGTCTTCCAGGGGCCGGTTGGTGGCGCAGACCAACCGGGTGTCCACGATGATGGTCTGTTCGCTGCCCAACCGCTGGATTTCCTTTTCCTGGATGGCCCGGAGCACCTTGGCCTGGGCGTCCAGGCTGAGTTCCCCGATTTCGTCCAGGAACAGGGTCCCCTGATGGGCCAGTTCAAAGCGGCCCTTCTTGCTCTGCACCGCCCCGGTGAAGGCCCCCTTTTCGTGGCCGAACAGCTCGCTCTCCACCAGTTCCGCGGGCAGGGCCGCGCAGTTCAGCCGGATCAAGGGCTGACCGGCCCGAGGGCTGGCCGTGTGAATGGCTTCGGCCAGGAGTTCCTTGCCCGTGCCGGATTCGCCGCGCAGCAGGACCGTGGCCCGGCTGGGGGCCACCTGGGAAATCTGCTGCAAGACCAAGCGCATGCTTTTGGAGGCATGGACGATGTTCTTCGGGGAAAAACCGGGGTCGTAGACGGCCAAGCCCTGTTCCATCAGATGCTGTTGTCTGGCCATGTCCTCCTGAAGTCGGGCCACCCGGTGGGCGATAATCCGGGCCACCACCTCCAAGAAACGGCAGTGGGTCCGTAGGACCTCCATCGACGCCGTGGGCAGATCCACGCTGAGCACGCCGAGAATCTCCTTTCCCTTGTCCTCGCGCTCCCCCTGCACCACCGGGACGCAGACAAAGGACAGCGCATCCATCTCCTCCTTTCCCCGGCCAAAGGCCCAGTTCAGAAAATCAGGGTGTTCGCTGATCACCGGAACGATGATCGCCTCCCCCTTGGCCAGCACCTGACCGGTGACGCCCTGGCCTTCCCCGTAGGACACCTGGGACGGCTTCTGGGGCCCGTGGGTCAGGCTTAGCTTCAGACTGCGGGTTTCGGAGTCGTAAATGGCCAAAAAATTGCGCACGTACCCCAGGTTGTGGGACAGAACCTGGAGCACGGCCTTCAGGCTGGTTTCCAGGTGCACGTCCGGCTGCATCTGGTCCAGTATTTCCTTGAGGGTATCCAGGCACAGGGAGAGATTGTCCAGTGTAACGGCTCGGGAAGGCATGGGGTCCTTGTTCGACGAGGGGTCGGTTTCGATGAAAAGAACAAAGGCGCGGCGGCCGCGTGAGACGAACCGCCGCGCCTTCAAGAGGTTTTCAGGTGATCAGGCCACGGCCGCGGCGCCGAGACGCAGGGCCTTGACGTTGGCGTCCACCAGTTTGGGGGCCAGGGAAGCCGCGATGGTCTTCTCCATGCGCTCCAGGCCGAAGGGCAGGCGGTTCAGAGCGCAGAGCGCTCCCAGCAAGGCCAGGTTGCCGGCCGGCAACGCCCCGGCCTCCAGGCCCAGGCGCTGGCAGGGCAGGAAGTGCACGTGCGGAGTGCATTCCCGGACCATGCGCTCCATCTCCTCCAAGGGCGGTGACTGCTCCCGTCCGCAACAGACGCTGACCGGGGGCATCTGCTCACTGCTGCTCAGAATCAGGCCCTCCGGGGCGAGATAGGGCAGGGCGCGCAGGGTCTCCAACGGTTCGAATCCCAGCAATACGTCGGCCTCGCCCGGGCTGATCCGGGGATTGACGTACCCGCCCATGAGTACCGTGGATTCCACGATGCCGCCGCGTTGGGCCATGCCGTGAACTTCCCCGGCAACCACTGGAATGCCTTCATCCAAAGCGGCCTGAGCCAGCAGGCGGGTCGCCGTGACCGTGCCTTGTCCGCCCACGCCGGTGAAAAAAATTCGCAAACGGGACATGGTCAGCTCCTTTTCCGGGGTTTGATGTGTTCGCAAAGCTGTACGCAGAACATGCAGCCGTTGCACTGGTCAGGGTTGATGACCATTTTCCCGTCCTGAGTGAAAAAGGCCGGACAGGCGAGGTGATCCATGCACTCGTTGCACCCGTCGCATCCCTCTTCCACCACGGCCGTGGCCGGGCGCTTTCGGCCCATGACCCGGCGGGCGAAGAGCGGGCAGGGCTCCTCGGCGATGAGCACCCGGACCCCGGACAGGGCCTTGAGCTCCTCCAGGACCTCCTTAGTGGCCTTCATGTTCAGCGGATTCTGGACCCGGACATGCTCCACTCCGCAGGCCTTGACCAGGGCCAGAATGTCCACCCGGGCCGTGTTCGGCCCCTTGGAGGTGTGTTCCACCCCGGGATGGGGCTGCTGGCCGGTCATGGCCGTGGTCTTGTTGTCCAGAATGACCACCAGCAGATCGTGGTGATTGAAGACGGCGTTGGCCAGTCCGGTGATTCCGGAGTGGAAGAAGGTGGAGTCCCCGATATAGGCCACCACGGTGCGCCCGCTGACCTTGGCCAGCCCGGAGCCCGTGGAGATGGAGGCTCCCATGCACACGCAGGTGTCCGCGGCCCGCAGCGGCGGCAGAACGCCCAGGGTGTAGCAACCGATGTCCGAGGAATAGAGGGCCTCGTCGCCGAAGACCTGGCGCACGCTGTAAAACGCGGCCCGGTGCGGACAACCGGGACACATGTTCGGCGGACGCATGGGCAGGCCTTGCGGCGCGGGACAGGGCTTTGCCGTCGCTTGAGGCAATCCCAGGGCCGCGCTCAAACCTTGCTTGACGATCAGCGAGGAATATTCGTCGAAATGGGGCAGATGCTCGCTCTTGCCGTGGATTTCCACGTTGACGCCCAGGCGCTGGGCCAGGGCGCGGATCTCGGTTTCCAGGATCGGCTCGCCCTCTTCCACGATGATCACCTTGGACAACCCCCGCAAAAAGCCCTCGATCATTTTTTCCGGCAGCGGGTAGGAAAAGCCCAGTTCCAGCACCCGAACCTTGTCCAGCAGGTCCAGATCCGTCAGGGCGTCCTTGAGGTAAACCCGGCTGATGCCCGAGCTGATGCAGCCCACATCGCCCTGGCCGGAAATTTTGTTCAGCGGGGATTTTTCCGCCTCCTCCCGCAATTCTTCCAACTTTTGCAGCAGGATTTTATGCCTGGCCCGGGCCACGGCCGGGATGATCACGAAGCGCCGAGGGTCGGAAACAAAAGGCGCTCCCTGCACCGGTGGCTGCATCGCGCCGAAGACCACTTCGCCACGCTGGTGGTTGACCCGGGTGCTGGTGCGCAACATGACCGGCTGCTCAAATTGCCGGGACAAGTCCATGGCCGCCTTGGTCATATCCTTCATTTCCTGCGCGCTGGAAGGCTCCAGGCAAGGCATGCCCGCCAACCGGGCATAGTAGCGGTTGTCTTGTTCGTTCTGGCTGGAATGGCAGCCGGGATCATCCGCGCTGAGCAGCACCAGTCCTCCGGGGGCTCCGAAATAGGCTACGCTCATCAGCGGGTCCGCGGCGACGTTCACGCCCACGTGCTTCATGGTCACCAGCGTCGACGCCCCGCCCAAGGTGGCCCCGATGCCGACTTCCAAAGCCACTTTTTCGTTGGTCGAGTACTCGAAACCGTAGCCGCCCTTGTCGCTAAGCCGAAAAAAAGTGTCCGGAACCTCGGACGACGGTGTGCCCGGATAGCAGGAGACGAAGCTGACCCCGGCCTCCAGCGCTCCGCGGACGATGGCCTCGTTGCCCAACAGCAGATGTTTCTCACCGGCTTGTCCTGAAAGAAGAATGTCCATACGTCGTGGTACCCCTATCAATATCGGTTGGTGTTGGCCGCGCGGCGAACCGCGCGGTCGAAATCAGATCCGAAACCCGTGCGTTACGGCTCCTATGAAGATTCCCCGGCCATGCGCTGCCGAATTTGACCCGCCTTGAAAGCCAGATAGTCCGACTGTTGACCGTCCTCCCGGGCTTGCAACTCTTCAAAGGTCCGCAGGGCCAGTTCCCAGTTTCCATCGGCCTCGGCGGCCTCGGCCAGTTGCAGCAGCACGAGGGGCAGGAACTCCTCGGACGCCCCGGCCCGCAGGGTCGTCAATTCCGTCACGGCCTCGGCGGCCTGGCCCAGGTGCAGCAGGGCCGTTGCCCGACCCACTCGGGCCAAGGCCTTCCAGTTATCCGGTCCGACCTCGACCAACAGCTTCCAATACTCCAGGGCCGTTGCCCAATCCCCGATATCCTGGGCCGCCTTGGCCGCTTCCAGATGGTGGCGCGGAAGCAAGGGCTCGGCCATCTCACCCCGAAGCCGCATCAACGCTTCCAGCCGCTCCGCTCCGTGGTATTCCAGCAGTGCGTGGCTCAAGGCCTGTTCACTGTTGGCCAGTTGGCGTTCCTGATAGGCGTTGAACCCGGCGTATCCGGCAATCAGGACCACGAACACCGCGGCCGCCGCGGCGAGCTTTTGCCAATGCTCCACGAGCTTATCGAAAAAGGCGCGGGACTGCGTGCCGATCTCCGCCTCGAACCGATCTCCAAAACCTTTTCCCTCCGGCGCTTCCTGCTCCGGAAGCGATTCGCGGGAATGCTTTTCTTTTGCCGACATCAACGACTCCCTTTGAAAAAATGAATAGTGTACAGAATTGTGACTGGACGTTCTGCTACACAGAAATGTAAAAAAGGTAAAGCTGAAAAAAGCCCTACAATGACGACAATTTGTATTATCTTGATATTGTAGGTCTTTTTGTCCACCGGAAGGCTTCGTGGAGGCCATGATCTTGTTTCATCAGCTCTTCTTTCTTAAAGAATTACCTTGTCTCCCTCTCTCAAACCGTCTTTCTGAACGTTTTTGTTCACCTCGCGACCTTTCATTTTGCAAAAGATGTTGTTATGAATTAATATGCGACAGGCGATCCCGAAGGGCCGTCCGTAAGGGCCATCCATCGCTCGTCGTTTTTTTCGAACGAAAAACCCCGTGCCATCAGCGAACCGATCCCAAAGCATCGCTTTGCGGCCCGCCCTTTTTAGATTCTCAAGCTTTTTTTTCGGAGCCACGCCATGTCCACCCCCCCCCGCCGTCCGACGGCACGTCTTTTTGTGTCCGGAGCGGCCTTCCTCCTGACGACCATGATCCTTTTCGCCACCGCGTCCACCTCTCGCGCAGGCGACGCCCAGGACTTTCCGGAGCCCGTGACCGCGGCCATGTCCGCGCTGGTCGAGCGCATCCAGGACCGTGGTCCCATCGAAACGCAGGATTTGCTTCCCCTTCTGCGCTTCGCCCGGGACACCGCCTTCACCCGGGACGATTGGGACATTCCCGGCTTGTTGAACGCCACCGGAGGCTACTACGGATACGCCGTTTCCTCTCCCGTGGATCGAATCGTGAAGTACATCTATCACCCCGAGTTGCCGTCCTCGCTGTTTCACCCTTCCGTGGTCCGTGCCGGCAAATGGTCGGAAGATCCGGGAGAGAACATTCCCGAACTCTGGAAAAATCTGGAAGAAGGGCGGATCGTCGTGGTCCGGGGGCAGGAACTCGAGGAGTGCACTCCGGATGTGAACACCGGAGGGTATTACACCTACCAGACGGATCGCATGATCGTGATGGTCAACCTTGAAGGGGAGAAGTACCTGCTGTCCGTCAGCAAGCAGCAGGATCAGTCCAGCGTGGGCCGCAAGGGCGTGGTGATCGGTGAGGACCGGGACTGGAACTATTTTTACACGGATGAAGAGGGGCTGACCACCGGCGGGCTGGGGTGGGTCAATTCGTACATGTTCGACTCCTTTTCAGTGACCGTGTTGTCGGCGGACCCGGCCGATCCGGGCCGCACCCGTCACGCCATGTTCAAATGGCTCCGGGCCGGCTGGTCCGGGATGAACATGGTCCGACCCAATCATGTGCGCAACGGATGTCAACGCTTTGCCCAGAGTCTGATCCGGCTGATGGAGTCGGACAATCTTCCGGAACCCGAGGACCTGGTGGCCATGAGCAAGCGCGTTCGAGCCATGGATGAACAGGAGGTTTTGCGGACCCTGCAACCGTATATCGAAAACCTCCGGAACGTCGGCTCCGAGGATGCCATCCTCTCCCGCCGAGCATTTCAACGCATTCTGAATCAGGACAATCCCCTGGAGCATTACACCCTCTACGCCAAGCAGAGCCTGGTCATGAAGGAATTCCTGAAAAACACGGTCGGGGTCCCGGCCTTGCTGTCCGTGAACCAGGACGACGTCCTGGTTTCGTTTCTACGCTGACTCCGCCCTTGCGGGTTTCAGTCCGCTCGCCCGGCGAGGGACCAATACGCATGCAAAACGGCCGGAGCGTCTTAAGACGCTCCGGCCGTTTGCATGTAGCGGGGAAAGCCCGCCTCTTGAGTCGAGTCGTGGTCTCTTTTTTTAGCTGACGCAGCGTTTGCGTTCCCCGTCCAGCATGCCCATCAGGGCGTCAGCGGGGTGTTTCAGACGGGAGAGCAGGATCATGGCGGCCACCACGTAGGGCTTGTAGCCGGCCTCCTTGTAGGTGTCGATCCGGTACCGCTCAAAGACCGAAGCCTGGACCTCGCCCTGGGCGCAACTGACCCCTGAGATGTCCGCGGGCAGGCAGTGCATGTACAGGGCGCTGGCGTCCTTGGTCAGCTTCATCATGTCTTCGGTGCATTCCCAGTCCACGAAACGCTTGTTGTTCTCCAGGCAGCGTTTTTCCAGATCTTTCAGACCTTCGGTATCGCGCTGGCTGAGCAGTTTGGTGCGCTCTTCCATCACGGCGAAGGGGGCCCAGCTCTTGGGATAGACGATGTCCGCGCCCGTGAAGGCCTCGGCCATGGAGTTGACCACCTGGAAAGAGCCGCCGGACTCGGCGGCCTGCTTGCGGGCCAACTCTTCCACCTCGGGCAGCACGGTGTAGCCTTCCGGATGGCCCAGGACCACGTCCATGCCCAGCCGGGTCATCAGGCCGACCACGCCCTGGGCCACGGACAGCGGCTTGCCGTAGGAGGGCGAATAGGCCCAGGTCATGGCGATCTTCTTGCCCCTGAGCTTGTTCAGGCCGCCGAAGTGATTGATCAGGTGCAGGGCGTCGGCCATGGTCTGAGTGGGATGGTCCAGGTCGCATTGCAGATTGACCACGCTGGGCCGGGTGGGCAGTACGCCCTGGCGAAAACCGTCATCCAGGGAAGCGGCCACTTCCCGCATGTAGGCGTTGCCCTGACCCAGAAAAATGTCGTCCCGGATGCCGATGGCCTCGGCCATGAAGGAGACCATGTTCGCGGTCTCGCGCACCGTCTCGCCGTGGGCGATCTGGGATTTTTCCTCGTCCATGTCCTGCACGGTCAGGCCCAAAAGGTTGGCCGCGGCGGCAAAGCTGAACCGGGTCCGGGTGGAGTTGTCCCGGAAGATGGAGATGGCCAGGCCGGAGTCGTAGAGTCTGGGTGAGACGTCCATGGCCCGCATGGCCCGCAGGATTTCGGCCACGTCGAACACCGCGGCCAGTTCCTCGGCCGTCTTTTCCCAGGTCAAGAGAAAGTCGCTGTGATACATGCCCTCGATCCGGCGGCCAGCCAGCCGCCGAATCGTTTCGCGAATGCCGGTTTTGTCCATGATGGGAGTTCCTTTTTTGATAATTGGAGGAAAGAATTCAGTCAGGATTCAGAAATTATTGATGTCACAGCAGTTGACGATAACCAGGCTTGCTCGGAACCTTCAACCTTGCGTCCGCTCCACGTACACCGCCGGAATCAAAGCGTACATAGCCGCGGCTTGGACCAGTTCGGATTTCCAGGTTTTCTCGTTCGGGGCGTGGGCCTGGTCTTCGTGGCCCGGGCCGAAGCCGACGCACGGGATGCCCAGGCGGCCCATGATGGAGACGCCGTTGGTGGAAAAGGTCCACTTGTCCACCAGCGGTTTTTCCCCGAACAACCGGGTATAGGTTTCCACCAGGGTTTCGCAGACCGGGTGGCTCTCTTCCAGCACCCAGGCCGGGAAATAGCATTCCGTGGGATAGACCAGACCGGTGTAGGACGGCTTGTCGTAGTTGTACATGGTCACTTCCGCCCCGGCGGCGCGCACCGCGGGCAGATTGCGGATCTGTTGCAGAGCCTCTTCCCAGGTTTCGCCCCAGGTCAGGCGACGGTCCACGGATATCCAGCACCCGTCGGCCACGGCGCAGCGCGAGGGCGAGCAGTGGCCGATCTCGGAGACCGTCAGGCTGCCCTTGCCAAGAAAGGGGTCGGTGCGCAGATTGGTGTGCAGGGCCTGGAGTTCATTGAGGACCGGCCCCATCTTGAAAATGGCGTTGTCCCCGCGCTCCGGGGCCGAGCCGTGGCAGCTCACGCCTTTGGTGCCCACCTGGATCTCCATCCGACCCCGCTGGCCGCGATAGACGTTGCAGGACGTGGGCTCGGTGGAGACCACGAACTCCGGACGCAGTTTGCCCTCGTTGACGATGTACAACCAGCACAGGCCGTCGCAGTCCTCTTCCTGGACCGTGCCAGCCATCATCAGGGTCACGTCCTTGGGCAGCAGGTCCAGATCCTTGATGATTTTTCCGGCATAGACCATGGAGGCCATGCCGCCTTCCTGGTCGCTGGCCCCGCGACCGGTGATGGTCTCCTCGTCCTCATGGCCGAGAAAGGGATCATGGCTCCACTGCGAGCGATCCCCCACGCCCACGGTGTCCACGTGCGCGTCCAGAGCGATCAGCCGGGGGCCGTTGCCGATGAACCCCAGGACGTTGCCCATGGGGTCGATCTCCACCCGGTCGAACCCGACCTTCTCCATCTCCTTCTTGATCAGGGCGCACACGGCCTCTTCCTGGCAGGACTCGCTGGGAATGGCGATCATCTCGCGCAAAAACCGGCTGATCTCCGGCTTGTAATATTCCGCGCGTTCCACGATTTTTTTCGGATCAATTGACATTACCGCCTCGCTTTAACTTCTGTTTTGAGTCATCCAAAAAAACAGGGCGCGCCCCGCATGGGGCGCACCCTAATGGCTTGCTTGATATCGACTCTACTTGCCGACCTGCTCAATAGCCTCCAGAAAAGCGTTCATCATGGCCACGCCTTCTTCACCGTGCTTGTCGGCGATGATCTGTTTCACCGCGGGCATGGCCTGGGCCTGGAATTCAGCTTTCTGCTCAGGGGTCAGAGCGTTGACTTCCATTTTCTTGGATAGGGCGGGCAGGCCGCGGTCCGAGGCTTCGATGATCCGGGAGATGCCGCGGCCAGCCACGATGGCGGAGGTGGCGGCGTTCTGGACGATGGTCTGTTCCTGCTCGGAGAGGGAGTTCCAGAAGTTCATGTTCACGGCCCAGACGTAGGGGGCGAAGAGGTGCCCGGTCAGGCTGAGGTACTTCTGCACTTCGTCGAACTTGGCAAAGGCGATGATCGGGACGGGGTTCATCTGGCCGTCGGCCACGCCGGTCTGCAAGGCGGTGTACAGTTCGGCCCAGGCGATGGGCGCGGGCTGTCCGCCCAGGGAGTTGATCAGCGCCTGGTGGGTGTCCAGGGTCATGGTCCGGATCTTCAGGCCCTGCATGTCCGCCGGAGTGGTGATGGGCCGACGGGAGTTGGAGAAGTGGAAAAAGCCGCCGGAGTCCCCGAAGCCCAGGATCTTCAACCCGGTCTTGGCTTCCATGTCTGCGGCGTACTTTTGACCGAAGGGGCCGTCGAAGACTTCGTACGTGGCGGCGATGTCCGGGAACGCAAAGGGCACGTCGATGATGCCCATCATCGGGTAAATGGAGGCAAACCCGCCCACGGAGTGAATACCCATCTCGATCACTCCGGCGCGAACCTGTTGGAGCACTTCGTTGTCCTTGCCCAACTGGCCGTTGGGGAAGGTCTGGACCGTGATCTCGCCGTTGGTCCCGGCCTCCACCAGGCTCTTGAACACCGTGGCCATGGCTCCGGTGGCGTTGTCCAGCGGGTCGTCGTTGTTCAGGTGGTGCAGCTTGATGGTTTTCTGGGCCTCGGCCTGGGGCGCGACGCCCAGGATCAACGCCAGGGCCAGGAAGGGGGCCAGTACGGCCATGAACAAATTTGTCCTCGTTTTCATCTCGTCTCCTCCATTCAGGTTAAAATATGGTTAAAGTTGTCTCACCAGCAACTCTCACTCACCAGCGTATCACCAAACATCAGCCAATATCCGCCATCCGACCTCATCCCCCCGATCCCGCCTCCTGACCTCTGAATTCTGAATTCTGACTTCTGAATTCTGGATACTGACTTCTCCCCTTCCCCCTACATGCCCAGGAGCAGCCGCGGAATGAACATGGTCAGCTTCTCAAAATAGGCCACGCAGAACAAGATCCCCACCTGCAAGAGCAGAAAAGGCCACAGGGCCATGGCGATCCGTTCGATCTTCTCACCGGTGATCGAGGAGAGCACGAACAGACACGCTCCAACGGGCGGGGTCATCAGGGAGATGTTCAGGGCCAGAATGATCATGATCCCGGCATGCACCGGGTGCATGCCGATGGCCTGGGTCAGCGGAACAAGGACCGGGGCCAGGATGATCAAGGCCGCGTTGATGTCCATGAACATCCCGATGACCAGGAGCATGCCCAGGATCATAGCGATGATCACGTACGGCTCCGAGGACACGGTCAGGAAGAAGGCGGCGATGGCCTGGGGGATCTGCATGAAGGTCATCCACCAGCTCAGGATCGAGGCCGAGGCGATGATCAGGAAGACCACGCCGGTGATCCGGGCCGTGCGGATGAGCATTTCCAAGATGTCCTGCAGGGACAGGGTGCGGTAGACGACGATGGCGATGAACAGGGCGTAGAACACGGCGATGGCCGCGGCCTCGGTGGGTGTGACGATCCCGCCCAGGATGCCGCCCAGGATGATGGCCGGCATGAGCAGGGCCAGGATGCTGTCCTTGAAGGCTCGCAGGATGTTCCACAGACTCGGCCCGCCCTCGCCCTTGGGCAGGTTCCAGCGTTTGCCCATGGCCGCGATCAGGGCCATGCACAGCAGGCAGATCAACAGGCCCGGCAGGATCCCGGCGGCGAACAGCCCGGCGATGGACACGCCCATCAGCGAGCCGTAGATGACCATCAGGTTGGACGGCGGGATGGTCGGCCCGATGATCGATCCGGCCACGGTCACGGCGCAGGCGAAAGGCCGCGTATAGCCTTTCTTGACCATGGCCGGAACCAGGGTGTTGCCGAAGGCGGCGGTGTCGGAAACGGCGGCCCCGGTCATCCCGGCGAAGAGCACGGACGCGACCATATTGGAATGGGCCAGCCCGCCGCGCAGATACCCCACTAGGGCGTCGGCAAAATGGGCCAGCCGCTCCGTGATCCCGGAGCGGTTCATGATCTCCCCGGCCAGGATGAAAAAAGGCATGGCCATGAAGGTGAACAGGTCCAATCCCTCGAAGAACCGCTTGGGCGCCATGGTCAGAAACGCCTCCCCGCCGATCTGGAGCAACCCGACCACCCCGGCGATGCCGAGGGTGAAGCCGATGGGCAGGCCCAGCAGGAGCAGACCGAAAAACACCGTGGCCACGAGAATCATGGCTTTTCCTCCGCAGCTATGTTCGGGGCGGACATGGAAAACAGCGGGGGCGGCAGATCAGCCAGTTCCCTGACCGTGGCCACCACGATCTGGACGCAGGTCAAGCCCGCGCTGACCGGGACCGAGGCAAAGGGAAAAAACATGGTCATCCCGAAGATCGTGGCGAACTGGGAGGCCCCGGCCTGGGCCATGCCGATGCCGTAGACGGTCAGGAACAGAAAAAAGCTGAAGCCCACCATGTCCAGCAGGACCCGGAAGGGCTTTTGCATTTTTCGCGGAAAAAAGCGGAACAGGATGTCCAGGCCGATGTGCTCCCGGCGGTAGGCCCCCACGGGCACGGCCAGCAGCGCGGCCCAGATCATCACGTAGCGGGACAGCTCCTCGGTCCAGATGCCGCCGGAGCCGATGAAGTACCGGGTAACCACCCCCCACCAGATGATCGCCACCATCACCGCCACCAACAGCGCGCAAACCCGCTCCGTAACCCAGTTCAACACGGCCCCGAAGCGATCAATGGCGATGGCGGTTTGATGGAACATGTTCAAAAAAAGTGACCTTCATTCAGCGCGAGGAAGGAAAGGAGTTCCCCCGTCCGTGACCATGGCGGTCATGACGGCAGGCAAATTTTCTTTGCCCGATTTGCGGGCTCGTTGCAATGGCGGCACATCGAAGGACGTCGTCACATCCATGCCGTTCCGGCTCCTTCGATGGGCATAGCACAGGCTTTTTGCATCAACGGTCACCGAAACGCCTTCGACATGGCCTTGATGATTGCACGGCACTCAAATATAGGTGCATGGCCGGGTTCACCGGGAAAATGCGCGGGGAGCGGCGAAGACGCCGCGAGGCTGCATTCAGATCACCAACGAGAACAACGCCAAGGAGCGATAAGCATGCAGGATGCGCGAGGACTTTACTATTACCCGGTGCCGGGCAACAAGAAGGAGCGGATGTACGTTCGCGAACGGGCAGGAAACGTGGAGTTTCGGTTGTGGAACCAGGAGCGGCCCCAGGTGTGGGAACAGCACGACTGGCTGCCGTACGAGGTCGTGGAGCAGGCCGCGGCCAAGTACGCGGGCAAGGGAGAGTCCCCGTTGGCCCTGTACGACCTGGACATCGCCCTGGCCCTGGTTCGCGAGGAGCGGTTGAAGAAGGCTCAGGCCGTGAACGCTCCGTCTTCATAGATTACGCGGCTGCCGCCGTCGGCCAGGGTGGCGGTGACCCGTTTTTGCTCGGTGTTCACCAGGTCCCAGTGCTGATTGGATTCGTTGAAGCCCAACTCCCGGCGCAGCGCATGCACGAAGTCCGCCGGGTTTCCGGCAAAGGCGTCCGGATGGCAGGAGCCCAGGGCGATATGGCAATTGCCTTCCGGGCCGCCGATGTTCTCATCGAACAGGGTGTTGGCCATATATTCCGGGATCCGAGAATGCTCCCGGCTGGTCAGGGAAAATTCGCCGACCCGCCAGGCCCCGTCGTCCAGGGCCAGAAAACGCCGCAACCGATCCGCGCCGCTTCGGGCCTTGACGCTGATCACCCTGCCCGCCTGAAACGCCAGGCGTACGCCTTCCACGGGAGTCCCGCCCACGTGGACCACCTGGTCGGAATGAAACACGCCCTCGGTGAACCGACAATCCGGAGATGTGTAGACTTCGTAGCTGGGCATGTTCCGTCCGGTCAGTCCCAGCCAGAGCCGGTGCTCCCCTAAGCGCAGCCGCAGATCCACCCGTGCCGACTGGACATGCAGCTGGCGGATGGAAAGTCCATTCAACCACTCCAGGGTCGTCGCCTGCTGCCGCGCGAATCGCTTCCAGTCCCGCACCGGGTCGTCGCTGCCCAGCATGCAGGCCGTGCGCACCCGGGCCGCGTACTCCTGAAGCGTCAGTCCCGCGGCGTCGGCCAGGGCCTGGGTGGGGTACATGGCCACGGTGCGCCCGATTTGTCCGCCAAGTTCTCGAAAATAGAGTACTTCCCGGAGCGGGTCCCGGGCCGAATCCCGTCGAACCTGAATTTCCGGGGTCACGGCTTCCAGGTGGGTCAGGCTCTCCGGGGCCAGAATCCGGATCAAACCGTTCACCCCGCCCTGGCGCTCCGGTTCTCCGGGGGCAACCATGTTCAGTCGCTTGTTGTTCGCGAAGCGCAGGTAGCTGAGCTCCATGGCCGGGGTGGCCCGCTGATGCTGCACCGGGACCAGGCCACGCTCCAGAATACGGGTGTAGAGCACCTCGACCAGCTCCCTGGCCAAGCCGTCGTATTCGATGAGCACGGTTTCCGAGTTCTTCAGCGGCCTGCCTCGGGAGCGCTCCACGGCCCAGAGCAGCACGTCGGCGTAGCGCTCCAGTTCCTCGTGGCGAAACAGTCGATCCGAAGCGTCCTGTCCGTTCTCTTGTTCGGGGGGCATCGCGTTTTTCTTTTGCATGCCGAAGAGTATAAACGCTTTGGCCACCGCCGCAAGGCCATGCTCCGCCTGTCAGGGATAATCTGTTCTCATCAAAATCCAAATCGCGATCGAAATCGAAATCGGTATTAAAAAATGCTGTGCATCATTCCGTGATTGCTTCATCTTCTTGGGCATGAGGTTCGATCACGATTTCGATTTCGATTTCGATTTCGATACCGATTCAGATTCCAGATGCGGACGAGGATCAAGGTCGAATCTGCCGCACTCCGCCTGTTTGCCCCGCCCCGCCTTCCGGGGTATTGAAAACGTCGCGGACGGCGGCGACTTCCTTTGAATCCGCGATTTTCAACCTATCCAGATCACGGGAGATGCAAGTATGAGCAACCAACAATCCTGGCGCATTCACCCCATCGTCGTGGGCAGCAAGGTTTTTGACCAAGGCATGATGACCTATCAGCACGCCCATGGCCAGCCCTACACCATCCCGATCTACGTCTGGTACCTGGAGCCCGTGGACGATTCGTCCCAGCCCAGGGTTCTGGTGGATACCGGGGAAATGAGTCCGGTCCAGTCCGCGGATCGGGAACAAGCCATCGGCGGGAAAATCCACACTTTTGAGGAAGGGCTGGCCCTGTACGGACTGAAGCCGGAGGACGTGGACGTGGTCATCCACACCCATCTGCACAACGACCACTGTGAAAACGACTTCAAGTGCGCCAACGCCGTTTTCTATGCCCACGCCAAGGAATTGGAGCGCATCCATGACCCGCATCCCTTGGACTTTCGCTACAACGAGGAATTTATCGAGGACATGGAGGATGCCGACAGGTTCCGGGTCGTCACCGAAGACCAGGAAATCCTGCCCGGCATTTCCGTGATCCACACCCCGGCCCACACCGAGGGCGGACTGACCGTACTGGTGGACACGCCATCCGGACGGGCGGCCATCACCGGGTTTTGCGTGATCGACGAAAACCTGAACCCACCCCAATCCGTGAAGGCCATGGAAATGGAGGTCATCCCTCCCGGCACGAACATCAACCCGTGCCTGGCCTATGACCAGATGGTCCGGGTCAAGGGCCTGGCCGACATCCTCCTGCCCCTGCACGAACCCAGGTTCGCCGCGATGTCCACGATTCCGTGACGTGTACCGGCTGCACGAAGGAGCGATTATGCCCACGATCAGCATGTTTTACGGCATCCTGGTATTGATGTACTATCGGGACAATCGACGTCATCATCTTCCGCATGTCCATGTCCGCTACCAAGGGGATGAGGCGGCTATCTCAATTGAAGAGGGCGTGATTATCGAAGGCGCTTTGCCGAACAAGCAGCTCCGAATGGTTCAAGCGTGGGTCGAGATCCACAAGGAAGCGTTGATGGTCAACTGGGAATTGGCCGTGAGCGGTGAGCAACCTTTTCGCATCCCCCCATTGCAGTGAGGTTCGCCATGCTTTTTGACGTCCTCTCCGTCATGCCCCGATCCGGGTATATTCTCGATTTGCAGTTCAGCAACGGCGAACGCCGCCGTTTCGACATGAGACCGCTGCTGACAATGAAGCCCTGGAATCGAATCGCTTCACCGGCTGTTTTCCGGCGTGTCCGCGTCGACTATGGCACTCTCGTCTGGCCAGGTGAAATCGATATCGCTCCGGAAACATTGTACGACGATTCGATTCCGCTGGATGAGAGTCGTGCGGACGAGTAACGTCCGACCTTGATGTGACCTCCTCCTCGCCCATTTCCACGTTCATCCAGGGCATTGAACATGCCCAGCGGCTGCCCGCCAATTGCCTGGTCCACCATGAGGTGCTGGCGGAGCGGGCGGGCCGGTTCGCGCCGTTGCCCGAGGACCTGCCGGAGGGGTTTTCGGACTGCCTGGCTTCCCTGGGCATCACCAGCCTTTACGCCCATCAGGCCGAGGCCGTGGGCCGGATCCGGGCCGGACGGGACGTGGTGGCGGCCACGCCCACGGCCAGCGGCAAGAGCCTGATCTACAACCTGCCGGTGCTGGAGGCTCTGTACCGCGACCCCGAGGCCCGGGCCTTGTACCTGTTTCCGCTCAAGGCCCTGGCCCAGGACCAACACGCCGGGCTACGAGAGATGATCGGCGGTTGGCCTCGGGAACGTCGGCCGACCCTGGCCGTGTACGACGGGGACACGGACAGCCAGGACCGCGCCCGGATCCGCCGGAAGCCGCCTCGGATTCTGATTACCAACCCGGATATGCTCCACCTGGGCCTGCTGGCCCACCATCATCTCTGGCGGGATCTGTTCCGGAACCTGCGTTTCGTGGTCATTGACGAGGTCCACGTCTACCGGGGGGTGATGGGCTCGCACATGGCCTGGGTGTTTCGCCGCCTGGAACGAATCTGCGCCCACTACGGGACCAGGCCGACCTATGTCTGCTGCTCCGCCACCATCCACAACCCCGTGGAGCTGACCCGTGAACTGACCGGACGGAATGCCGAGTTGATCGCCGCCAATTCCGCGCCCCAGGGCCGCAAGCACATGCTCTTCCTGGACGCGGCCCAGGGGCCGTCCCAAACCGCCTTGACGCTCCTGGAGCAGGCCTTGATTCAGGGCCTGCGAACCATCGTCTATACCGGATCGCGGAAAATGACCGAGCTGCTGGGTATCTGGTCGGCCCAGCGACTGAAGGAATTCCGGGACCGGATCGGCGTGTACCGGGCCGGGTTCCTGCCCAGGGAACGCCGCCGGATCGAGGCGGACCTGGCCTCGGGTCGGATTCTGGCGGTGATCTCCACCAGCGCCCTGGAATTGGGCATCGATATCGGGGATCTGGATCTGTGTCTGTTGGTGGGCTACCCCGGCTCGATCATGGCCACCTGGCAGCGGGCCGGGCGGGTGGGGCGCGGGGGGCAGGAATCCGCGGTGGCCCTGCTGGCCTACGAAAACCCCCTGGACAAGTTCTTCATCCGGCATCCGGAGGTTTTCTTCGCCAGTCCGCCGGAAGCCGCGGTGCTCAACCCGGCCAATCCGGCGATCATGGAACAGCATCTGCTCTGCGCCGCCGCGGACCTGCCCCTGGACCCGGACGAACCCCTGATGCGGGCGGAACACGTCCGCAAGCGCGTCGACGCCCTGGTCAACCGGGGGAAACTGCTGCGCACAGCGGACCGGCGCAGGCTGATCTGCCCGGACGAAAATCCGCACCGGGAGGTCGGTTTGCGCGGCAGCGGCCGGAGTCTGCTGATCTTTCACGGCGAGACCGGCGAGCAGATCGGGCTGATGGATTGGCACCGGGTCTGCACCGACGCCCACCCCGGCGCGGTCTACCTGCATCAGGGCAAGACCTGGCTGGTGGAGCGTCTGGACCTGGAAACCGGCGCGGTATTCGTGCTCCCGGCCAAGGTGAACTACTTCACCCGGGTCCGGGGCGAGAAGCGCACCCGCATTCTGGAGACCCAGGCCTCCAGGCCGCTTTGGAACACCACCATCCACCTGGGGCGACTGGAAATCACCCAGCGCTACCCGGCCTTCGAGCGCCGGGCCCTGCGGGGCCACAAACTGCTTGAAGTGGTGGACCTGGACCTGCCGGAGAATATTTTCGAGACCGAGGGCATCTGGCTGGTCATCCCGGAGGCCGTGCGCCGCTCCCTGGAAGACCGCCAGATGCACTTCATGGGCGGAATCCACGCCCTGGAGCACGCCTGCATCGGCATTTTGCCCCTGTTGATTCTCACGGACCGCAACGACCTGGGCGGAATTTCCACGCCCCTGCACGAAGACCTGGAACGGGCCGCGGTGTTCGTCTACGACGGGATTCCCGGCGGCATCGGCCTGACCCGGCAGGCCTACGCCCGAGCAGAAACCATGCTCCAGCGCACCCTGGAGGCCGTGGACGGCTGTTCCTGCGAAATCGGCTGCCCGGCCTGCGTCCATTCCCCGAAATGCGGCTCCGGCAATCGGCCCATCGATAAAGAGGCTGCCCTGGCCGTGCTGGAGGCTTTGGGCGGACGGGCAGGGCAGGGCTGGGGGACCGAGACGTGCGGACTTCGATCCGTACCCCTCGCTCGTACCGGCGAACCCGGTTCGGCCGGAGCCGGGCCGATCACAATTTCTGACGGAGCTCCAGACCCAGGTCCAGGTCTACTAGGTCCTGGCCCAGGTCGTCGGCCAGTCGTCGGCCCAGAACTCTCCCTGGCCGCTGAACCTCCCACGGAATATGGGGCAGGCGCCCACGTCCCCTTTTCCGACCCGGAGCAAGTAACGCGAACCGCTCCGGTCCCTCACTTCGCCGTGCTGGACGTGGAGACCCGCTATTCGGCCCAGGAGGTGGGCGGCTGGTGCCATACGGACCTGATGGGTGTGAGCTGCGCCGTGCTGTATGACTCCAGAGAGGATACCTTTCTGGACTATCTCCAGGAGGACATCCCCAAGCTGGCCGCGAAGCTGCGGGAATTCGACCTGGTGGTGGGCTTCAATATCCTGAATTTCGACTACAAAGTGCTCCGCGGGGTCCTGGATTTCGACTTCTGTTCCCTGCCCACCCTGGACATGCTCAAGGTGGTTCACGACCGCCTGTGCTACCGTCTGTCTTTGGATCATTTGGCCAAGCACACCCTGAACGCCCAAAAATCCGGCAACGGGCTGGATGCCCTGAAGTGGTGGAAAGAGGGCCGCATCGAACAAATCATCACCTACTGCCGCCGAGACGTGGCCATCACCCGGGATCTTTACCTGCATGGCCGGGACAAGGGCTACGTCCTGTTCCAGAACAAGGCCTGCAAACTGGTCCGGCTGCCGGTGAGTTGGTGACGCAAGATTTACTTTCGGGAATGAATTTGGCATATGATTACGGCGATCCCAAAAAAGGCTGGCCCGTTCTCACGCTTAAAAATGAGGCTTGCATGAAATTTCCTCTACGCATTTTCGGCGAAGTTCGCGGTATTGTCCCGGATAAACTGTCTCCCTTGCACGGCCGACTAAATGCGGACGTTTTTTTCCCTCTCGGCAACGACGGCCTGGAAGTGGAATACGAAGGCCCGTATCTGGACATCGAACCGGACCTGGATGAGATTGTCGCGGCCCTGGCGGATGGCGGCCAGGGGCATGTGGACTGCATTGACCACGAAAACTGGATGCTTCGGCGCTACAGCCTCGAGCCGGGCTCCTGGACCTGCAAGGAAGTGAACCCGGACGGCGCACTGGAACGCTATCACCATGAGTAGCATCCCTGAAACGAAACAAACGAGTACTTCATGACCTCAAATGGTGTGAATGATGTGATCGCCGAGCCGCGAACCGTGGCCGTGATCGGCGGCGGGCTGGCCGGATGCGAATGCGCGTGGCGACTGGCCCGCTTGGGCTTTGCCGTGCGCCTGTTCGAGATGAAGCCGGACCGCTTTTCCCCGGCCCACTCCAGCCCGGATCTGGCCGAGCTGGTCTGTTCCAACTCCCTGCGCTCCGATGAGCCGGAATCCGCGGTGGGGTTGCTCAAGCTGGAAATGACCGACTTGGACAGCCTGGTCATGGCCGCGGCCCGGGCCACCCGGGTTCCGGCGGGCAAGGCCCTGGCCGTGGACCGGGAGCTGTTCGCGGAGTGGATCACCCGGCGCATCCGGGACGAGCCGTTGATCACGCTGGTTCGGGAGGAAATCCGGACCCTGGATGATCCGAAGCTGAAGGACGCGGACGCCGTGGTCGTCGCCGCCGGTCCTTTGGCCGCGGAGGAACTGGCGGACGACCTGCGCCGGATTGTGGGGGCGGACCATCTTTATTTCTACGACGCCATCGCCCCCATCGTGGCGGCGGATTCCATCGATATGAACGTCGCTTTTTGGGGGTCGCGCTACAATCCCGAGGAGCACGATTATCTGAACTGCCCCATGGACGAGGAGACGTACCGCCGGTTTCACGCCGAACTGCTGACCGCGCGCAAGGTCGCGGCCCGGGACTTCGAAAAGGCCGTGCACTTCGAGGCCTGCCTGCCCATCGAGACCCTGGCCGAGCGCGGGGAGATGACCATGGCCTTCGGCCCGCTGAAGCCCGTGGGGCTGGTGGACCCGCGCACGGGAACCCAGGCCTTCGCCGTGGTCCAGCTCCGGGCCGAAAACCGGGACAAGACCGCCTTCAATCTGGTCGGGTTTCAGACCAAGCTGGCCTACCCGGAACAGGAGCGGGTCTTTCGCCTGATTCCCGGCCTGGAGCGGGCGGAATTCCTGCGCCTGGGCAGCATGCACCGCAACACATACGTCGAAGCCCCCTCGGCCCTGACCCCGGAACTGGAGCTGCGCTCCCGTCCGGGAATCTTCCTGGCCGGCCAGATCACCGGCGTGGAAGGCTATGTGGAATCCGCGGCCTGCGGCCTCTGGCTGGGCCATGCCCTGGCCGCCAGACTCCAGGGCCGCGTCCTGCCTCCGCCTCCGCCGGAAACCGCGCTGGGCGCGCTCCTGGGGCACTTGCGCACCCCGGCCAAAAACTTCCAGCCCTCCAACGTCAACTTCGGCCTGATGCCCGAACTCAAAGCCCGCGGCAAAAAAGCCCAACGCAAAGCCATCCGGGCCCAGCGGGCACGGGAAGCCTGGAACGCTTGGCGCGGCGCGGGGGGCGGATCAGGCACCGATCGGGTCAAGGCCGCCTTGCCGGAGTGAGCCACGTCGCCCGGCTCCAGAGTACACCCCATTGCAAACCATGCGTCGTCTCCCTGCATTGCTCCTGCTGACGCTGCTGGTCGTGCCGCTTTTTCCAGCAATCGGCATCCCGCAGGCCTCTGCTCCCGAGTACGAATTGACTCCTGAACTACGCGCCCATGGCACAGTGGTTCTGCTCATCGACCCGGAGACAGGGCGGATCGTGGACGCCAACGATTCAGCCGCTGATTTTTACGGGTATCCCTTGCAGCGTTTGCGCGGCAAGCGCATACAGGAGATCAACGCGCTCGTCCCCGAGGAAGTGGAAGCCGAATATCGGCGGGCTCGGGCCGAAGAGCGCGATTACTTCATTTTTCCGCATCGCCTGGCCACGGGCGAAGTCCGGACCGTGGAGGTGTACAGCTCGCCCTTCGCGGCTTCCGGCCGGCGGACCCTGCTGTTGTCCATCATCCATGACGCTACGGACAAATGGCAGGTGGAGCGGGAACTCCTTGATTACAAAAAGCAATTGGAGGAACTGGTCGCCGTCCGTACCCAGGAAGTGCTCGCGGCGCATCAACGCGGCGACCGGATCGTCATCATCGGGCTGATCCTGTTTTTTCTGTTGGCTTTGGTTCTGTGTCGCCGGCACCAGCGTGTCCTGTTTTTTCGCCGCCAACTGGAACACGAACAGGAACGCAAGGCCTTGCTGGAGCGCTTCGAATATTTAACCCGCCACGCCAATGACATCATCCTGTTGATCAACGAAAACGGGGAGATCGTCGAGGCCAACGAGAGGGCGGAAATCGCCTACGGCTACTCACGAGAGGAACTGCTGCGCATGAACATCCAGGCCCTTCGGGTCGCGGAGCAAAGCCCGCCCTACGAGGCGGTCCAGGAACGAGCTTACCGGGAAAACGGTTTTATTTATGAAGCCGTCAACCGGCGACGCGACGGCGAATTGTTTCCCGTGGAATCCAGCGTGCGCCTGATCCGGATCAAGGACAAGCCGTTCTTTCAACACATCACTCGCGACATCACCGAACGAAGACGCGCCGAAGAGGCCCGCCAGATTAGCGAACGGCAGTTCCGCCTGCTGGTGGACAACGCCCCGGAAGCCATTTTCATCCATGCCCACGGGCTGTTCGCCTACGTCAACAAAGCCTGCCTGGAACTGTACGGGGCACGGCACTCTTTCGAACTGCTCGGCAAGTCGGTGCTGACCATCGTCTCCCCGGACTTTCATCCACTGGTCCGGGAACGGATTCGGTTGCTGACCGAGGAACACCGTACCCTGCCGCCGATTGAGCAAAAACACCTGCGCCTGAACGGTTCGGCCATCGACGTGGAAGTCTCCGGCGTTCCATTGCGCTTCGAAGGCTACGACGGCGCTCTTATCTTCGTCAGAGACATCACGGAGCGAAAGCTGCGGGAGCTGCACCAGGAAGAGCTCATGCAAACGGACAAGATGGCCACGTTGGGCGTCCTGGTGGCCAGCGTGGCCCATGAGGTGAACAATCCGAACAACTTCATTCTGGTCAACGCCCTGCATCTGGAAACGGCCTGGAACGACGCGCTGTCCGTCCTGGATCGCCATTCCCAGGACGACCCGGACTTCGAGCTGGCCGGGCTGCCCTATCCGGAGATGCGCGCCCATGTGACGAGCATGCTTTCCGGGATTCGCGACGGAAGCCGACGGATCAAGCGGATCGTGGAGGAACTCGGGCGGTTCTCCCGCAAGGAGTCGCTGGACATCAGCGCAAAGGTGGACCTCAATGCCGTGGTCCAGGCCGCCCTGGGCATCCTCCAGCGGACCATCGCCCAGCATACCGACCGGCTCAGCCTGTTCCTGGCCGCGGATCCGCCCATGATCCGGGGCGACTTTCAGAAACTGGAACAGGTGGTGATCAACCTGCTGCTCAACGCCTGCCAGGCCTTGCCGGACAAACAGCGCGGCTTGTGCCTGGAGACGGTCCATCTTGCGGACCAGCGGTCCGTGGCCTTGCGGATCACGGACCATGGCGAAGGCATTGCGCCGGAACACGCCGAGCGGATCTGGGAACCCTTTTTCAGCACCCGGACCAAGCACGGCGGCACCGGCCTGGGTTTGTCCATCGTCGCCGCGATCATCACCAAACACCACGGCAGGATCAGCGTGGACTCCCTGCCCGGTGCGGGCACCACCGTAACCGTCCTCTTCAACGCGGAGAGCTGAAAGACCATGGCCGCGCCAACCTTGCCCATCTGCCTTATTGACGAC
This sequence comes from Desulfonatronum lacustre DSM 10312, assembly GCF_000519265.1. Taxonomy (NCBI): domain Bacteria; kingdom Pseudomonadati; phylum Thermodesulfobacteriota; class Desulfovibrionia; order Desulfovibrionales; family Desulfonatronaceae; genus Desulfonatronum; species Desulfonatronum lacustre. Next base: position 2,621,010 of record NZ_KI912608.1, read on the forward strand.
GAACAGCAGTTGCTGGAGAGCTTTTTCATCTCGCTGCGTCTGGCCGGATACACCGACATCCACAAGATCCTTGGGGGACGCGCGGCTCTGGAGGCCCTGCCGAACCTGGACTGCGCCTTGATCCTGCTGGATCTGAACATGCCCGACGTGCCCGGCCTGGAAATTCTGGAATGGATGCAAAGCGAACGTCCCGACGTTCAGGTGGTGGTCGTCACCGGCGTGGACGACGCGGAAACCGCGGTCCGCTGCATGCGGGCCGGGGCCTTTGACTACCTGCTCAAGCCGGTGGAGCCGGAACGTCTGGCCACCACGGTTCAGAAGGCGCTCAACCATGCCGTGCTGTTGCGCCAAAACTTGGCCCTGCGTCGGAAATTGTTTTCCGGGGTCCTGGATCATCCCGAGGTCTTCGCGGACATCCTGACCATGGACCCCAAAATGACCGCGGTGTTCCAGTACCTGGAAGTCATCGCCCCGGCCTCGGATCCGGTGCTGATCACCGGCGAGACCGGGACCGGCAAGGACCTCATCGCCCGTGCCGTGCACCAGCTCAGCCGGAGAACGGGCGAATACGTCAGCCTCAACGCGGCCGGACTCGACGACATGATTTTCACGGACACCTTGTTCGGTCACGCCAAAGGGGCCTTCACCGGTGCCGCTGAAGCCCGCCGCGGGCTGCTGGGCCAGGCCAGGGACGGCACCCTGTTCCTGGATGAAATCGGCGATTTGACCCTGGCCTCGCAAATCAAGCTGCTCAAGGTGCTTCAGGACCGGTCCTACTATCCCCTGGGCGCGGACCAGCCGCGTCGCAGTCAGACCCGCTTTGTCGCGGCCACCAACCAGGACCTGAACGCGCGGCAAGCCGACGGCCAATTCCGCCGCGACCTGTTTTTCCGCTTGAACACCTACCACGTCCACCTGCCTCCGCTGCGCGAGCGCGGGGACGACGTCCTGCTGCTGGCCGAGCACTACCTTGAACAAGCCCGCGCGGAATTGAACCGTCCGGTGGAGCCGCTTGCCCCCAGCCTGATCAACCTCCTGCGGGCCTATGAATTCCCGGGAAACATCCGGGAACTGCGGGCCATGCTCTTCGATGCCGTGGCCCGCGGCGGACTGCATGTTCTCCACCAGCGCCTGGAAAAGCTGGTCACCACCGCCTCCGCTCCGCTATCAGGCGAACCGTGCCCGCCTCCTCGCCCAATCGCTACCCTATGGGGAACGACGCCCACATCCCTGCCGACCTTGGAACAGGCCGTGCAGGACCTGATTCAGGAAGCCCTGCGTTGTGCCCACGGCAACCAGTCCCAGGCCGCCCGCCTGCTCGGCATCTCCCGCCAAGCCCTGAGCAAACGCCTGCAACGAATGCGCGATCAAAGCACGGACCCGGAATAGTTTTCGCAAGGACAGCGCAACGAACATTGTCGCACTTGTCAACGTTTGCTGACAAGAATTTATCCACTTTGGATCCTTCCCTTTTTGCGCCCGTGTCAATGAATGTTGCGGCCCCCGCTCACCAAGCCTACTACCCCTCTCCACGAATACTCCTTTGATTTCAACGAAATAGAAAACTCACTCCTTCGGCATGGGTTTTGCCCTAGCCAAAGGTAGCGCGCAAGCCTGCCCGGCATGAGGACAAGCGAACAGCGCGGTCGCGGGGCTGGATCAAGGGGGAGCGATGAGCAGCACGGTTGTGGTCTATTCCAGGGATGAACATTTGTTGGAAGCCATTCAGGGCGATTATCAGTGGGATTGCCGCTTTTTGCGCAGGGACGCCCTGGACGAGCCCGCGGACGTTCGCGGGATCGACCAATTCATCCTGGACATCACGAACATGGACGCCGACAAGGCCCTGGCCTTTCTCGACGCCGTGAATTTTCAACGCGGCGTGGTCATGGTGGCTGAAGATTTTCCAGACGAGCTGATGGACGCGGCCATGACGCGAGGCGTTCGTCATTTCATTACCAAACCGGCTCTGTCCGGGCAGATGATCTGCACGGTCCGGGCGGCTCTCCGGGAAAACGCCGGACGAGCGGCCGGGTGTCGCCGCGACGAGGCAGAGAACGCTCCGAGCCTCGTCGTCGGGGTCTCATCCGCGATGCGCGAATTGCGAGATCAGGCTGCCACCCTGGCCAATTCGGATATTTCGGTGTTCATCACCGGGGAAAGCGGGGTGGGCAAGGAAGCCGCGGCCCGGGAATTCTTCCGGCAAAGCACGCGCCACAAGGCCCGCTTCGTGCCGGTCAACTGCGCCACCCTGGGCTCCCTGGCCGAAAGCGAACTGTTCGGTCATACGCGCGGGGCCTTCACCCATGCCGTACGCAGCACCCAGGGGTTTGTCGGCGCGGCGGACGGAGGAACCCTGCTCCTCGATGAGGTGGGCGAACTGGACGTTCGGGTGCAGAGCAAGTTGCTGCGTTTTCTGGATTCCGGCGAATACAACAAGGTCGGCGAATCCGACCTGCGCAAGGCCGATGCGCGGATCATCTCCTCCACCAACCAGGACCTGTGGGCCATGAGCCGGGAAGGAACGTTCCGCAAGGATCTGCTGTTCCGTCTGGCCGCGGCCGTGATCACCATACCTCCGCTGCGCGAGCGCCCGGAGGACATCCCGGTTTTAGCCGAGCACTTCCTGAGCGAGTTGAGACCGAGCAAGGACCGCCCCCGACGCATTTCCTCCCAGGCCTTGTCCTGCCTGCGGCAATACCATTGGCCCGGAAACGCCCGTCAACTCCGCCAGTTGCTTTATCTGACGTCGGAAAAGTGCGAAAAAAGGCCCATCGAGGCCGCGGACGTGGCCCGGGAACTCCGCGTCTGGGAAGCCGCGGACAACGACGTTCCTCCCGCCACGTACCAGGAGACCAAACAACAGGTTCTCCGCAAGTTCGACATGCAATACTTCTCCTCGATCCTGTCCCTGTCCAAGGGCAGCCTCAATCAATCCCTGAGCCTCACCGGGATGCACAAGAAGAACTTCTATACCAAGCTCCAGGAACTGGGCATGGATCGCAAAAGCGTCGCGGCCTGAGCCGGGGCGCTCTTGCTTCGTATGATCCAATTCCACGGAGGGGCAAGCAGATCCTTCGGAGAATAGTGTGTTCCGATGTCCAAGGCATCCTTCAGCGAAGTTGGACATGATGGAAACCGATGCCCGTCGGATTTGGTCGCGCAGACCGAAGTCACGGGCAAACGGTCCGTCATTGGTCAATGCATAGATTTCCTTGATTCGTTCTCGGGCCTTTCGCCAAGCTTCAATTTCCTCGAATCGCTGAACGCGCTCATTTCGCAAGCTTCTCTAGCAATTTCGTTCCTCTTGCCGTCAGCCGGTATTTCTGATTTTTACTCCGGGGTACATCCGGCAGAGTTTTTTCTAAAAAGTTCAGTGATTCCTCAAGGCGCAGCATCGCCTTTTTAAAATGGCCGGTCCTGCTCGTATACCCCAGGGTATTCAACAATTCCGGAGTGCCTTGGGGTGTGCTTCTGCAGGCATTCAGAATGGCCAATTCTGTTTCTGACAAGTCATGGGCCTCATCATGGGCCTCATCATGGGCCTCATCATGGGCCTTGACTTGCCGGGTTGATTGTTGGGCTCCTGGTACTTTCTTCTCGCTGAATTCTGGCACCTTGATAATCATCCTGAAGACATCTCCCTCCACCAGTTCGGGATCAGCACCACCGTAAGTCCTGCTGTACTTCATCATCTTGCGCATGCCGGAGCCCAGCTCATCAGCCCGGCCAATCTGGCGGAAAAACCGGGCAATTACCGGATTTTTCGGAAAAGGGGTGAAGTTTTCAGGGTCCAGACGGCCAAAGCCGTGGGGGCGGTTGCTGTTTTCGGTGCGGACCTGGCCGTACTCGATGATCAGCTTGGCGGGGAAGGCGTTGGTGTATTCCCGGTGAATCAGGATGTTTGATGCCACCTCCCGGAAGATGGCATCTCTGATGCTGATGCTGGTCGTGCCTTCCAGATAAAAAGGATCAGACAGGTGCTTGTGGATAAAGGCCATGATCCGCTCGTAACTCTCCACCAGATTGACATCCACGAAATCCCGGTCGTCGTAGCGGTCGAGATTGACCTTGCGCAGAATCAGGTCGGTGCGGTGGTGCGGCACGGCCTGCAATAACGGCAGCTGCTTTCCCAGAAGCAAGATACCGGCGCGGGTGACGCCGCTCTTCCCGCTTTCGGGATCGGCCTGGTATAGCTGGGCGCTTTGCAACAGTTCCAGATCGTCCAGGTCCTTCCATGGATGATCTTCCCAACGCAGGGTGGCGATCTTGCGGCATTTGGCTATCAGGTCGCGATCCAGGTCATCAAGACCAAGATGGGGAAACACCTTGTTCTCGCTGTAGGTGACCTGCTTGCGCTGGTAAAGCTGTGCCACCTGGGCGGTGTGATCGGTGATATCCAGATCGCCGTCTTCGTTGCGGTCGTAAATGCGACCATTGCAGCGATGCACCTGCGAGCTTTCCGGCACATAGACGCGGAGCAGTGGTTTGCCGTCAATCGTGACTTCATCGACCGCCAGATAGGTGGGCGGGGATATTTTCTGGGGATTGTTGATGGCCGTGACAAAGTCTTTCCGGATTTGCGCCGCCGTATCCGACTCGATGCCTTGAATAGCCCCGTTATCCTGAACACCGAGAAGCAAGGTGCCGCCATGCCGGTTCAAAAAGGCGCAAACCGTTTCGTAGACATCCCGGTTGAGCTGGTTTCGGCAGGTTTTAAATTCAAGATCGATTCCTTCACCCTTGCGGATCAGTTCTCTTATCTGCTGTTCGGTGACATCCATGCCAGGCTCCTATTCCAGCACAATCCTGACCTTGTTGAAATCTTTACCCCATGGTCAGACTGTCCACATAATCACTGATCGCCCGCTTCAGCTCTTCGGGTGCGTTAAAATTTAGGCCTCCTCCATCATAAAAACTCGAAATGCATGAATTCGAGGTGCCAGTCAAACGATTTCAAGCGATAAAACCCGATTCCGTTGGGTGGGCAGCTTATATGCATTGGTTAATAAACAGCGCTCTTCTGCCATGCCCCCTCGCGGAACGCTTCCGATCCTCCTGGCCAGGAGGTCGCCCCACCACCTGGGAGGTAAACCCGCCATCCGGCTTCGCTCCACCGGGAAAGCGGTGGCCTTCCTGGCCAAAGGCCCTTTCCAGGCCGCCTGCCCGCCTGGGACGGGAGGCATTTTCACCTCCCATCGGTCCCCCACCACGACCATTTTCAGCTGGACAAGTAACAACCAACACACTGCAATCAAACAAGAAACGTTGACAGAGTCGCCGCGGCACACCGTTTGCTTTTCTCTCCGCGATATCCAGCGCTAAGGAGACAGGCATGGCAAAGGTTTTGATCGCGGATGACGATCTCTTTTACCGGGAAATCATCTCTCGGTGCATCCAGTCCATGGGCCATGAATTGTATAGCGTCCGGGACGGTCGGGAGGCCTTGCGGCTTTTGACCAGGGAGCCGTTTGATCTGCTGATTCTGGACGTGTTCATGGACAAGATGAGCGGCCTGGATCTGCTCCTGGGATTGACCAACATTTCCGAGACCTCCGGCGCGTCACGCATTCCAACCATCATCGTGACCAGCGACGATTCGAAAGACACGGAACAGCAGGCTCGGGAGGCCAAAGCGACCTTTTTCCTGCTCAAGCCCTTTCACCCTGACACCCTGGCCACGGTGGTCGAGCAAGCCTTGCGCTCGAGCAACGCGCCGCGAGCTTCCATGCGGTCCACGGCTTCCGTTGCCGTCGGCTGATACGGCAAACGTCCAATCCGGACTATCCACGCCGGCTTGGCGGATCATCAACACAACCACATTCTTTTTGGAGAACGATCATGGCAAAACTGGCAGCCCCCCCGACCATGTCCCGGCAAAGGGAGTACATCCCCACGGAATCCGACCGAACGGCCAATGAACTCGCCGAAAAACGGCGCATCGCCAAGGAGCGGGCCGCCCAGCGCGCGACCGGCCGCACCGTGGCCAAGCGTCAGCAGGCCGCGGAGCGGATTGCTTCGGCCACGGAGGAATTAGCCAGCGGGATCGCCCAGGCCAATGCCGCGGCCGAGCAGATGAACAAGGCCATGGAGCAGATTTCCTCCGGGGCCACCGAGGCCAGCGCCGCGGCGCAGGAATCCCAGGCCGCGGCCGAACAACTGAACAAGGGCGCGCAAGTGGCCAGCAACACGGCCCAGTCGGCCATGGAAAAGACCGATACATTGCAGGAACTGGTCCGCCTGACCTCCTCGGACATCGAATCCATCATCACCAACGTCGGCCTGTCCGCGGAACGGAACATGGAGTCGGCCAGGATGATCTCCGAACTGGAGCGCCAGGCGGATGAAATCGGCCAGGTGGTCAGGACCGTGGCCGGGATTGCGGACCAGACCAACCTTTTGGCCCTGAACGCGGCCATTGAGGCGGCCCGAGCCGGAGAACACGGACGAGGGTTCGCCGTGGTCGCGGACGAAGTCCGCAATCTGGCCGAGGGCGCGGAAAAATCGGCCCGATCCATCCGGGAGCTGATCACCGATATCCAGAAAGAAGTGAAGGTGGTGGCCAAGGATGTGCAAGAAGCCGGGGTGACGGGCAAGGACGAGGTGGAAAAGGGCCGGGCCATCAACCAGCAGTTGCTGCGGATCGACAAAGAAATGCAGACCCTGAGCGGGGGCTGTTCGAGCATCAACGATTTGAGCACCAGCATCGCCGCGGCCATTGTCCAGTTTCTGAAGGGCGTGGAGATCATCGCCGCCGCGGCCGAGGAGTCGGCCAGCGCCGCGGCCGAGGCGTCGTCCTCCACCGCCGAGCAGATGAAGGCCATGAAGGACATCGAGATGGCCACCGAGGAATTGGCCCAGATGGCCGAAGACCTGAAGGTGAACACGGATTCGGAGAAGTCCAGCGAGCAGCTTGCGTCGACGGCCGAGCAGCTTTCCGCGACCATTTCCCAGGCCAACGCCGCTTCCCAACAAATCATGAGCGCCATCCGCCAGATCGCCAAGGGCGCGGAACAACAGGGTTCGGCCACCGAGGAATCCGCCGCGGCCATCAACCAGGTCAACAAGCAGAGCCAGGATATCGCGACCAAGGCCGCCGATGCCCTGGAACAGGTGAACAGCATGGTCCAGCTCCTGGAAGCCAACAAGGAAGCCGTGGACAAACTGATCGTCGGAATCAGCGAAAGCGCCAAGGCCAGCGCCACATCGGCCCAGAACGTGAAGAACCTGGAAACGCGGGTCCGTCAGATCGACAAAATCGTGGACGCCATTACCAGCGTGGCCATGCAGACGAACATGCTGGCCGTGAACGGGGCCATTGAGGCGGCCCGGGCCGGGGAATACGGCAAGGGCTTCGCCGTGGTGGCCTCGGACATCCGGACCCTGGCCAATGATTCGGAACAGAACGCCGAAAAGATCAAGGATCTGGTGCGCGGCATCCAGGATCAGGTTCTGGTGGTGTCCCGGGACATCCTGGACGTGGGCGCCCTGGCCGAACGGGAAATGCTCAATGCCAAGAAATCCAACGCGGACCTGCAGCGCATTGAAAAGGATATCTCGGAGGTTCATTCCGGGATCCAGAACATCCAGCGCAGCGCCGAAGAATCCGCCGTGGCCGTGGAACAGGCCCAGAAGGGCGTGGAACAGATCGCCTCCGCGGCCCAACAGTCTTCCAGCGCGGCCCAACAGGCCTCGGCCAGCGCCACCCAGCAGGCCAAGGGAATGCAGGAACTCAGCCAGGCCATTGAGGACATCTCGGCTCTCGCGGACGAACTGCAGACGGCCTAACCCCTCAGGGGACCAGGGAGAGCCATATGAGTACGGAAAATAGAAACATGGAATCCAGCGACGGGCAATTGGTGACCTTTTCCTTATCAGGTGAAGAGTTGGCCTTTCCCATCAGCCTGGTCCAGGAGATCGTCCGCCCGCCGGTGATGACCAGGGTGCCCAACGCCCCGGCCTACATGGAGGGCATCGCCAACCTGCGGGGCAACATCCTGCCCGTGATCAATCTGCGCGAACGCCTGGGGCTGGCCTTCCGGGAAGCCGACGACGCCACCCGCGTGGTGGTCCTGGACTGCGGCGGCACGTCCACGGGGGTGATCGTGGACGCCGTTTCCGAAGTCCTGCACATCGACGACGAGATCATTGAACAGCCGCCGTCCATCGTGGCCGGGATCGAGGGGCAGTATCTGCGGGGGGTGGCCAAGATCGGACAGGACAAGCGGCTGGTGATGATTCTGAACGCGGAAATGCTCATTCCCCACGCCAAGGGACTCAAAGCGGCCCTGGCCGGCGCGGAACGGACCCGGAGCACGCTCTTCGAAACCAAGGCGCTGGAGGAAGAGGAACTGCTCGTCACCTTCAAGCTGGTCGACGAGGAGTTCGCCATCGACATCATGCAGGTTCAGGAGATCATCCGGATCACGGAGATCACCAGCGTGCCCAAGGCGCCGCACTTCGTGAAGGGCGTGATGTCCCTGCGCAACCGCCTGCTGCCCATCGTGGACCTGCGGGCCCGGTTCGGCATGGCCGCGGAACAGGAAACCGCGGTCGAAACCGGGGATGACGACGACATCGACGCCCGGCGCATCGTGGTCCTGGATCTGCAAGGAGTGCTGACCGGCGTGCAGGTGGACTCGGTTTCCGAGGTCCTGCGCCTGCCCAAGTCCAGCATCGAGCAGCCGCCGTCGATCATCGAAGCCGAAGACGCTTCACGATTGAAGGGGGTGGGCAAGCTGAACAAGGGCGAACGGCTGCTGATGCTCCTGGACGCGGAGCGCCTGCTTTCGGACAAGGAGCGCAAGGAAGTCGCCGCCGCGGCCGGATGCGCGGCCCGCGAAACCCGCAAGGCCGCGACCCAGGAGAGCGAGGATGAAACCCAACTGGTCTGCTTCAAGGTGGCCCAGGAAGAGTACGGCATCCACATCATGCGCGTTCAGGAGATCATCCGGATCGAGGAGATCACCAGCGTGCCCAAGGCCCCGGCCTTCGTGGAGGGCATCGTCAATCTGCGGGGCAACGTCCTGCCGGTGATCGACATGCGCACCCGGTTCGGCCTGGCCCGTGATGAACGTACGGAACAGAACCGGATCGTGGTGGTCAACATCCAGGGCAAGACCACGGGGATTATCGTGGATTCCGTATCCGAGGTGCTGCGTATGGTCCGCACGCACATCGAACCGCCGCCCATGGTTTTGTCCGTTGAGACGGACCGGCGGTTCATCGAAGGGCTGGGCAAGCTGGACAACGGCAAGCGGATCATCATCCTGCTCAACGTGGACGCCATCCTCTCGGACCGGGAGGAGCGCGAGCTGCGCGGCATGACCGAAGAGCAGGGAATCGCGGCCAGCGAGGAAACGTCTCGGGAAGCGGAAGTCCTGGAGGACCGCGGGATCGAGGTCGTTGATGACGATGAGCCGGAGGAATCCGGAGAAACGATGGAAGAAGAGCCTCTTGAGGAAGAGGGTGCGGAGTCCTCACGGACGACGTCGCCCCAGGACGGGGCACGAACCAGGAAGGTTCGGACCCCGAAAAAAGCATGACCCAGGGGGTTGCGGTCTCTCGCCGAGGCGGCGCATGGGCCGCCTCGGCGGAAGAGAGAGGAGCGCCAGTGCCGACGTATAAAGAAGTCGAGGTCAAAACAGGGGAATTTCGGGTGGCCCGGGGCAACGGTCGATTGCTTACCCGGGGCGTGGGCTCCTGCGTCGTGGTCTGCGTTTGGGATCATGCCCGAACCATGGGTGGAATGGCCCATATTCCCATGCCCAGTTCCGTCGCGGGAACCCGGGATGAAGCGCTTCGCGCACCAGGACTGTTCGCGGACACGGCTCTGCCTGAGTTGATCCGATTGATGGAACGCGAGGGTGCGTGTCGGCCAAACCTCTCCGTCCGCCTCATCGGAGCAGGGAATATGTTCGCCGACGGCCAAGGCGACTTCATGAACGCCATCCCTCGCGACCTGCTGCACGGCGCGACCCAGGTGGTTCAGGCTTTGGGGCTGCACGTCGCGGCCCAATCCGTGGGCGGCGCGTTCGGACGCAGCGTCAGTTTCAACGTGCGCAGCGGCTTGATCAATATCAATCTGACCAATGGCGACGTTGTCGCCTTGTAGGCTCCAGAGGACCGGCCCATGAAAAAAATCACCGTGCTGATCGCCGACGACTCGGCCCTGATGCGCCGGGAAATCAAGAAAATCCTGGAAAGCGCCGGGGACATCGAGGTGGTGGCCGCGGCCCGGGACGGACGGGAAGCCGTGGACAAGACCAAGGAAACCGACCCGGACGTGGTGGCCCTGGACATCAACATGCCGGTGATGGATGGGCTGACCGCCCTGCAGTACATCATGATGGAATCTCCCAGACCCGTGGTCATGGTCAGTTCCCTGACCCAGGAAGGTGCCCTGACCACCTACGAAGCCCTGGAACTGGGGGCCGTGGATTTCGTGGCCAAGCCCGGCGGAACCATCTCCCGGAACATCAGCCAGGTGGGCGACGACCTGATCGCCACGATCCGAGCCGCGGCCAAGGCCAACCGATCCAGGCTGGGCCTGGATCGCCGCCGCAAGAAAGCGACCCAGACTCCAACCCAGAGAACCGCGACCATGGTGGGACGCAAATCCGGCCCGGCCGGATCAAGGCCGGGAGAGAAAATCGTGGTCATCGGCCTGTCAACGGGCGGCCCCAAGACGATCATGGACATCCTGCCCTATCTGTCGGAGGACCTGGGCGTGCCGGTGGTGATCATCCAACACATGCCCGGCCACTTCACCCCCTCCTTTGCCCAGCGCCTGAACGACAACTGCCTTTTGTCCATCAAGGAAGCGGACCATGCGGACGTGATCGAGTCCGGGCGGGGCTATCTGGCGCCCGGAGACAAGCACATGACCCTGGCCCCCCGGGGGGCCGGCAAGCCCGGCTACCTCATCCGCCTTTCCGATTATCCCATGGACACCCTGCACAAGCCGTCCGTGGACGTGACCATGTTTTCAATCCTGGAGTGCTACGGGGGGCCCAATGTGATCGGCGTGTTGATGACCGGGATGGGCGCGGACGGGGCCAAAGCCATGGCCGCCATTCGCCAGGCCGGCGGCCGGACCATCGCCGAATCCGAGGAAACCGCGGTGGTCTACGGCATGCCCGCGGAAGCCGCCCGCCTGGGCGGCGCGGAATTCATCCTGCCCTCGTACAGCGTGGCGGAAATAATCGTGAAGCTGGTCAAGGGCGGATGAACCGACTTCCGGCCTCTGACTTCTGATTACCGACTCTGATTTCTCACTTCTGACCCTACAAAGCGGCGGCCATGGACCAACAAGACCAACTCATCGCGGCATTGCAAGACCAGGACGAAACCGAACGGCGTTACGCGGCCGAAGACCTGGGCCTGCTCGGCGACCGGCGTGCCGTCCCGGCCCTGATCGCGGCTCTGGACGACCCGGTCATCGCCGTGCGCGAGGCCGCGGCGGACGCCCTGGCCGCCATCGGCGGCGGCGAAACCGCGGAACAGGTTGCGGGCCTGTTGGCCTCGGAAGACGTGGTCCTGCGCAACCTGGCCCCGGAGATCCTCAAATCCCTGGGCCAGGACGCCATTCCCGTCTTGAAGGGGTGCTGCGCCTCGTCTTCCCCGGACATCAGAAAGTTCTCCGCGGACATTTTGGGCAAAATCGGCGAGATTACGACGATCAACGCCACGCCCCTGCTGATCGGCCTGCTGGACGATCCCGACGCCAACGTGGCCGGAGCGGCCGCCGAAGCCCTGGGCCGACTGGGCGATCGGACAATCATGCCGGAGCTGCTGGCCCGCATGAACCGGGAGGCCTGGGTGCAATGCAACATTCTGGACGCCATGGCCCGCATCCCCGGCGAAGAGACCCTCGCGGCCCTGAACGCCATGGATGTTGAGGACTTCGCCCCGAACGTGCTGTTTTATCACCGCAAGGCCGTGCAACAGCTTGCGAGAATTTAAGGATGCGCTCATGTCCGAACTGATTTCCAACGCCGATCTGGAGCGAATCCGCGCCCTGCTGTACAAGGAAACGGGCATCTATTTCGAGGCCAAGAAGGACTATTTTCTGAAGAGCAGGTTGCAGCAACGGATGCAGGCCCAGTGCTGCGCCACCTTTCAGAATTATTACAAAGAACTGCTGTTCACGGACCGGGAAGCGGAACTGGCCTTTCTGATCGAAGAAGTGACCGTCAATGAAACGTATCTGTTTCGTGACTTTCCCCAACTGCGTGGTTTTGCCGAAGACGTCCTGCCGTCCTATCTCCAGGCAAAGCGCACGAAAGGGAACTACAGCCTGAACGTCTGGTCCGCGGCCTGTTCCACCGGTGAAGAGCCGTATACCCTGGCCATCATCCTGCGGGAAATGATCGACGACTATGACCGCTGGAACACCAATATCCTGGCCACGGACATCGATCGCAGGGTGCTCCGCCAGGCCCGGATCGGCCTGTACGACGAACGGGCGATCAAGGAAACGCCCACTCCCTACAAGCAGAAATACTTCCGACGGACCCCGGACGGCTGGCAGGTCAAACCGGACATCCAGGAACCCGTGGCGTTTGAACAGCTCAACCTGATGGACCGCCCGGGCATGCGCCGCAAGCGGGCATTTGATTTCATTTTTTGCCGCAACGTCCTGATCTATTTTAGCGACGATTCCCGCAAACAGGTTCTTTCTGCCCTGTACGACGCCCTGGTGCCCGGAGGATACGTTTTTCTGGGCCATTCCGAGTCCGTGGGCCGGATTACGGCGTCGTTCACTCTGGAACGGATCGGCGACTTCCTGTGCTACAAAAAACCGGGCGCAGTCCTCCCGCGCCCAGGGAGCCCATCATGAAACCCAAAATCCTGATCGTCGACGATTCCAACATCGTCCTGAACATGCACGCCTATATCCTGGAAGGCTCGGGATACAGCTGCGCCATGGCTGAAAACGGATATGTCGCCCTGGAACTGCTGTTCCGGGAACCATTCCAGCTCATCGTCACGGACGTGAACATGCCCAAGATGGACGGCTACGAGCTGACCCGCCGTATCCGGTCCAGCGAACAGTATCGGGACACTCCGGTGATCATGATCTCCACGGAACGGGAGGCCGCGGACAAGATCAGGGGCATGGAAGCCGGAGCCAACGTCTACATGGTCAAGCCGACCCAGCCAGAGGCCCTGGTGACCAAGGTCAACATGTTGCTGGCGTAATCAGGAGAAAGACGTGGCCGCTTCACGCACGATGGAACCTTTGAACGCTTCGCCGCACGACACCGTGACCGGTCGCGACGATATGGAGTTGCGCCTGTTGCGGGATTTCCAACTTGAAGCGTCGGAAAACCTGGACGAAGCCGAGCAGGCCCTGCTGGCCATCGACCAGAACAGCGGCGATCGGAAGGCTCTGGAGGAATTGTGCCGACGCATCCACTCCATCAAGGGTACGGCATCCTATGTCGGACTGCACGCCATTTCCGACCTGGCCCATGCCCTGGAAGCCATCCTGGAAACCACGAAGCACCAGGCCGGGTTCAGCATGCCGGGGTCCCTGCTGGACGCCTGCTTTGAGACCGTGGACGCCCTGCGCCGGATGGTCGACCAGCCGGAGGATCATCAGCCGCCGCAAAGCGTGCTGCGCCGCCTGGAGGAGGAACGGACGGCTCTGGGCCTGACATCGGGCGCCACCGCCCCCGCGCCTTTGGCCGCGGTGGATCCGACGTCCATTTTTATCGATTCGGCCGGTCAGCATGTGGAGAGCATGCGGGTCTGTCTGGAACGGATGAACACGGGGCAGGGCGAGGACAAAACCACCTTGGATATGTTTTTTCGTGCCGCCCATTCCTTGAAAAGCAGCGCCTGCTACATGGGGTTTAAAGATATCGAGGTGAACGCCGAGCGGATTGAAAATGTTCTGTGCGCCGTGCGCCAGGGCGAAATAGTCTGTTCCGAGCCGCTGTTGAACGTCTTGGCCGAACATCTGGCCGGGGTGACGCTGCATTTCGGACAAGTAGTGCGCGAATCCGGGGAGAACTCGAAACAAAACACCGTCATGTCTCCCGCCGGTTCGGATTTTGCCGCGCCGAACTCGACGACGTCCTCTTTTGCCGTTGCAGGTGCGTCCATGCCGGACGGGGGCGGGCCCACCCCGGGCCGGACCATGCGCATTGATCAGAACCTGTTGGACGGGTTCATGAATCTGGTGGGCGAACTGATCGTGGCCCGCAACGTCCTGGGCCACGTCCAAAAGCGGCTGGACCGCGAGGCCGATGCCTCCCTGCCCGGGCTGCGCGAACTGCGGGGGGCCTGCCAACTGGTCTCCCGGATTTCCGACGCCATGCAGCGCAACATCATGGCCTTGCGCATGGTTCCGGTCAAAACCGTGTTCCAGAAGCTGCCCCGGATTATCCGGGACGTCACCCAAAAGAACGGCAAAAAGATCGACCTGGTTCTGCACGGCGAGGAAACGGAAATCGACAAGGGCATTGCCGAGGAGATCAGCGATCCATTGGTGCACATCATTCGCAACGCCGCTGACCATGGGATTGAACTTCCGGATCTGCGTCGGGAACGAGGCAAGCCCGAACGCGGGACCGTGGCCATCAAGGCCGGTCAAGAGGGCAACAGCTTCGTGATCGAAATTCTGGACGACGGTGCGGGCATCGACACGGACCTGGTTCTGGAGAAGGCTCTGGAACGGGGCCTGATTCAGCCGGACCAGGCCGACCGGATCAGCCGGGAGGAAATCATCCAGCTCATTTTTGCACCGGGATTCAGCACGGCTCGCGAGGTGTCCTCCATTTCCGGCCGGGGCGTGGGCATGGACGTGGTGCTGACCAACATCCGCAAGGTCAAGGGAGCGGTGAAGATCGACTCCCAGCAGGGTCAGGGAACCCGGATCCGGCTGGAACTGCCTCTGACCCTGGCCGTGGTGGAAACCTTGCTGGTCGGGGTGGGTCGGGAGACCTTCGCCATTCCGGTTGAAGCGGTCCGCGAAACCGTCAAGTTGAAGCGCTCCGCGATCAAGTCGATGATGAAACGGCGGGCCATGACTTTGCGTGGAGAGGTGATCGGCCTGGAAACCCTGGCTGAAATCCTGGGCATGAACAGAGACCACGGGCTGCCCCGGATGGTGGACGCCGCACGTGACGAGGACGACGACATTCCGGTGCTGATCCTCCAGAACGGCGACGAGCTGCTCGGCGTGGCCGTGGACAAGCTGCAGCGTCAGGAAGAAATCGTGATCAAGCCCCTGGTCGGTTATCTGGCCGATCTGCCCGGCTTGGCCGGAGCCTCGATCCTGGGGGATGGACGCGCCTTGTTGGTCTTGGACCCCTTGGAATTGATGCAGGCAGCCTCGCGAGGAGTGCTGCCATGACCACGGCCATGACCACGACTGCCCGACAATCCGATGATCGGTCCCACTGCGTCGCTCAGAACTCCGAAAACCAGGGTCGGCTGTTGTGTTTTCTCGCCGCGGGACGGGAATATGCCGTGGCCATGGAGCACGTCCAGCGGATCATTTCCCGCAAACCCTTGATCACTCCGCCGGACACGGTCCCCGGACTGCTCGGCCTGACCTCGCACCAGGACCAAAGCCTTGCGGTATTCGAGTTGGACGGGCTGCTGGGCCGGTCCGCGGCCGACGCCGCGCCTTCTCCGGGCGACCCTCAAGACTGGCGCTACATCCTGATTCTGGAGCACGGTGCGACCCGCCTGGGTCTGGCCATCCACGCCCCCCGGGACATCCTTGCCGCGGAAGCCGCCGCGCTCAGCCAGACCGAGGACGACGCGGATGAATCTGAAATCGCCGGCGTGCTGCGTCTGGATAACGGCCGGCGCATCGTCTTCGTGCTGCGCCTCTCCCGCCTTGTGGGCCACGATGCCCGGAACCACGCGGATTTTGCGGCCCAGGCCGCGGGGTCCGGCGAGTATTCCCCGGACCGCGCATCGGAGTGCGGCCCCAAGACCGAAGACCCGTCCGATGACCGCCGTCATGTCTGCTTCGAGCTGGCCGGCACCCTGTTCGCCGCACCCATGAACAGGGTCCGCGAGGTGACCCGCCTCGGCCAGATCACGCCTGTGCCCCAGGCCCGCCCGTATTACGCCGGTCTGATCAACCTGCGCGGGGAGATCATGCCCGCCCTGGATCTGCGTTTGCGCTTGGGCCTGCCCCAAGCCCAGGCCACGGAGGAGACCCGGATTCTCGTGGTGGGAGGACGGAACAAGCATGGTCTGATCGTCGATCGGATCGCCGATCCCGTGGATCTGGACCAGACCGCCCTGGAGCCCTTGCCCGATGCCTGTCGCGACAATCCGGCCAAAGGCTTCGTCCATGCCGTGGCCAAGTTGAATCAACGGAACCGCGCGGATCATTTGAATCAGGGCAAGCCGATCCTGCTTCTGGATCTGGACGCGGTGACGCGGAAGACGGATGAATGAAGTACAAAGCGGCGGATGGCGTGCCGGAAATCAGCGCTGAAGACCGGCCCGCCCCCCGATAAACCCGAGGAAGCCATGCGAATAGATACGGACGCCGGAACCTTGCGTGTTGTTTTGCCGGAAGATTGCCTGATTTTCGAAGTCGAAGCGCATGCCCAATTGTTGGCCGAGGCCCAATGGGACGCCGCGAGCATCAATCAGGTGGTCGTGGACCTGGGCGCGGTTCAGTCCATGGACACGGCGTATTATCAATTGGTGCTGTGCATCGAACGGACGGCCCGGGACATGAACGTCCCCTGTTTGCTGGAGAATGTCGGCCCGGCCTTCCGGGAACTCCAGGAGTTGTACGGCCTGCGGTTGTCCGTGGACCAGGACCAAGCCGACGGCCCCAATCTTCAAGAGCAAGGAGAACACCCATGAAATCTGTTTTGATCGTTGATGACGCGGTTTCCATGCGCGGGCTGGTAGCCATGACCCTGCGCGGAGCCGGATACGAGGTTGCTGAGGCTTCGGACGGCAAGGAGGCCCTGAATGTTCTCGGCGGCGGCAAGAAGTTCGACATGATCCTGACCGACCTGAACATGCCCAACATGGACGGCATCAGCCTGATCAAGGCCGTCAAGGCCATGCCCAAGCATAAGTTTTTGCCCATCGTGATGCTGACCACGGAGAGCGAGGACGGCAAGAAGCAGGAAGGCCAACAAGCTGGGGCCAAGGCCTGGATCGTCAAGCCCTTCAAGCCGGACACCCTGCTGGCCGTTGTCAAAAAAATTATTGGCTGAGCATGTCCTACCGAATTGAATCAGCTTTGCTTTCAAAAAGATACTATTGGGTCACTTAGCGTTGTTGTCAGTATCGAAATCGCAATCGAAATCGAAATCGGTATCGCAATAGTTTCATGATCTATTTATTTTTTCGATTTCGACCCCGAGCATGCACTGCTTCGCCTTAAATTGAACGTAAACCGGACTGAATCAATGGGACGTGCCCCGAGCACCCCCTCGAACACCCTCGAACCCTCGCACCCGGACCCTGCCATGGACAATAAGAAAGACCATTACCGCCAGCAGTTTATCATCGAGGTGGGCGACATCCTGGACACGGTCACGGAAAGCCTGCTCAAGGCCGAAGCTGATCCCGCGAATCTGGAATTGTTGCACTCCATCTTCCGTGGCGTGCACACCATCAAGGGCAGTTCGGCGATGTTCGACATGGACGAACTGGGCGCTTTCGCCCACCACCTGGAAGGGGTACTCAACGGCCTGCGTGGGAAAAGCATGGTTCTGACCGGTGAGCTGGTTGATCTGCTGTTCCAGGGACTGGATACCCTGCGGGAAATCATGGCCGCGACACTGCGCGGCGAAGCCGTCATCCCGCCGGATGACTTGGTCCGGCGCTACGCGGAGCTGATTCAGGCCGCCGGCGGCAAAACCGTTCAGCACGATCAATACGCCGCCACCAGCGAGGCAGCGGTGGTCCCGCCGCGGCTGCCCCTGGACGAGGTGAACGGCCGGGCGCTCTGGAGTTCCTTCAACGATCCGGACCACCCCCAGCGCCATGTCTATTATATCGAGCCCATGTTCGACTCGGAGCATCTGGCCAACGGCTTTGATCCTCTGGTCTTTCTGCGCAACCTCAAAGAAAACTGCTCCTTTTATCTGGCGGATTGCCGCTGTCTGATTCCGGGGATCCGGGAATACCGACCACTGGATATCTATCTGCGGGCCACCCTGATCGTGATCACGGACCTCTCTGCGGCGGAAATCCGGGACCTGGCTTATGACCCGGAGCTGATCCACGTCACGGAACTGGAACCGGACGAGAGTCAGGACAGGACCACCCGGCCCGAGGTATCGCCCACCTGGAAGCCGTTGGGCAAAATTCTGCTGGAAGAGCGCAAGATCACCGAGGAAGACCTGGATCAGGCCCTTGCCAGACAGCGCGGCGAGCGCGGCGCGAATGCCGCCGCCCCAAGCGCCCAAGGGGAGCTGAAGGTGATGCGCGTGGAGGAGTCCAAGATCGACGACTTCGGCAACACCGTGGGCGAACTGATCATCGCCCGGAATGCCTATGACTTTCTGGTGGACCGGCTGGACCAGGCTCAGAGTCTGGAGTCCGCGGACATCAAGGCCCTCAAGGACAACCTGCGCCTGTTCGCCCGGATCACCAACGAACTGCAGTACGGCGTGATGAACCTGCGCATGACCCCGATCCGCGGAATTTTTCAGAAATTCAGCCGGGTGGTCCGGGATATCTCCAGCAAGCAGGGCAAGCTGATTGACATGACCATCGAAGGCGGGGAGACGGAAATCGATAAGAAGGTCGCCGATATTCTTGCCGATCCGCTGATTCACATGATCCGCAACGCCTGCGACCACGGCCTGGAGCCTCCCCAGGAGCGGATCGCGGCGGGCAAGCCGGAACGCGGTGGGCTGATGCTCAAGGCCGCGCACGAAGGCAGCAATCTGGCCCTGACCATCACCGACGACGGCCGGGGCATTGACCGGCAACGGGTCTTCGCGAAGGCCTCGCGCAACGGCCTGCCCGTGAACGGCCCCGATGATCCGGACATTCTGGACGTCATTTTTGAGCCTGGTTTTTCCATGAAGGAAGAGGTGTCGGACATCTCCGGCCGGGGCGTGGGCATGGACGTGGTCCGCTCCACCTTGCGCGAGCTGGGGGGCACGGTGCACATCGACAGCGTCCTAGGGCAAGGCTCCACCTTCAGTCTGACCATCCCCATGAGCATGGGCGTGACCACGGCCTTGCACGTGGCCGCCGGAACGGGGGAATACGCCCTGCCCATGGACGGCGTCCTGGAGACCGTCAAGGTCGCGGCCTCGGCGATTCATGACCTTGGGGCAAGCCGGGGCATGCACTACCGGGGCGGGATGCTGCCCGTGGCCCACTTGGCCGACCTCTTCCCCGGCAGCCGACGGAACTGGTCCGATGACGAGGATCTGCTGGTGGTGGCCCTGAACGATGCCAGGGGCCGCTACGGATTGATCATCGACAAGCTGCTGCGCAACTGTGAAATCGCCGTGAAGCCCGTTCCCGATGCGTTTTCCGAACTCTCCTTCCTGGGCGGAGTGACCATCCTTGGAGATGGCCGGGTTCTGCTGGTGCTCAACCCGGAACTTCTCGGCCAAGCCCTGCGCCATAACCATGACGAGTTGCTGTATGACCTTACTTGACCGCCTTGAAGAACCCGGCAACCGCCGCCTGTTGCTCCTCGGACTTGCCGCGGGACTGATCCTGGCCGCGATCTGGACCGTGCTGCTGACGATTTACGGCCCGACCTGGTTTGCCGGACAAAGCCCGTTTGCAACCATCCCCGCGACCGTGGGCGGCCTTGTGGCGGCCTTGCTCCTGCCCCTGGCTG
Organism: Desulfonatronum lacustre DSM 10312; assembly: GCF_000519265.1. Classification (NCBI taxonomy): domain Bacteria; kingdom Pseudomonadati; phylum Thermodesulfobacteriota; class Desulfovibrionia; order Desulfovibrionales; family Desulfonatronaceae; genus Desulfonatronum; species Desulfonatronum lacustre. The sequence goes on from NZ_KI912608.1 coordinate 2,640,820, forward strand.
CGGCTGTGGCGCGGTTCGCGCCGGCCACCAGCCGCCGACACATCCAGGAACAACACGCCGTTGGGCTGGCGGAGCAGGAAGACCGGTGGCAACGGCGTTTGGCCCAGGAACAGGAACGGCTCCTGGACTTGGAAGTCCGCTTCCAGGCCAGTCAGGCTGAGGCGGCTGAGACCCAAGCCCATATGGAACCGTTGGCCGAAACCATGATGTCCCTGCAACGCCGGATTCACATCGCCAAACAGGTTCTGGCCGTGGCCGTGGGCCAACTCAACCATTCCACCTCCAGCATCGAAACCGCCACGGTCCAGGTTCTCGGGCAGCTCAACGAGCTGGTGGGCAGCATGGACCGGAGCATTACCGCCAATAACCAACTGATGACCAACATCAGGCAGCGGCTGGCCCAGCACATTTCCGCGGATCAGCGCGGCACGCACAAAGACTTCGCCTTTATCCGCGACCGCTACCTGGAAACCATCAAGAAAGTGGCGTCCGAACTGAGCCTGATCGTGGAGGGCAAGGCCGAATACGCCCGGATGCTGGATCAGATGCAAAAAATCCTGGAGGAAGTGCTCCCTTTTTCCGACGACATCGCCTTTATCGCGGACCAGACCAACCTCTTGTCCTTGAACGCGGCCATTGAGGCGGCTCGGGCCGGGGACGCCGGACGCGGCTTCTCCGTGGTCGCGGACGAGGTGCGCAAGCTGGCCCACAAATCCGCCGGATCCGCCGACAACATTCGGGAAGGGCTGGAGCGGGCCCACGCGCATATTCAGGAATCCACCCAGGCCGTGAGAGAGGCCATTTCCGTGGAAAACGCCTACGTCCACTCCACCAGCGCCCTGATGGAGGGGCTGTTTGTCTCCCTGCTGGACATTTCCACGGAAATGGAAGGCATCATGGGCCAGACCATCGGCGAAACCTCGTCCATCCGGGACCGGATCAACTCCATGATCTTCAGTTTGCAGTTCGAGGACATCATCAAGCAGGTGGTCAGCCATGTCATCAAAGCCCTGGAGGATATGAGCGAGGACTTTGCAGGCGTTCAGAGCAAAGAAGTCTTGGAGTCCGAACTGCTCCATCTGGGCCTGCGCGAAGAGATTCTCGGCCGGCTGTCCGCCATGTACACCATGGAAACGGAGCGCACATTGGCCCACTCCATCCTTGATTTGAAGCCGGAGAAGGCGGAGCGCAAGTCGGTGAAGGTGAAGGCCAAGCCCAAGGCCGTCCAGGCCGCTTCGGAGCCGGAGGACGACGTGACGTTTTTCTGATCCGGGATCACGGTCCCTGGACGAGTCAAGCAGGAACATCAACCAACCATCAGCCCGCCTCCGATGAACACCAAGGAGAACCCATGACGGCCGCCGCAACCACGACTTTGGAAATATCCATCAGCAGCTACGAAGACATCCTGGTCGCCCGACAACACGCCCGAACCGAGGCCCAGCGCATGGGCTTCGGGATGATCAACCAGACCAAGATCGTCACCGCGGTTTCGGAGCTGGCCAGAAACATCGTCGTCCATGCCGGCAAGGGCCGGATGCGCCTCAGTCCGACGCCCAACAACAGCGGCCTGACCCTGGAATTCACGGACCACGGTCCGGGCTTCAAGGACGTGGACCAAGCCATGAGCCGGAGCGTCAGCACCACCAATTCCCTGGGCTTGGGCCTGAGCGGGGCCCGCTCTCTGAGCGACGCCTTTGACATTCGGTCCACGCCTGGCAAGGGCACGACCGTGACCATCACCAAATATCTGAAAAAATGATTGGCGCGGGGGGCGGGAAATGCGAACTTTGATCGTTGACGACAGTACCGCGCGGTTCCTGCTCCAGGAGATGATCGCGCATCTGGGGAGCAACGAGGTGGCGGCCAACGGAGAGGAGGGACTGCGGGCTTTTCTTCGCGCCCATGTCGAGGGCGCTCCCTACGACTTGATTCTTCTTGATGTGATGATGCCGATCATGGATGGACTGACTGCATTGCAGGAAATCCGCAACCAAGAGGAGGCCATGGGGATCAACCCAATGAGTCGGGTCAGGATCATCATGGTCACGGCCTCGAACAGCCCGGAAACAGTCCGGGCGGCCTATAGCAAGAACCATCACGCGGACGGATATCTGGTCAAGCCCGTGGATAAATTCCTCGTCATGGAAGTCATTCGGAGCGTTATGAGCAATTCCAGAGATCAACGCGGCTGAACGACTTCTCCAGCGAAAACGCCCTCAGTTCCCCAGGCTCTGCAACGGTGCCGGAACCCGGCCGCCCAGGTTGATGAAGCGGTCCGAGCCGCCGGAGCCGGGGACGGGGATGATCACGGCTTCGCCCAGCAGGCCGCCGAAAAAGGCTTTTTCTCCGGCTTTTTTGCCGGGAACCGGGATCAGCCGGGCCGCGGTGGTCTTGCGGTTGATCACGCCGATGGCCATCTCGTCGGCGATGATCGCGGCCAGGGTTTCGGCCGAGGTGTCGCCGGGCAGGGCGACCATGTCCAGGCCCACGGAGCAGACGCTGGTCAGGGCCTCCAGCTTGGGCAGGGTCAGGTGGCCCTCGGCCGCGGCCTGGGCGATGTTCAGGTCTTCACTGACCGGGATGAAGGCCCCGCTGAATCCGCCCACCGAGGAGCTGGCAAAGGCCCCGCCCTTTTTCACCGCGTCGTTGAGCATGGCCAGGGCCGCGGTGGAACCGGGAGCCCCGATGTGGGCCAGGCCGAGCACCTGAAAGATTTCCCCGACGGAATCCCCGACGTTGGGCGTAGGAGCCAGGGACAGGTCCACCACGCCGAAGGGCACGTTCAGGCGCTTGGCCACCTCCCGGCCGATGAGTTCGCCGATCCGGGTCACCTTGAAGGCCGTGCGCTTGATGACCTCGGAAATCTCGTCCAGGGCCAGGTGGTCGTCGGCCTCCATGGCCCGCTCCAAGGCCCGCTTGACCACGCCCGGCCCGCTCACGCCCACGTTGATCACGGCATTGGGTTCGCCCACGCCCAGATAGGCCCCGGCCATGAAGGGCACGTCCTGGGGAATGTTCGCGAAGACCCCCAGCTTGGCGCAGGCCAGGCCGTCCTGGTCCGCGGTCCTGGCCGCCGCGGCCTTGATGGTCTTGGCCAGCAAGAGCACGGCGTCCATGTTGATCCCCGCGGCGGTGGTGGCCACGTTGAAGGAGGCGCAGAGCCGGGACGTGGCGGTCAGGGCTTCCGGGACCGCCTCAATCAGACTCAGGTCGCCCCGGGCCAACCCTTTCTCCACCAGGGCGCTGAACCCGCCGATGAAATCCACGCCCACTTCCTGGGCCGCCTGGTCCAGGGTCATGGCCGTCTGGACCAGTTCCCGGGAGGAGAACGGCGCACCGACCACGGCCATGGGGCTGACGGAAATGCGCTTGTTGACCACCGGAATCCCGTAAATATCCCCCACCTCGTCGCACACGTCCACAAGCGAAGCGGCCATTCCGGTGATCCGGGACAGCAACCGATCCTGAAACCGGCCGACATCGTGGGTGGCCAGATCGAAAAGACTCAGGCCCAAGGTCACCGTGCGCACGTCCAGATGTTCGTTGCGCAGCATTTCCAACGTGGTCAAAACTTCTTTTTCCGTCAGCATATCTTGGTATCTCCTGGTATTGGCAAATAACGCGGAGACCGCGCTCCATCCTCGGGCTTGGTCGAAAAAAACGTATGCGAATTAAGATGAGCTATGACATCAAACCCGATGCACCGTTTCAAAAATGTCCCGGTGTTGGAGGCTGAGGCGTTGGTCGAGTTCCTGGGCCTTGCCGTGGAGCGCTTCCCTGAACTGCTGCCGATCCACTGATTTGGGCACGTCCACTTCGTAGATCATGACCCACTGAGAAACATCCTCGGTTTTGACGTTGGCCCGCAAGGCCGTGATGTTCACGCCGAACCGGGCCAGGACTCCGGTCACTCCGGCCACCAGGCCAAGCTGGTCCGGGCCGATGGTGGTGAGTACGAACGGGTCCGTCGCACCCTGGGCTGGTTTGGGCGGCGCCGCTTCTTCCATGGGCGACAACCAGAAGGTCAGTTCCTCGCCTTGAAAGCCATCCTCAAGCGCCCGCAGAACCTGTTCCCGGGCCAGGCTCTCCTGAACCGGCTGGACCACGAACATTCCGGCAAACCGGTCATGCAGGATGGTTTGCGTGGCGTCTTCGATATTGCAGCCCATTTCGGCCAACAACCCGGAAACCCGGGCCACGATCCCCGGACGGTCCTGGCCGAAAACGGCGATCATCATTTTTTTCGTATGATTGGACATTATTCATCCCACCCATTCATCGTCGCCGGCTATGGGTGCGAACCCTCGGCGCATGGTGTTTTCGGTGACCACTCGCGGGTCCAGGAATTGGATCAGATAGTCCGGTCCGCCGGCCTTGGAGCCCACGCCGGACATCTTGAAGCCCCCGAAGGGCTGGCGAAAGACCAGAGCGCCGGTGTTGTTCCGGTTCAGGTACAGGTTGCCCACGCGGAATTCGCGTTTGGCCTGTTCCAACCGTTTCGGGCTGCGGGAGAACACGCCGCCGGTCAGGGCGAAGCGGGAGTTGTTGGCCATGTCCAGGGCTTCGGTGAAGTCTTTGGCCCGCATCACGGCCAGCACCGGCCCGAAAATCTCTTCCTGGGCCGTGCGGTGTTCGGGTCGGATGCCCTCGACAATGGTCAGGGGCACGAAGCAGCCCTTTTCCGGGACCTCGCGCTGGACCACGATCCGGCCTTCCTGTTTGGCCGTTTCGATGGCCGCCCAAACATTTTTCTGCTGCCCCGTATCCACCACCGCGCCCATGAAGTTGCCGGGATGCTCGCTGGGGCCGATCTTTACGGCCAGGGCCGCTTCGCGCAGCCGGGTCATGAACCGGTCGTAGATGGCGTCCAGGACGATGACCCGGGAGCAGGCCGAACACTTCTGGCCCTGGAATCCGAAGGCCGAGTAGATTACCTGGGGCACGGCCTCGTCCAGGTCCGCGTCGTCGTCGATGATGATGGCGTTCTTGCCGCCCATCTCGGCGATGACCCGCTTGCACTGGTCCTGGCCCGGATGGACTTTGGCCGCCTTTTCGATGATTCGCAGGCCCACTTCCACGGAACCGGTGAAGGCGATGACGCTGATATCCGGATGCTCCACCAGGTAGTCGCCCATCACCCGGCTGCGGCCCGGGCAGTAGTTGAAGACGCCCTCCGGCAGGCCGATCTCCTGGAAGACCTCCACCAAGCCGTAGCCCACCAGGGAGGAGAGGGAAGAGGGCTTGTAGATCACCGGGTTGCCGGCGACGATGGCCGCGGAGACCATGCCCATGGAAATGGCAAAGGGGAAGTTCCACGGCGCGATGACCGCGGCGATGCCCTTGGGCTGATAAAACAATTCGTTGACCTCGCCCGGGGCGTTGCCCATCCTGCGGGGCACGCCCAGACGGATCATCTCCCGGGCGTAGTATTCCAGAAAGTCCACGGCCTCGGCCACGTCGTTGTAGGCCTGGTCCCACTGCTTGCCCACCTCCAGGACCTGCCAGGCGGACAGCTCATAGACCCTGCGACGGCAGACGTCCGCGGCCTTGAACAGGTACGCGGCCCGCTCCTCGGGGGACGTGTCCCGCCAACCGGGCAGGGCCTTGCGGGCCGCATCCAGGGCCTGGTCCACTTCCTCCCGGCCGGCCTGGCAGACCTGGCCCAGGACTTCGTCCGGATCCGCCGGGTTATAGGAAGCGATGAGATCCTGGGTGAAGACCTCTTTGCCGCCGATGAACACCGGCCAGTTCTTGCCCTTTTGGGCGCGGACCTTGGCAATGGCCTCGGGGAAGGCGCTACGGGCCTCGGGCACGGTGAAGTCCACCAGAGGCATGTTCTTGAAGGCGGAAGCGCCCAGGGGGTTGCCGGTGGAGGTTTCCGGAGCAAAGGCCCTGGCCTTGTCCCGCTCCAGGGTCTTCAGAGGATTTTCCAGGAGCCGGTCCATGTCCGCCTGATCCGCGAAGCTCTGCTTCAGGAAAGACTCGTTGGCCGTGTTTTCCAGCAGCCTGCGTACCAGGTACGCCATGCCCGGCAGCAGCTCGCCGTAGGGGCAGTACAGCCGGACCCGGTCGGCCACGTTCTTCAGGCCTTTGCGCACGGGTTCGGCCATGCCGTAGAGCACCTGAAATTCGTAGCGCTCCGGGGGGACCCCGAGGTCCTTGGCCGTTTCCATAACCATGGAAATGGACCTGATGTTGTGGGAACCGCACTGAAAATAAATCAGGTTCTGTTGTTCCAGAATCATCCGGGCGTGGCGCTCAAAAGCCGCGTCGGTCTCCGGCTTTTTGGTCCAGACCGGGACGGGCCAGCCGTTCTGAACCGCGACGATGGTTTCCTGATCCCAGTAGGCCCCTTTGACCAGGCGGATGCCGATGGGCAGGTTTTGGGCCTTGGCCCAGTCGATCAGGTCTTTCAGGTCCTCGTCCGTGCAGCGCAGATAGGACTGGAGCACGATGCTCAGGTGCGGATAATCCCGGAACTCCGGCTCGGTGCGTAGCCGCTTGAACAGCTCCAGGGTGGCTTCCTTGAACTTGAGGGATTCCATGTCAATGCACAGCGCGCCGCCCAGTTCCTTGACCCGGGCGTAGATGGGCCGCAACCGGGAGAGGATGCCCCGCACCGTGTCCTCCACGTCCACGGCCTTGGCTTGGGAGTAGAGGGCCGAGGGCTTGATGGAGACGTTCAGCCGGGGCGTGTGGCCCCAGTCCAGATCCGCGGACGCGCCGCCGGAGGACGCGAGGGGCTTCCAGGAGGATTGGACCTTGGCCAGGGCGTCCAGCAGTTCCATGTACCCGTCCATGTAGGCCTGGGCCTCCTCCTCGCTGACCGTGGCCTCGCCCAGCAGGTCCACGGTGAAAGCAAAGCCGTCCTTGCGGATTTTTTGCAGACTGGAAACGGCTTCTTTGGTGTTCTGGCCGATGATGAACTGACGGGCCATGCCCTCGATGTTGGAACGGATGAGCTTGCCCATGGCCTTGGCCGCGAAGGCCCCGAACAAGCCACCGGACTTTTCCGCGCCCCATTTCAGGACCGCGGGAATGTCCCCGCTGCCCTGGCCGGAGAAATATTCCTCAATATGACGCTGCAAGGACTCGGACGTGTTCAGGTAGGGAAGCACGTCCACGAACCGGAACAACTGGACCTTGAAGTCCTCGTTCTGCATGGCCCAATCCATGACCTTGCCGGTCCAGAAGCCTTTGTTGAAGACGCTGGGCGCTTCGCCCTGAATGGAACCGAAAAACTGTCGCCCCCGGGTGACGACCCGAGCTTCAAAGTCCGCGTCATGCATTGTCTTTTGCCTCCGTGTTCGCGTTGTCTCACAACTGCCGCCGAGGAAAGTTTCCGAATCATTGCCGACTTGAAAAAGCGCAACCTAAGCCGGGTTCAGCCCTGGGTCAATTCCTTGCGCACGCCGGTACAGGGCCAATTTGTTCCCGATGGGCACATGTACCACGATCAAGTCACAATCGAAATCGTGATCGAAATCGAAATCGAAAAACATTACGCAGTAACTTCGCAGTTCCGCTATCATTATTGTTCGGCGCGGAGACAAACCGATGGTGGACAGACGAAGCACCATTTGATAACTTTCTTCTTTTGGGCTTGCTCAAATTTTAAAGGAAGCCGGGTGGCATAAGCGCTGCCAACTCCGTCAGGCCCGAGAGGGAGCAGCGGTAACAGTTGCTTGTGGGTGCCTGGCTTCCTTGAAAGCACGGATGGTCGCATCCGTGCTTTTTTTTCGTGCTTTTTTGTTTCCGCGGCCCAAGCCGCGCACTCCAAAACGAATACGGCAAAACGAACACGGACGGATACGATGAACGAAGCGCTTTGGTTGGGATTCGCCTTCCTGGATCTGGTCATGGTTGTGGTGGTCTTCCGCTTCTTCGGCAGGCAGGGCTTGTTCGCCATGATCGTCTTCAACCTGATCCTGTGCAACATCCAGGTGCTCAAGACCATCGAGCTGTTCGGCCTGACCACCACGCTGGGCAATATTCTGTATGCCAGCGTGTTTTTCTCCACGGACCTGCTGGGCGAGCACTACGGGCGGGAAGAGGCCAAAAAGGCCGTGCTGCTGGGCTTTTTGAGCCTGATCCTGGCCGTGACCTATATGCAGATCGCCCTGCTGTTCACCCCTGCCGTCTCGGACTTCGCCCAGCCCCACCTAGAGGCCATTTTCGGCGTTTTGCCCCGGGTCGTCCTGGCCAGCATGGTCGCCTACATCGTCTCCCAGTGGCACGACATCTGGGCCTTCCATTTCTGGAAGGCGCGCACCGGCGGCAGGCACCTCTGGCTGCGCAACAACGCCAGTACCCTGGTCAGCCAGCTTCTGGACACCGTGATCTTTTGCTCCATCGCCTTTCTGGGCATCTTTCCCATGGACGTCTGGATCCAGATCGTGATCAGCACGTATCTGATCAAACTGCTGGTCGGGCTTTTGGACACCCCGTTCATGTATCTGGCAGCCCGGTTTCGGCCCCGGGACGCGGTTCCGGCGTAGAATCGAGTCCGAGCACGGGTAGAATTTTTGAGCCGCTGCCAACTCAGGGAGTTGGCTGTCTACTCAATCACCGTTTTAGAATTGGGTAGTGCAGGCATCTTGCCTGCACGGACAGGCAGGATGCCTGTCCCACCATTGATAGCCATATCCCTAAGAGATGTTCACCGCTCCCGCCGCAGGGCCTCCACGACGATGTGGAACGTGTCCGAAGGACAGACCTTTTCATCGATGGCGCAATACTCCGGGGCTTCGGCTTCGGCGATACAGGTCAGGGCCTCGTAGAGGCAGACCAACAACCCCTCTCCATCCGGGCCGCATACCTCGCGGGCCAGGTCCAGCAATTCACGAGGAGCGTCTTCCGCGAGCGTGATCCGCATGCCCTCCCCGGTAAGTTCCAGCTCGAAATAGTCCAGGTATCCCAAAGCCTTTTCTTGCATTTCGCCCCTCTCCTCCTTTGCTTTGACGCGTGACGACTTCCTCTCGTCAACCCCGTTTCCGCTCCTGCTCGGCTGTAAAAGAGATTCCTCGCCCTTGTCCAGTTTTTTCAAGGCCGAGGGCTTTTCGCCCCATGCTCGTACGCCTGACTCCCCCTCGCACTTGCCCGGAGCATGGGACGTGGTTATAGATCAAGGCTTCGGGGGTGATGGTCGCCCCCTGTCCGAGTGTCGCAAATCCTGCAAGGAGCACCCCGCCCATGGCTTACCATATCGGCGTTGACGTCGGTTCCGTCAGCGTCAATTGCGTTGTTCTCGACGATTCTGAAACCCTTGTTCACGAAGCCCCGTACCGCCGCCATTTCGGCCTGGTTCTCGATGAAACGGCCAGGGTCCTGGAAGATGTTCTCGCCCGTTTTCCAGGTGAAAAAATTCAGTCGATTTCCTTCACCGGCAACCAGGGCCAAGCCATCAGCGAGCTGTTAGGCGCGCCCTTCGAGGTGGAGACCATCGCCCAGGTGCTCGGCGCGACCAAGGTTGCCCCGGGGGTGCGCAGCATCATCAGCATCGGCGGTCAGGACGCGGCCCTGTTCGAGCTGGATTACGATCAGCAGGGCCAGTGGCGCTTGGCCGCCTTCAACGTCAACGGGCCCTGCGCCTCGGGCACCGGCTCGTTCATCGACCAGCAGGCCGAGCGGCTGACCTTTGCCATGTACGGCGACCAGTTCGACATGAACCAGGAAAAGCTCCAAAAGGTTCTGGAGGACTTCATCGCCCTGGGCGCGACCAGCACCTATCCGGCCCCGGTGGCCTGCCGCTGCACCGTGTTCACCAAGTCGGACATGATCCACCTCCAGAACAAGGGCGAGACCCTGCCGAACATCATCGCCGGACTGCATCACGGCACCGCGGCCAACTACATGAGCACCATCGTGGCCAACCGGGAGTTGGTGGAACCGGTGATCTTCATCGGCGGGATGGCTTCCAATCAGCTTCAGGTGGAGGCTTTCCGCAAATATTACCCCAATCTGACGGTTCCGGAGCACCACGCCTCCCTGGGCGCTCTGGGTACGGCCCTGCAATCCCTGCGCGGCAAGGTTCGAAGCAGTATTGATCTGGACCTGCTCCGCTCCCCGGCGGCCTCCAAGGTGGACGCCATCGGCCGGGCCCAGCCGCTGTCCCTGGAATACACGGTCTTTGATCCGGACAACACCCTGCCGCCCCTATCGGAAGACGGGGGGGTCATCGACGCCTATCTCGGCGTGGACATCGGCTCCACCTCCACCAAGTACGCCCTGATCGACGACCAGGGCCGGATCATCCACAAGCGCTACGTGCCCACCCAGGGCAAGCCCATCGAGGTGGCCCAGGGGCTGTTGCGCCATCTTCAGGCCGAGGTCGGCCCGCGCGTCCGGCTCAAGGCCGTGGCCACCACCGGCTCGGGCCGCAACGTGGTCGGGGATTTCATCAGCGCGGATCTGGTCATCGACGAAATCACGGCCCACGCCCGGGGCGCGGTGGCCGTGGATCCGGAAATCGACACCATTTTCGAGATCGGGGGCCAGGACTCCAAGTACATTGCCATCGACAAGACCCATCCCACGGACTTCATGATGAACAAGGTCTGCGCCGCGGGCACGGGCAGCTTTCTGCACGAGCTGGCCAACAAGATGAATATCAACATCATCGGCGAATTCCAGGAGGTGGCCCTGGCGTCCAAAAATCCGGTGAACCTGGCCGAGCGCTGCACCGTGTTCATGGAGTCCGACCTGACCGCCTATGCCCAGAAGGGCGCGGGCCGGGAGGACCTCATCGCCGGGCTGTGCTACGCCATTGTCCGCAACTACCTGCACCGGGTGGTGGAGAACCGGCGCATTGGGCAGCGGATCATGTTTCTGGGCGGACCGTCGCTGAACAAGGGCATTGTCGCGGCTTTTGAAAAGGTGGCGGGCAAGCCCATCCTGGTGCCCAAGCACCGGGAGGTCATGGGGGCCTTTGGCGCGGCCCTGGCCGTTCGCGAACTGGCCCAGGCCGGCAAGGTGGAGGAAAAGCAGCGCGATTTGGAGCACCTGGCCGGGCTGGAAGTGGCCTTCAAGGAGAGCATCTGTCGGGCGGACAAGAACTGCCACAACGAGTGTAAGCTGAAGATCTACAATTTCGGAGGGCGCAAGAGCGTCTGGGGCGGGGATTGCGGCCGGTACGAAACCGCCCAGACCGCGGTGCGCAAGGAGACGGACTACTTTCAGTTGCGCTGGAATCTGTTTCGGGACGCCGTCCAGGCGACCGGGGCGCATCTTGGAGAAGGGCGGCCCCAAAAGGACGACCGCCCCTTGATCGGCGTGCCCTTGAGCCTGCATTCCCTGGACTGGGGGGTGTTTTGGGCCCATTTATTGACAGGCATGGGCCTGCGCCCGGTCTTCAGCCCGCCCACCACCCAGGCCATGGCCATGGCCGGGGTGGAGAGCATGACCGCGGAAATGTGCTTTCCGGTCAAGGTATTCCACGGCCATGTGCATCACCTTCTGGAACACGCGGACTATCTCTTCCTGCCCAACGTGATCAACATGGCCACCGCGGACCCAGAGGAAAAAGGCCAGTTCTGCCCCCTGGTGGAAAGCTCTCAGTACCTGGTCCGGGCCGCCCTGCGCATCGACAACCAGCGGATCATCCGGCCCACCCTGTTCCTCAAGGATGGCCCGGAAATGCTGGTGGACGCGGTCTACGACAGCCTGCCTCCCTCTCTGCGCCCGGCCAAGCCGGTGGTGGCCCGTGCCCTGCACCGGGCCTGGGACGAACAGCACAGGTTCAAGGCCGACCTGCGCCGCCGGGGCCGGGAAATCCTCAGCCAGGTCAACGGCGACGAGGCCGTCTGGATCGTCACCGGTCGGCCCTACAACCTGTACGACGAGCGGCTGAACCTGCAGATGGGCCGGCAGATGGCCAAGCTGGGCATCAAGGCCCTGCCCCTGGACTTCCTGGACGTGGACGACGAGTCCCTGGAGGACTTTCCCCGGATGTATTGGGGCCTGGGCGCCCGCATCCTGCGGGCCACCAAAAAGATCGCCCGCACCCCCAACTGGTTCGGCGTCCACCTGACCAACTTCTCCTGCGGCCCGGATTCGTTCATTGAACACTTCTACGGCCACGTGCTGAGCGACAAACCCTTCCTGATCCTGGAACTGGACGAACACAGCGCCGTAGCCGGAATGCTCACCCGCATCGAGGCGTTTCAGAACGTGGTCAAGAATGTAAGGGCGGCGAGCAAGGCAGCAGAAGAGAAAGAGATCGCCGCGTGAGCGGGAAGTCGGATAATGTCCCCCCGGTAGGGGCACGGTGCGCCGTGCCCTACGGATACCACCCCATCCCCGCCATATCGATCAATTCGAAACCATCCCAACGAGCAAACAGTTAAAAGACAACGGACACCACCATGGAAATGCCCCCCGACAAACCAACCTCCTCGTTCGCGGAACGGATGACCCAGCAGGTCGGCCGGTTCGACGTTACCGGCAGGACCCTTCTGGTCCCGGACATGGCCCCCATCGGCTCCCGGCTGCTGGCCGCCAGCTTTCGGGCCTTCGGGGTTCCGGCCGTGGTCATGCCCACCTACACCCATTTGCACCTGGGCAAGGAGTTCACCTCCGGCAAGGAGTGCTTTCCCTGCCAGGTCACCCTGGGGGACATTCTCGGTTTTCTGGAGGAGGAGAAGAAGCGGCTGGGCGAGGCCTTTGACGTCACCCAGTACGTCTATTTCATGCCCGAGGCCGACGGTCCCTGTCGCTTCGGGATGTACAACAAGATGCACCGCCTGGTCCTGGACCGCTTCCCGGAATTCAAGGACATCCCCATTCTCTACATGTCCACGGCGGACGGCTACGCCTCCACGGGGGTGCTGCCCGGGGACAAGGCCAAGCTGTTCCGTCGCTTGGCCTACGTGGCCACGATCCTGGCCGATGTCCTGGACCGGATCACCTGGCGGGTACGACCCTACGAACGCGATCCCGGGGCTACCGACGCCTACATGGCCAAGGCCCTGCAAGAGATGATCGAGCTGATCGAGCGCCGCGGCGAGGCCCGGGATTTCAACGCCCTGTACGAGTTGCTGGGCAAAATCGCCGCCGGGGCCAGGGAACTCATCGATCCGGCCAAGCCGCGCAAGCCGAAGATCGGCATTGTCGGCGAAATCTACCTGCGCACCCATCCGGATTCCAACCAGAACATTGTCGGAGAGCTGGAGCGCTTTGGCGCGGAGGTGGTGGACGCCTCCCTGGGCGAGTGGGTGAACTACGTGAGCTTCGAGCAGCACCGGAACATCAGCAAGGACTGGCGGCAGGCCTGGAAGCGAATGGACGTCGGCGCTTTGGTGGACGCCACCCGGAAATGGGCGGACAGCCGGATCGAGATGGCCTGGCAGGGCTGGCGGCAGAATCAGGTCTACAAGAAGGCCCAGGAGCACCTGGACATCCAGGGCGACCACGCCATTACCACGGTGGAGGACAAGCTGGACAACGACAGCCTGTTCACCTTCGACATCGGCACCGAGGCGGCCCTGAGCATCGGCGGGGCGCTGGAATACGTCCACGACAACTTCGACGGCGTGGTCAACGTCTTCCCCTTCACCTGCATGCCCAGCACCATCACCTCGGCCATCCTCAAGCCCCTGCTCCTGAAAATGAACGTCCCCTATCTGGACGCCTCCTACGACGGAGCCATCCAACCCAACCGCGAAGTGGCTATCCGAACCTTTATGTACCAGGCCGCGCAGCATCAGGCGGCGCGGGGCGAGAAAAAAGGCGGGGCTTCCATGTAAAAGCCCGCGCAAGCGCCGACTTCTCGCAGAGAATTTAGACGGAACATGCTTCAAAAAGCCCGCGACGCACTCCGGGGGTTCGCCAGCGAAGCGGACGCGGTAATCCTGCAACGGTTTTTCAAGACCGGTCCCGGTGAATACGGGGAAGGGGATCGGTTCCTCGGCGTCCGGGTTCCCGCGACCCGCAAGGTTGCCCGGATGTTCCGGGCAATGCCCCTGGCCGACGCGCAAGCCCTCCTGACCTCGGAAATTCACGAGGAACGTCTCCTGGCTCTGCTGATTCTGATCGGCCGGTATCAGCGCGGGACCGCCGACCAGAAGCGGGGAATCTTCGATCTGTATCTCGCCAACACGCGCCATATCAACAACTGGGACCTCGTCGACGTCTCAGCCGAACACGTGGTCGGCGCCCACCTTTGGGACAAAAGCCGCGCCCCGCTCTCCAACCTGGCCCGCTCCGCCGACATCTGGGAACGGCGCATCGCGGTCATGGCCACCTTTCACTTCATCAAGAAGAACCAGTTCGACGAGACGCTGCGGATCGCCGAACTCCTCCTTTCCGACTCCCACGACCTGATCCACAAGGCCGTGGGCTGGATGCTCCGGGAAATCGGCAAGCGGGATCTGGACGCGGAAGAGGATTTCCTGCGACGCCACCACCAGCACATGCCCAGAACCATGCTCCGGTACGCCATCGAGAAATTTCCCGAGGACAAACGTCGCCGGTATTTGCTGAAGGGGCGGGGTAATGGCGGCCGTGCTACTGATCCCAGGTCTCGGGAGTGAACTCAACACAGTCCGTCAGTTCACAACGGCCCACGAGCGCGCCAAAGGCCAACTGCTTCTCGATCAAGCGAAACCGCTGCAAGAGCTTTCTTTCCCGCGTCATCCCGGCGTGCAACCACAGCGGCCCCCGGTGCCTGGTCGTCCATGAACGGATCTCGATGGCCTTGCGCCCCAGGGAGGGTCAGCTCAACCCAAGGTTGACGTATGCTCAGGGCAATCCGGGCCGGGTCCGTGGTCATATTCGTCATAGCCGGTTGGTTTGTTGGAATTTGGAGAGAATATCCAGAATTGAAAGGTCTTTCGTTACGGACCAGAAGGAAAGCATATCGAGCTCTTTCCGAAGTCTTTCGCAAAATGGGGAGCAGCTTAGGCCACACAAAACGAAGCACATTCGCCGACCTGGCTGTGAGAAAAGCGGGAGAGGGGATTGGACGCCTGTTCCTCGTCCGGACGAGGAACAGGCGAAAGTTTCCTGGTGGCCGACCCGCCGCCCAGAGCCAAGATCACGCCGGTTGGGCCTCCAGCCAGGTTTGGACCGGGGTGAAGTCCCGCTGCTGGTAGCGGGCCGCTTCTTCCAGCAGGAGCGTGCCCCCGGCGCAGGTCAGGCCTCGGGCCAGCCAGGGATCTTCCTTGCAGGCTTGAACCACGCCTTTGCCCGCAATGGCCAGGATCTTGTCCAGCAGGGCTTCGCCGTATCCGGCCGAGGCCGTGACCGGGACAGCGCCTGGGATGTTGTCCACGCAGAAATGGCGCACCCCGTCCACCTCGTAGACCGGATCGGCCCAGGTGGTGGGGCGGCTGGTCTCGATGGCCCCGGCCCGGTCGCAGGAAATGTCCACGATCACGGCCCCGAGCTTGAGCCGGCCCAGCATCTTCCGGGTGATCAGGTGGTCGGGCCGTTCCTTGGGCCAGAGCACGCAGTTGACCACCGCGTCCACGTCCTCCAGGTGGCGTTCCAGTTCGGTCACATCGCCCACATGCAGGCTTCGGTCGTGCCAGTCCAGGGCCGCGGCCTTGCGCGCACCCTCGAAAACATCCAGCCCGATCACCGTGCCCCCCAGTCCCAGCAAGGTGCGCACGGCCCCGCGACCCACGTTGCCCAGCCCCAGGACCAGCGCCTTCAGGGCTGGTTCACCGAAGTGGCCCATGAAATGCCGCCCCGTGCCGCCATACGTCGCCAGGCACAGCCGCACGGCCTCCAACGCGCCCACTTCTCCGGCCAGGACGCAGTTGGGCGAGCCGAAGCGGTGCGTGTTCTCAGCGGATATCGCGGTCAGCCCGACCTGGAGAAAAACGTCCAATTCCTCCTTGTTCATGGCCGCGTGAATATTGGTCAGGATAATATGTTCAGCCCTGAGCAGCGGGTATTCCGGCGGCAGAACCTCCTTGACCTTGATGATCAACCGGGCCGAGTCGAAAACTTCCTTGGCCGTTGGCAGCACCGTGGCCCCCACCGCGGCGTAATCCTGGTCCGAGGCGCGGGCCAGCAGACCCGTGCCGGATTCCACGAGCACGGCGTGTCCGGCCTGGGTCAGTCGTTGAACCTGTCTGGGCAGCAGAGCCGCCCGTCCTTCCTGGGGTTTGATTTCCTTGGGAATACCGATTCGCATTGATTCCTCGCGAAAGCGTCGTTGACGGTTGATGTGGTTGGGCGTAGGAAGCCCGCCAAACTTGAGTTTATCGATAACCTGATAGGTTTGTCTTCAAGGGTTGTGCCGCTGTTTCCCCCCGCGGCATCCCCCCCGTGGCCCCCCCTGCGGCCTCTTGGGCCCGGAAAGGATCAACATGGTTCCCGCTGAAATCCTGGCGCTCTGCGCCGCGTTGTGCTGGTCCTTCGGTGGGCTGATCGCCCTGTTTCCGGCCCGAGAGCTGGGGGCTCTGCCCTTCAACCGCCTGCGGATGTCCATGGTCTTCGTGATGCTCGCCCTGGCCGCCCTGGTCACCGGGGGCTGGTGGAGCCTGACCCTGGAGCACTCCTCGGTGCTGGTGGTCTCAGCCATGATAGGCATCTTCCTGGGGGACACGGCCCTGTTCGCGGCCCTGCGCCGGTTGGGGCCGAGGCGCTCCGGGATTCTTTTCGCCACCAACGCGCCCATGACCGCGCTGCTGGGCATCCTCATCCTGGGCGAACGGATGTCCCCGCTCACTCTGACCGGATGCATCCTGGTGATGATCGGGGTGGTCATGGCCATCCACTTCAGGAGCGAGGCGGCATCGCGGCATGCTTTCGAGGAGGTCCGCGGCCGGTTGGCCGTGGGCGTGCTCATTGGTCTTGGGGCCGCCCTGTGCCAGGCCGTGTCCACGATCATCGCCAAGCCCGTTCTGGCCTCGGGAGTGGACCCGGTGGCGGCCTCGGCCCTGCGCGTGGGTACCGCTGCCCTGGCCCTCTCCGCAACCTTGCTTCTGCCGGCCTCCATGTTCCATTCTCCGGCCAAAATCACGCCCAAAATAGCCGGTCTGACCGCGCTCAGCGGCCTTGTGGGCATGGCTCTGGGCATGACCTTTCTTTTGGCCGCCCTGGCCCGGGGCACGGCCGGAGTGGTGTCCACCCTGTCCGCCACCTCCCCGGTGCTGATCCTGCCCATTCTCTGGGTCGCCACCCGCCAGCGCCCGGCCGGTCCGGCCTGGCTGGGCGCGATTTTGGCGGTGATCGGAGCGGCCTGTATTTTCAACGGTCAGGCGTTCTGACCAGATTCGCGGCCGGCTTTTGCTCTGAATCGAAATCGGTATCGAAATCGAAATCGGTATCGAAATCGTTCTTGAACAAAAACAATTCAATACATTGTGATGCCTGACTTTTTTCGATTTCGACACCGATTTCGATTTCGATTTCGATCCGGACTCGCCCGGTTGATCCAAGTATATCTTCTTGAAAGCAAAATGGATTCAGTGCGAAAGGATCTGGGAGAGAAACAGCTTGGCCCGGTCCGTGCGCGGATTCCTGAAGAATTCCGTCGGCGTGTTGGCCTCGATGATTTCCCCGCCGTCCATGAAGACCACCCGGTCGGCCACTTCCCGGGCAAAGCCCATTTCGTGGGTCACGCAGAGCATGGTCATCCCGGATTTGGCCAGATCCACCATCACGTCCAGGACTTCCTTGATCATTTCCGGGTCCAGGGCGCTGGTGGGCTCGTCGAAGAGCATGATCTTCGGGCTCATGCACAGGCAGCGGGCAATGGCCGCCCGCTGCTGCTGGCCACCGGAGAGCTGGGCCGGATACTTGTCCGCCTGATCCGGGATGCGCACCCGGTCCAGGTAGTGCATGGCCTGTTTACGGGCCTCCTCCAGGGGCATGCGCCGCACCCAGATCGGGGCCATGGTGCAATTCTCCATAATCGTCAGGTGCGGGAACAGGTTGAAATTCTGGAAGAGCATGCCTACTTCCCGGCGGACCCGGTCGATGCGCTTCAGATCGTCGGTCAACTCGATCCCGTCCACCAGAATCCGTCCGCGCTGATGAATTTCCAGCCGGTTGATGCACCGGATCAGGGTGGATTTTCCGGAGCCCGAGGGGCCGCAGATCACCACCCGTTCGCCCCGGGCCACGTCCAGATGGATATCCTTCAGGGCGTGAAAGGGTCCGAACCACTTGTGCAGGCTCTCGATTCGGATGACCATGTCCGTTGGCGCGGTTTCGTTCATTTCCATTTCGTTCTTCCGTTCCTCAACGTTTCATCATTCGCTTCGTCTTCTGTCCGTCATCTGTCCGTCTTTAGCCGCTTCTCCAGGTGCATGGAGTAGCGGGACAGGGCGAAGCAGAGCAGCCAGAAGGCCAGTCCCGCGAAAACATAGGCTTCCTTGGTGTAGCCCAGCCAGTTGCTGTCGGCCACAGCGCTTTTCAGAATGCCCAGAATGTCCATCAGGTTGATCACCGCCACCAGGGTGGTGTCCTTGAGCAGGCCCAGAAAGGTGTTGGTGATGCCCGGAATGACCAGCCGCAGGGCCTGGGGCAGGATGATCAGGCGCATGGACTTCCAGTAGCGCAGGCCCAGGGCTTCGGCCGCCTCGTACTGGCCCTTGGGAATGGCCTGCAGGCCGCCCCGGACCACCTCGGCCATGTAGGCCGCGTAAAACAGGGATACCCCGATCAGGGCGCGCAGCAATTTATCGAAATGTACGCCCTGGGGCAGGGTCAGGGGCAGCATCACCGAGACCATGAACAGCACCGAAATCAAGGGCACGCCGCGCACGAACTCTATGAAGCTGACGCACAGGGCCTTGATCACCGGCATCCGGCTGCGCCGCCCCAGGGCCAGGAGGATGCCCACGGGCAGGGAGACGGCGATGCCGATCCCGGCAATGACCAGGGTCAGGAACATCCCTCCCCAGCGGTCGGTCTCCACCAGGGGCAGACCCAGCCCTCCACCCAGGAGCAGTAGATACGCGACGCAGGGATAGATGGTGAACAGCAGGGCGAATCGCCAGGAGGTCACGGACTGCCCGGACAGGGCAAAGGTGAGAAAGGCCAAGCCTCCCGCTGCCAGAGCCAGGGGGCCGGCCGCGCCGGGGTCCAGAGCCTGCATCGCTTGGCTCGTCACGAACCAGACCAGGACCGGAACGCCGATGAGCACGGCCTGACGCAGCCAGGGGAGCATGGTCGGTGGGAGCAGCTTGCGTTTGAACGCCCGGCCAAGCAGTTCCGGAGCCAGAAGCAGAACCAGGACCGCCAGTCCCGGGAGCATGCCGTGGAACACGAGGCTGTAGGCCGCCACGGCCAGCGGCAGGACCAGCACCAGGTCCAGCACTAGGCCCTGCTTGATCCGCTCCCGGAAAGGCAGCAGGGTGGAAAGGACCAACGGTCCGCCCAGCCCTACCAGCACCAGGAAGGTCAGCACCACCCGCCAGCGCTCGGCCTGGGGATAAAAGCCGTACATCAGCAGGTCGAAGCGGACCCGGATGAACACCCAGCAGGCGCCGTCCGGATTGCCCTGGGGCGGCAGGCAGGCGTCCCTGGTCTGGCCGATCCAGTTGGCCGAGAACAGACCCCAGTTCAGTATCGGCGGCAGGGCGGCCAGGAGCAGGCCCGCCGCGGCCAGGGTCATCAGCGAGTTCAGCCAGGAGGAGAACAGGTTCTTATGCAGCCAGCCCAGAACCCCGACCTCGGACAGGGGCGGCGGCAGGTCCGGATGGCGGGTGGTCTTTACGTACATGGACTACCGCTCCTTCAGGGCCATCCGCTTGTTGTACCAGTTCATGAACAGGGAAATCAGCAGGCTCACGGTCAGATAGAAGAGCATGGTCATGGCGATGATTTCCACGGCCTGCCCGGTCTGGTTCAACGTCGTGCCGGCAAAGACCGAGATCAGATCCGGGTAGCCGATAACCACGGCCAGGGAGGAATTCTTGACCAAGGTCAGGTGCTGGCTGGTCAGGGGCGGAATGATCACCCGCATGGCCTGGGGAATGACCACCAGACGCATGATCGTGCCGGGCCGCAGTCCCAGAGCCGCTGCGGCCTCCTCCTGGCCCCTGTCCACGGACTGGATACCGGCACGGACGTTCTCGGCGATGAATCCGGCGGTGTACAGGGTCAGGGCCAGGATCAGGGCGGTCAGTTCCGGCAGCAGGGTCATGCCGCCTTGAAAATTGAAGCCGCGCAGTTCCGGGATCACCCAGGTCAGGGGAAATCCGGCCAGGGCCGCGCCCAGCAGAGGCAGGACCACCAGCAGGCCCAGGGAGGCCGCGAAGGTCGGAAATCTTTGGCCTGTCAGGCGCTGGCGGCGTCTGGCCCAGAGGGTCAGGGCGACCACGGCCGGAATGGCCAGGACGGCGAATAACAGGATCAGCCAGGTGCCGGGATGAAATTCGGGTCGGGGCAGAATAAGTCCCCGGTTACAAAGAAAGAAGGTCTCCCAAAGACTGTAGGCTTGCCGGGGGCCGGGCAGCGGCATCAGAATGGCAATGTACCAGAACAGAATCTGCAAAAGCAGGGGGATGTTCCGGATCAGGCCGATATACGCGGCGGCCAAGCTTGAAATCAGCCAATTGGAGGACAGCCGGAGCACGCCCACCACGAAGCCGATCAGGGTGGAGGCCGTGATGCTGATCACCGAGACCAGCAGGGTGTTCAACAGACCCACCCAAAATACCCGGGCATAGGTGCTGGTCCGGGAGTATTCGATCAGGGTCTGACTGATCTCGAAACCCGCGGTCTGGCCCAGAAAACCGAAGCCCGAGGAAATCCCGGCCCGCTTCAGGTTGTCCGCCGTGGTGGAGACCACCCAGATCAGCCCCGCGACCACCGCGGCGAAGACCAGCAGTTGGACCAACGCGGACCGAAACGCGGGGTTGTTCGCGAGCCCGGCTAGAGCGGCCAGCCGGGAAGGGCGAGTCGGGTCAGAGGGAGGTGTCCCAAGAGGAATTTTAGACGCGGGGGCGGACATGGGAAAGGGCTATGGAGTCGTTCATACCTGGTTTCATGTCCAGGTGTAGGGGCGACCGGCCGGTCGCCCCTACTGCATGGCAAGAATGGCGTATATCCGCAACCAATTCTGAACCATTAGACCTGTATACGTTTCAGGGAGTTTCTTAGCGGATCGGGGGAGCGTAGAGCAGACCGCCGCGGGTCCAGAGGTCGTTTTGAACGCGTTCCAGCTTCAAGGCCGTGGTCGGTCCCACGTTGCGATCAAAGATTTCGCCGTAATTGCCCACATGCTTGACGATCTGATAGGCCCAGGCATTGGTCAGTCCGAACTGTTCGCCGAAATTGCCTTCCTGGCCGAGCAGCCGTTTGACGTTGGGATTGGCCGATTCCAGCATTTCATCCACGTTCTGGGAATTCACGCCCAGCTCCTCGGCATTGATCAGGGCGAAGAGGGTCCAGCGGGCTATTTTGCTCCAGCGGGGGTCGCCCTGGCGCACCGAGGGACCCAGGGGCTCCTTGGAAATGATTTCCGGCAGGATGATGTGATCGTCCGGGTTGGACAGCGTGGTCCGCCGGGCGGCCAGCCCGGAGGCGTCGGTGGTGTACACGTCGCAGCGTCCGGTGTCGTAGATCACCGTGGCCTCGTCCGCGCTCTCGAAGACCACGGGCTTGTAGGTCATGCCATGAGCCGCGAAATAGTCGGAAACGTTCATTTCCGTGGTCGTGCCGATCTGGATGCAGATGGAGGCTTCGTTCAGATCCTTGGCGCTGGTCACGCCCAGGTTCTTGTTGACCATGAAGCCCTGGCCGTCGAAAAAGATGATTCCCGCGAAATCAATGCCCTGTTCCACGTCCCGCTGGAACGTCCAGGTGGTGTTCCGGGAAAGGACGTCCACCTCGCCGGTCTGCACCGCGGTAAAGCGTTCGGTGGTGGTCAGGGGAACGAAGCGGACTTTTTCGGGATCGTTGAACACGGCAGCGGCCAGAGCCCGACAGTAGTCCACGTCCAGGCCTTTCCAGACGCCCTGCTCGTCCGGCACGGAGAATCCGGGCACCCTGCCGGCCACGCCGCAGGAAATATAGCCCTTGCCTTTGATGTTTTCCAGGACGTCCGCCAAAGCGGTCCCGGTCCAGAAAAAGACCGCCGCGGCCGCCAAAACCAGTATTTTGCCTTTCATCTGCTCCTCCAATCGGTAACAAGGTGGACAATCAACATGCACGACCATTTCCGCATACCGAGACAGCCCGACCCTCTATCCCCTACGGGCGGACCCGGCAAGAAAACATGAACGCGCTTATTTCCCCAGGAGAGGTTGGGAAGTCAAGAAAAAACTCATGTCTCAGCATGGAGGCTCTTTACGGCTGAGATAAAAAATCACCATAACTACATTGACACCTCGAATTGACGATGCATAGTTCCGAAATGCAAAATAATCCGTTGATCCAAAAGAGCGACATGGGCACGCATGATCAAGCGTCGAGGACACTTGCCACGGACCCTGCCGGATGGCGCTTCGACAACAGCTATGCCCGGTTACCGGAGGTCTTCTTTTCCCGGCTGCGTCCGGTTCCGGTTCGTGAGCCGCGCATGGTGCTTTTGAATCGTCCTTTGGCCGAGTTTTTAGGACTGAACGGAGAGATTCTCTCCGTTCAGGACGGCGCGGCGGTTTTTTCCGGCAATCGCCTTCCCGTCGGCGCGGAGCCCATCGCCCAGGCCTATGGCGGGCACCAGTTCGGATATTTTACCATGCTCGGCGACGGGCGGGCGATCCTCCTGGGGGAACAGATCACTCCGCGCGGCGAGCGTTTCGATATCCAGTTCAAAGGCTCCGGGCAGACCCCGTATTCGCGCCGCGGCGACGGCCGGGCCGCGCTGGGGCCGATGCTCAGGGAATACATCATCAGCGAGGCCATGCATGCCCTGGGCGTTCCCACCACCCGCGCCCTGGCCGTGGTGACCACCGGGGAGCCGGTGGTCCGGGAAACAGAGTTGGCCGGGGCGATTCTGACCCGTGTCGCGTCCAGCCACATTCGCGTGGGCACGTTCGAGTATCTCGCGGCCCGGGACGCGGCGGAGCATGTCCGAACACTGGCGGCTTACACCCTGCGCCGCCACTACCCCGAGTTGGAACCCTCCGACAACCCGCCCCTGGCCCTCCTGCGGGCCGTGATGGAGCGCCAGGCCGCGCTGGTGGCGAAGTGGATGCTTGTCGGATTTGTCCACGGCGTGATGAACACGGACAACATGGCCTTGAGTGGAGAGACCATCGACTACGGCCCCTGCGCGTTCATGGACGCCTACGATCCGGCCACGGTGTTCAGTTCCATCGACCAGCAGGGCCGCTATGCCTACGGCAATCAGTCCCGGATCGCCCAGTGGAATCTGGCCCGTTTCGCCGAGACGTTGGCGCCGGTGCTGGATGAAAGCCGGGAAAAAGCCGTTGACTTGGCCAACGAGGTGTTGGAATCGTTCCCCGACGTCTACCGCGATCATTGGTTGACGGGGATGCGGGCCAAGCTGGGGATGATCACGTCCGAAGAGGATGACGCCGCCCTGGTCCAGGATCTGCTGACGCACATGCATCGGAATCGGCTGGACTACACGAACACGCTGCGCGATCTGGCCGCGGACCATCCGGAACGCCTGCCGCTGTTCCAGGACCAGGCCTTCGCGGAATGGCTGAAGCGCTGGCAAGCGCGGCTGAAGCGACAGCCGGAATCCTCGGGAGCCATGCCGTCCGTCCGTGAACGGATGCGCGCCGCCAATCCCGCCGTGATCCCCCGCAATCACCGCGTGGAGGAGGCCCTGAAAGCCGCCGTGGACCACGGCGACCTGCGCGTGACGCATCGACTCCTTGACGTCCTGGCCCAGCCCTACGCCGAGCCGATCGATTCCGACTACCGGTTGCCGCCTCCCCCCTCGGCCGGAGCCTACAAGACGTTTTGCGGGACATGACGAATCTGACAAGCATGACGGGCATGACGGACGCGACCGGATCGAGACCGTCGTCGGCTTCGTTCGTGGATGCGGTCCAGCTCCGACACCATACCAGACCATCATGGGATTCTACGCCAGCACCGTTCTTCCCCGGCTGATTCACGCCGCCTGCGGCAAAGGGCCGATCCGTCGCCTGCGGGCGCGGATCATCCCGCCGGCCCAGGGCCGCGTTCTGGAGGTCGGAATCGGCTCGGGCCTGAATCTGCCCTACTATGACCCGGCTGTGGTAACCGAACTCTGGGGGCTTGATCCGTCTCCGGAAATGCTCCGCATCGCCGCCCACGCGGCCCGTTCCGGGCCGGTCGTTCCACACTGGATCGACCGGAGCGTGGAAGAGCTTCCGCTGGAGAGCGCAAGCATGGACACCATCGTCACGACCTTCACGCTTTGCAGCGTCGCTTCGCCCGAAGAGGGGCTGCGGCAAATGTACCGGGTGCTCAAGCCGGGAGGGACGCTGATCTTCTGCGAGCACGGCGCGGCGCCGGACCGAGCCGTGCGCCGCTGGCAGGACCGGCTGACCCCGATCTGGAAGCGGTTGGCCGGTGGATGCCATCTGAACAGGGATGTTTCGGGCTTGCTGACCCGGAGCGGTTTTCGATTGACCGCCCTGGAGACCACCGTGGTCCGGAAGTGGTGGCTGGCAGGGTATATTTTCCATGGAACCGCCACGAAATCGGTGGATCCGGTAACGCCAACCCTCCTTCGGTAATGCGTTATCCTCTTAAAATAATGCAGTTCTCTTGGTCGGCATCGGGGTCGGTATCGGGATCGAAACTGTTTGTTCGGCTATATCCTGATTTCGACCCAGATGCCGATATCGACACCGACACCGAAAGAGAATCGTTGATTGGAACTGGGATGACATATGAAGCGAGGCTGGTATGAATCCGGAAGCGTTGCAGGCGTTTCGCGAATTGATCGAAACAGGCATCCCCTTCAATGCCTATCTGGGCATCCGACTCCTGGACCTCGGGGATCGCCAGTGTCGCCTGCTCCTGCCGTACAGGCCGGAACTCCAGGGCGATGCCCGCCGCCAAGCCCTGCACGGCGGAGTGATTTCCGCCCTGATCGACACCTGCGGGGGATTCGCGGTCTGGAGCACCGGCAGCATCAAGGACCGGGTCGCCACCATCGACCTGCGCGTGGACTACCTCAAGCCGGCCGTGGCCTGCGACATCATCGCCCACTCCCGGATCAGGATGCTGGGCAACCGGGTGGGGAACGTCTCCACCGTGGTCCACTCCACCACCGCTCCGGAGGTGATCATTGCCGAGGGTCGATCCGTCTACAATATCCGACGGTTCTGAAACGAGGTCGGACCCTGTGTCCACCGAGATCGGGCCAGACATCCTCCAAGATCGGACCAGACATCCACCGAGATCGGACCAGACATCCACCGAGATCGGACCAGGTATTCATGAGCACGGGGCTTGGTCCAACTAATGGAACATGAATCGGCTGTAGACCTTCTTGATCAGCCGCAGCCCGTTCTTGATATTCTGCTTGAAAATCTCCTTGAGCATGGCCTCGTCCTTCTTTTTCAGGGCTTCCAGAATCTGGGCGTGCTGCTCGTGCATTCGCGCCAGATCGTTGTCGTCCCGGGGGCGATTGACCAGAAAGATATCCACGGACTCCATCAGCTTGTCCACCACCAGGCAGAGATGGGTCAGCCTTGAGTACTCGTAAATCAGGGAGTGAAACTGGCGGTCCAGATGGTAGAGGGCCTGAAGGTCCAATCCCGGCTGCATTTCCGCCAACATGGATTCCAGCTTGGCAATGCCTGACTCATCCATATTGCACATGGCCTCCAGGGCCAGAGTCGTCTCCAGCTTGACCCGCATTTCATAGATGATTTCAATCTCCCGCATCCGCGGAGACTCGGCCACCACCGCGCCTTTATAGGGAATATTGCGCACAAGGCCGGATCGGTCCAGACGCATTAAAGCTTCCCGGATCGGCCCCTTGCCGATTCCCAGCTCCTCTTCCAACTCCGAGATCACAAGCCGCGTTCCAGGGAGTTTCTCCCTGGTGATGACCATGTCCCTGATCCGCTGGTAGGCAGCCAGGGATTTCATTTCGCAGTTTTTTTCTTCCACTTCTTCTCCACAGCATCTTCAGCGATAGATCATTCTGACAGAAACACAGTGACGCTTTCCGGGTACCCGACATGCTCTCCAGTGCCGAGGGTGGAGGGACGGTTCGCGAACCGCCCCTACGGCAGACCGTGCATCCGCATGGGGTTTCTCAAGGCATGTCTCGACCGCCAAATGCCCGGCTGTTCTGAACCATCCCCTATCCGCAAGCTTGAATTTTCCGGACCACTCAACCGGCGCAATGAACCATAGGATTCGCCACGTCGAGCCGGAAGCGTTGCCGTCCTTGGACGTTCCGGTCATTACACTAGGTGCAGGGCAAAGTTAAGAATGACTTAATATAAAAAAAGATTCAAGAAAATTTAATAAATATTTTATAAAATATTGACATTTATTTTGACCTTCTCTAAGCAGAAAGTGAAGGCTTGAAATACAAGGTGGATGGAGGCTGGCTTGCGAAGAATCCCCGTATCTCTCGGCATATGAAACAGAGACTTTATCCTCATGGAATACATAAAAAAAGCGCGGAAATCGGCTGAAGACCACGGCGCAGAGATCAGTAAAACAGTTGCGCCCATGCTGGATGACATCCGAGCCCGTGGCGAATTGGCAATCCGCGAGATGGCCGCCAAATTTGACGGTTGGTCCGGTGAGTTCGTGCTCAGAGAGAATAAAAAGCAGCACTTGATTGCCGCTGTCCCGGAGCAGGTCAGAGCGGACATCCGCTTTGCTTACGAACAGGTCCGCAGCTTCGCTCTGCGGCAGCGCGAAAGCATTCGAGATTTCGAGGTTAACTCCTTCCCCGGGGTGCGCCTGGGGCAGCGCGTTCTGCCGATGGACGTTGCGGGATGCTATGTTCCCGGCGGGCGATTCGCCCATGCCTGCTCGGCCATCATGAGCGTGGCCACGGCCAAGGCCGCCGGAGTGCCCTTTGTGGTGGCCTGCTCTCCTCCTCGCGGTGAGAGCATCGACCCGGCAGTGGCCTTTGCCATGGACCTGGCCGGTGCGGATGTGATTCTCGAGCTCGGTGGCGTACAGGCCGTCGCGGCCATGGCCTACGGCCTTTTTACGGGCAGGCCGGCAAACATCCTCGTGGGGCCGGGCAACGCCTACGTGGCCGAGGCCAAGGCCCTGCTGGCCGGGAGCGGGGCTTGCGGGATCGATGTGTATGCCGGGCCCACGGAGTCGGCGATCATCGCGGACCAGAACGCGGATCCCATGACCGTTGCCGTGGACCTCGTTTCCCAGGCGGAGCATGGTCCGGATTCACCAGTCTGGCTGTTCACGGATTACCGCGAACTGGCGGACCAGGTGCTGGACCTGCTGCCCAGAGTGATCGCGGACATGCCCGTTCCGGATGTCCCCAGAACCGCCTGGTCCGACTACGGCGAAATCATCCTCTGTGCGGACCGGGACGAATTGTGCCGGGTTTGCGATGCATACGCCCCGGAGCATGTCCAGGTCATGGCCGAGGATCTGGATTGGTGGCTGGACAATCTACGTTCCTATGGATCGCTTTTTCTTGGCGAAGGCAGCTCGGTTGCCCATGGCGACAAGTGCTCCGGAACCAACCACATCCTCCCCACCAGGAAGGCCGCCCGACACAGCGGCGGACTGAGCGTGCATAAATTTTTAAAAATCAGCACGTATCAGGAAATCGACAGGGCGGCCAACAAGCAATTCAGCGCCGTTGCCTCACGACTTTCCAGGGTCGAGGGCATGGAAGGTCATGCCCGATCCTGCGATTGGCGGCTCAGGAAATTTTGCCCGGGCGAGAACTGGGATTTTCACGTCCACAACAATCTGGATGGTTGAAGATTCGGTAACTGTTCAATAATTGAGGCAATGGAGCTTTCAGACAATGCCCAGCCTTTTTGAGCAGTTACAAGATGCACATGTACACGAAACCACATCACAACAAGAAAAGGAGCGAATCATGAGCGTAGACAGGCCGTTTGATCTGTATTGCCCCACGAAAATCAAGTTTGGTGCCGGGATTACGGCTGCGGCAGGCGCGGAGGTCAAGGCGCTCAGGGGGAGCAAGGTCCTCGTTGTCGCCGACCCTGGAGTCGTCAAGGCGGGCTTGCTGGAGGGCGTTCTGGACTCCCTGAAGAAGGAGAATTTGCCGTTTGCCGTCTTCGACCAGGTGGAGGTGAATGCCACGCTGAGTTCCGTTGTGAAAGCCTCGGAGCTGCAAAAGAGCGAACAGTGCGACATTCTGCTGCTGGTCGGCGGCGGAAGCACCATGGACACCGGCAAGGGCGTCGGTTGCCTGGCCACCAACGAGGGGCCGCTGCCAGCCTACGAAGGGCCTGAAAAATACAGCAATCCACCCTTGCCTTCCATTGCCGTGCCCACCACAGCCGGAACCGGCAGCGAGCTGAGCTTTGGTGCGGTGCTCTTCGATGAAGAGCGTAACTACAAATTCTCCTTCCGCAGCTCCATGCAAATCCCGAAAGTTGCACTGCTTGATCCGCTGCTGCTTTCAAGCCTGCCGTCCCATGTGGCCGCGGGAAGCGGAATGGATGCGCTCTCCCATTGCGCTGAAGCATTTGTTTCCAAGTGGGCGACGCACTTCACGGATGCCTACTGCCGGGAAAATTTTATCCTCGTGGGCAAGTATCTGCGCCGCTTTGTCGCCGACCCCGCGGATACCGAGGCCGCTGGCGGCATGCTCCAGGCCAGCTCCATGGGTTCCATGGCCTTCAATACCGCCCGTCTTGGCCTGGTTCACGCCATGGCTTCCCCGTTGGGCGCCCACTTTCACCTGCCCCACGGCACGGCCTGCGCTGTACTGATGCCGGCGGTGATGCGCTTCAACCTGCTTGCCTGCCCTGAAAAATACCGTGAAATGGCCTTGTTGTTGGAAGGGGCGGTTTTCGGAAACAGCATGCTGGATCAAGCGGAGTCCGGCGTATACGCTGTGGAACGATTGCTGGATGATCTTGATATGAACGTTGAAATCGACACGACGCTTGTCACCGAGGAAAAGCTGTCCCAAATGGCGGATGAAACCTTGTCGTCAGGCATGCAGCTCACGAATCCCCGGAATGTGACAAAGGCTGACGTGATCAAGGTGTATAAGGATTATTTTAATATTTAAGTTTACAGGGCAAAGACAGCGCTGAAGGACAATCCCGTCTTTGCGTTTTCCATTAAAGCTGGGGCGTAAAAATTTTGCCCCTTGATTGGGGAGGCACATGTCAGTGTGTGTTTTCATCAACGGAGATGGCCAAACCTGCCCACACCAATATCAACACAAACAGAGAGAGGAGGTGAAGCGCTTCAAGTCGATGGTGTCGTCTCCATGTGGATGTTTTCGCGGAGATGGACGACAAATCAACCAGTAACGATGTGGAGGGACCGAGATGTTTAAGAAAGTTACAATGATGGTCGTGTGTTTGTGTTTTTTCCTCGGCATGATGGCGGGCAGCGCTTCGGCCCAAAAGGTTATCAAGGTCGGCATGGGGGATCCCATTGATTCGGACCAGGGCGCTTTTGCCACGCGTTTCAAGGAGGCTGTGGAAGGCTTGTCCAACGGTGAGATTAAAGTGGAGCTTTTCCCCGGCGGTGCCCTGGGCGCGGAGACGGAAATGCTCCAGAACGTCCGCATGGGAACCTTGGAAGTGGCCATCACGGCCGTGGGCAACATGGCTCCCTTTGTGCCCCAGTTCGCTGCCCTGAGCTACCCCTACCTGATCGAGACCCACTACGACGCGGTCAAGGCGACCACCGGCTATCTTGGCAAGTATTGGAACGAGATCAGCAAGGAAAAGGGCGGCTTTGAGATCCTGGGCTGGACCTACTCGAACTTCCGCTACGTGACCAACTCCCGCCGCCCGGTCTGCAACCTGGCGGACATTAAGGACCTGAAAATCCGCGTTCCGCAGAACAGGGTCATCCTGGCTGCCTTCACCGCTTGGGGCGCCAACCCGGTGCCCATGGCCTGGGCCGAAACCTTCACCGCATTGCAGCAGCGCGTGGTGGACGGTCAGGAAAATCCCTATATCGTCAACTACACCATGAATTTCCACGAAGTGCAGGATTACATCACGGAAACCCATTACCAGTACTCCCTGCAGCCCATGATCATCGGCGTGAACACCTTGGCCAATATGGACGATGAAACCCGGGCGATCATTATCCGGGCCGGCATCGAAGCCCAGCAGTATGGGCTGCTCTTTCAGGTTCTGGAAGCTGAAAAAGCCAAACAGGCCATGCAGGCTGCCGGCGTCGAGGTCTGTGAACTGGAAGACGAGGAAGAGTGGAAGAGAATCGCCATGGAAAAAGTCTGGCCTGAATACTACGACTTTGTCGGTGGGAAGGAAGTCATCGACACCATGCGCAAGCACCTTGGCAAGTAATCTCTGATGTTGACCACCCTGTGAACATGGGGTGATTTCCAGGTAAGTAGGGGCGACCCGCGGTCGCCCCTATTTTTCTCACGTATCGACAACGGACATATTTGTTTTTGGCGGTCACATGGATTCTCGAGAGTGATCATCACTCCGGTTTTTCAGGACTGCCGATCATTATCGTACAACCATCTTCCCAACTGAAGGAGATCGCCTTGTTCAGGAAATTGGCCCTAGTTGCCGTATCCGCGATTGTGTTGAGTCTCGTGGGACCGACCACTGCCCTGGCCACGCAGAGCATCAATGTGGGGATCGGCGACCTTCTGGATTCGGATCAGGGAAAGTTGGCCCAACGATTCAAGGAGATTGTCGAAGCGGTATCAGAAGGGAATATCGACGTGCAGCTGTTTCCCGGCGGAACGCTGGGGACGGAACAGGAAATGGTGCAAAATGTTCGCTCCGGCGCACTGGACATGGCCATTGCCAGCACAGCCACTTTGGCGTCGTTCGTACCGCATTTCGAGGCCCTGCACTACCCGTACCTGATCGAGAGCCAGGACGAAGCGATCAGGGCCACGACGGGCTATCTCGGCAATTTCTGGAACGACGCAGGCAAGAGCAGGGGCGGGTTCGAGATTTTGGGCTGGGCCCACTCGGGCTTCCGGTATCTGACCAACTCTCGGCGCCCTGTCTGCACCCTGGCGGACCTTAAGGGATTGAAAATCCGTGTTCCCCAAAACAGGATCACCCTGGCGACGTTCTCCGCCTGGGGCGCCACCCCTGTGCCCATGGCCTGGGAGGAAACGTACACCGCTTTGCAGCAAGGTGTGGTGGACGGCCAGGAAGCACCATACATGCCGTTCCTGGAAGTCCAGAAATTCGTCAGCCTGACCCACTATCAGTACAAGCTGTCGCCAATGATCATCGGTACGAAAACACTGGAGAGCCTGGACGACGACACGCGGAGGATCCTGACGCGGGCCGGTTTGGAAGCCCAGCAGTACTACCAGGTCCATCAAATCCACGAAGCGGAAAAGGCGCGGATGCATGCCGAAAAAATGGGTATCGCCATCTGCTCCCTGGAGGATGAGGAAACCTGGAAGGACATTGCCCGGGAAACGGTCTGGCCCAGGTTTTACGACTCCGTCGGCGGCAGGCAGGTCATTGACACCATCCAGCTCCGCCTTGGGAAACACCTGGATAATCGGTAGTCGGCAATTGTTCATCGGACCGCTAACCTTCGGGAGTCATCATGGTGGCAAAAAAAATATTGCACGTCCTCGACAATCTGGAGCGGTACATCTGTCAGGTTCTCCTGGCATTTTTCGTCACCATTCTCTTCGCGCAGATAACCCTGCGCGCCGTATTCAACATTGTTCTGCCCTGGAGCGAGGAAATTTCCCGCTTCTCTTTTGTCTGGTTCGTATTTTTCGGAGCCTCCTATGCAGCCAGACTGTCGGCCCATAACAGGGTCACCCTGCAGTTCAAGCTGTTTCGGCCGGAGGTTGGCAAGTATTCCCAGATATTCACCGATTTGATCTGGATCGGCTTCAATCTGACCATGATCCATGAAAGCATCAAGGTCATCAACAACATGAAGCTCTTTGCCTTCCACTCCCCTGCCCTGGGCTGGAACATGGCTCATGTCTACTACATTTTTCCCATCAGCTTCGCCTTGATGACCCTGCGCATCATCCAGGTCAATTACATCAAGCACGTCCTCAAGGAAGAGATCGGCGACGTGGACAAGGTCGACCCCGAGGAATTCAAGCAACTGGCCGAGAAGCCGAGCACCTAAAAGGAGCGCACAATGTCCCCAGCAACCATCCTTTTCGGGTCTTTCGTGCTCCTGCTGCTCTTTGGTAGCCCCATTGCCGTGGCCCTGGGCGTATCCGCCATGCTCACCTTTCTCTATGTGGGCACGGATCTCTCCAGTATCGTCCAGATTGCCTTCAATTCCGTCAACTCCTTTCCGATCATGGCCCTGCCCGCCTTTGTCCTGGCCGGGGCGCTCATGGACTGCGCCGGGATTTCCAAACGGCTGGTGCATGTTGCCGAGACCATGGTGGGCAGGGTCCACGGGGGCCTGGCCATCACCACGACCCTGGCCTGTGTGTTCTTCGGGGCCATTTCCGGCTCCGGCCCGGCCACCACCGCGGCCGTGGGCATGCTGATGATCCCGGCCATGATCAAGAAGGGCTACGACAAGGGCTATGCCGGCGCGGCCACGGCCACCGCCGGAGGCATCGGCATCATTATCCCGCCAAGCATTCCCATGGTCATCTACGGCATCACGGCCCAGCAATCCATCACCAAGATGTTCATTGCCGGCGTCATCCCCGGCTTGCTGATCGCCATGGGGTTGATCCTCGTCCATTACCTGCGCTGCCGGGGAACCGACTACAGCAGCGACATGGAAGCCTTTTCCCTGAGACGTTTCCTGCGAGCCGTCAAGGACGGTTTCTGGGCCATCCTCGCCCCGGTGGTCATTCTAGGCGGGATCTATTCCGGAATCTTCACACCCACCGAAGCAGCCATTGTGGCCATTTTCTACACCTTGTTCGTCGGTATCTTCATCTACAAGGAGATTACCCTCGCGGGCCTGGAGAAATCTCTGACCACGACCTCCTGGCTGACCGGTCGGGTGCTGGTGATCATGTTCACGGCTTTCGCCTTCGGAAGAATTCTCGTGCAGTACCGGATTCCAGACATGATCGCCCAGGGAATGCTCAGCCTGACCTCGGACGTGCACGTCATCTTCATTCTGGTCATTCTCTTTCTGCTGTTCATCGGCATGTTCATGGAAACCCTGGCCGTCATCCTGATCGTCACCCCGGTTCTGCTGCCGGTGATGACCATTCTCGGAGTGGACCCCATCCACTTCGGCGTTATCCTGGTCTGTTGCTGCGGGGTGGGCTTTTCCACGCCACCCCTCGGGGAGAACATGTTTATTGCCTCGGGGATCGCCAATATCTCCCTGGAGGAAATCTCCTGGAAGGCCCTGCCCTTTTGTGCCGTTACCGTCGGTGTCATCATCTTGATGGCCTTTTTCCCGCAAATCGTCCTCTGGCTGCCCACGGTCCTGGGGTACTGACCCCACTATCATAACCCAACCATCACTGGAGAATCTCATGTCAAAAAACGTTATTCACACCACCAAGGCCCCAAAAGCCGTCGGCCCCTATTCCCAGGCCGTCGCATCCGGTCCGTTGCTGTTCACCTCAGGCCAGTTGCCCCTGGATCCGGAATCCGGAACCATGCCCCAGGGGGACATCCAAGTTCGGGCGGAACAGTGTCTGCGCAACCTGCAAAGCATTGCCGAAGCCGGTGGCACGAGCCTGGACCGGGCGGTCAAGGTCACGGTGTTCCTGACCAACATGGCCGATTTTCAGGCCGTGAACCAGGTTTATGCCCAGTTTTTCAAGGAACCGTTTCCGGCAAGAACGGCGCTGCAGGTGGCGGCTCTTCCATTGGGCGCGGACATTGAGATCGAGGCGGTTTTCGAGCGTTGATGATCGAATCAGTGAAGCTTCCTGGTTTCATGAGCAAGACGTCTGGAATCCTGCCCACGGAACACACGGAAAAACACGGAAAGGGTGAGGGGCAAGGGAGTCGCGTCCACAAATCCAGTGAAAGCTTTACAGTTGTGTAGAGTTTGTAGCCATCAAACAATTCAGGAGAGATAGAATCATGAATTTTACCAAATTTCCCCGCCGTACCTACCTGCAAGGGGCTACGCCCATAGAACCCATGGACAACCTGAGCAAGGCCCTGGGGAAGGGAGTCAATCTGTTCGTCAAGCGCGACGATCTGCTGCCGGGGGCCAGCGGGGGGAACAAGACCCGCAAGCTGGAATTCTGCCTGGCCGACGGCCTGGAACAGGGGGCGGACACGATCATCACCTGCGGCGCGGTCCAGTCCAACCACTGCCGCCTGACCGCTTCCTGGTGCTGCAAGGAGAATCTGGAGTGCCACCTGGTGCTGGAAGAGCGGGTCAAGGGCTCCTACAAGCCGGATGGCAGCGGCAACAACTTTTTGTTCGACCTGTTGAACGTCAAAAGCATTGCCGTGGCTCCCGGCGGGTCGGACATGATGGCGGAAATGCGCAAAAAGGCGGAAGAACTGAAAGCCCAGGGCAAAAAGCCGTATATCGTCCCCGGGGGAGCGTCCAATGCCATCGGCGCTTTGGGGTACGTGGCCTGCGCGGAAGAAATCATGAATCAGTTGAATACGGAACACCTGAAGATCGACCACATCGTCGTGCCCTCGGGCAGCGCCGGGACCCACGCCGGCATGGTGGTGGGCATGGTCGGCACCAACGCCAACATCCCGGTCAGCGGGGTCAATGTGTCCCGGCCCAAGGACGTCCAGGAAGGCATTGT
This sequence comes from Desulfonatronum lacustre DSM 10312, assembly GCF_000519265.1. Classification (NCBI taxonomy): domain Bacteria; kingdom Pseudomonadati; phylum Thermodesulfobacteriota; class Desulfovibrionia; order Desulfovibrionales; family Desulfonatronaceae; genus Desulfonatronum; species Desulfonatronum lacustre. The sequence goes on from NZ_KI912608.1 coordinate 2,675,543, forward strand.
GCACAAACTGGCGGAGGAAACGGCGCGGAAGCTGGAAATGAAGATGCCCATTACCAGAGAAACTGTCGTCTGCTACGACCAATATGTAGGCCCCGGCTACTCCCTGCCCACGGACTCCATGGTCGAGGCGGTCCGGCTGTTCGCCAAACATGAGGCCATTCTTCTGGATCCGGTCTATTCGGGCAAAGCGGCAGCCGGTCTGATCGATCTTGTCCGTTCGAACCAATTCGCCAAGGGCAGCAATGTGCTGTTCCTGCATACCGGAGGCTCTCCGGCGCTGTATGCCTATTTGCCGACGTTCAAGAAGGAAGGTTGAAAAGTAGGAACCAGTTGAGGATGGCCCAGGTTGCACTGGTGGAGATCCAGGCTACTGTTCGAATACCAGCCAGCATCTTGCCGCTAACAACTTGAATGCAAAAACATTTCTTAATTGATGAAAAAGGACTCAAGGAGTCATAGCATGCCTTTCGGTTACAATGGAAAAATACTCATCGTAGATCTGACCAATCAAACTTGGTCCGTGGATGAACACGACGAGGCTTGGTACCGGACCTACTGGGGCGGCGGGGCTCTCGCCTCCTGGTACATGCTCAAGCATATTCCACCCAAGGCCGACCCCCTGGATCCGGACAACGTCCTGGTCTTTGCCGCTTCCGTGCTTTGCGGATCTGGCCTTTCGGGCTTCAACCGCTACACCGTCTCGGCCATGAATCCCTTGACCAGCGGTTTTGGAGAATCCGAGGCATCGGGGTATTTCGGACCTGAGCTGAAGCATGCCGGTTTCGATGCCGTGGTCTTCACCGGCAAGGCCCCCAAGCCGGTCTATCTGTGGATCAACAAGGGCCAGGTTGAGTTGCGGGACGCCGGTGGAGTCTGGGGCCTGGAGAACGCGCCGGCCCTGGACGCCATTCGCGAGGAGTTGGGCGACAAGAAGGTTCGCATCGCGTCCATCGGGCCAGCCGGGGAAAAGATGGTTCGCTTGGCCTGCGTGATCAACGAGTTGGCCCATGCCAACGGCCGCTGCGGCATGGGCGCGGTGATGGGCTCCAAGAACCTGAAGGCCGTGGTTGTTCGCGGGGATGTGGAAAGCATGACCCTGGCCGACCCGGATGCTCTCAAGGAGCTGAACAAATGGCACCGGGCGCGCATCGGCGAGCACATGCCCTCGGTGAACATGCGCAAGTTCGGCACGGTCCAGCATCTGATGGCCCAGCAGAATTCCGGCATCCTGCCCACCCGCAACTGGAAGGACTGCCAGTTCGAGGATGCGTCCAAGCTGGGCTGGGACGGCTACGAAAAGGTCCAGGACGGCACGCACACCTGCTACAAATGCTCCGTGGCCTGCAAGCGCAAGGTGAACAACACCTCGGAGAAGCGCTACGGAGGTCCGGAATATGAAACCTTGGCCGCTTTGGGCTCCATGTGCGGCGTGGGCGACCTGGACGCGGTCTGCAAGGGCCATGAGCGCTGCAACGCCCTGGGGCTGGACACCGTGGGCACCGGCGCGGTGGTGGCCATGGCCATGGAACTGGCGGAGAAGGGCATTCTTACCGCCGAAGATCTGGGCGGCAGAGCGATTACCTTTGGCGACGGCCCCGGCATGCTGGAGCTGGTGGAGAAGATCGCGGCCCGTGACGGCATTGGCGACACTTTGGCCGAAGGCGTCAAGCGCGCGGCCCAGCGCATCGGCAAGGGCGCGGAGGAATACGCCTTCCACGTCAAGGGCCAGGAACCGGCTTTTCACGACCCCCGGGGCAAGACCGGCGTGGGCCTGGGCTTTGCCCTGTCCCCCACGGGCGCGGACCATATTGAGGCTCCCCATGAAGTGCCCTTTCAGGGCGAGGGAGTGAAGCTGGTCAACCCACTGGGCATTTTCGTCGCACCTCAGGCCCTGGACAACGGACCGGACAAGGTCCGCTACTTCATTGCCGGGGAAAAGACCTGGGCCATGAACAACACCCTGGGCCTGTGCAATTTTGTGGTCGCCCCCCTGTTTTCCATGACCTACGACAAGCTGACCCAAGCCGTGGAGGCCATCACCGGCTGGTCCACCAGCCTGCATGAACTGATGCTGGTGGCTGAGCGCTCCATTGTCCTGGCCCGGATGTTCAATGTTCGCGAGGGCATGACCAGCAAGGACGACAAGCTCTTCCGCCGGATGTTCGAACCACTGCCCGACGGCGTGCTTAAGGATCAGAGCATTGACCCGGACTCCTTCCAGCAAGCCGTGGATCTCTACTACGCCATGATGGGCTGGGACGCGAACGGCGTTCCGAGCAAGGGGACGCTGTACAGGCTGAGCCTGGATTGGCTGGTGTGAGGGGGGGGAAGTTCAGAGAACAGAAGTCAGGAGTCAGGAGTGAGAAGGCGTGAGGGCGTATGGAGTACGCCCCCGCGAAGGAAAGGGGATGATGGGCAATACTGGTCAAGGAGCAGGACGAGCCGGGGAGGCGGAAGCGACGGTCAAGGTACGGCTGATGGCCATTTTGGCGGAGCATGCTCCGGCGAATCCGAAAGCGTTTCCGATTCCAGAGGGCTGCACCCTGGCGGAGCTGATTCAACTGTTGGGTCTGCGGGAGGATCAGGTGATGTTCGCCTTTGTGAACGGTCACATGGCGACATTGAAAACCAGAATCCCAGACAAAGCTTTGGTTTCACTTTGCCCTTACATTTGCGGAGGATAACAAACCTTCAGAACGGACAGTTGAAGGATAAAAGAAGAGGAAGTAGGGTCGGAAAAATTATTGCTCTCCAGGAGACAACTTCAGAACCAGCCGAGAAGGAACCGCGCCAAGGCACAATGGAATCGGTAAAGCAGGAAAAAATCGTCGGCATCATCGGCGGCATGGGGCCAGGGGCCACCGTGGATTTGATGGCCCGGTTGATCCGCCTGACCCCGGCCCTGGACGACGCGGATCATGTCCGATGCATCGTGGACAACAATCCCAAGGTGCCCTCGCGGATCAAGGCCCTGATTGAGGGCGGGGGGGGCAGCCCGGTGCCGGAGCTCCAGGACATGGCCAGGCGGCTGGAGGCCTGGGGGGCGGATTTTCTGGCCATGCCCTGCAACACCGCCCATTACTACTTCCAGGATATCCAGGATGCCGTGACCATCCCGATGCTCAACCTGATCCAGATCACGGTGCGGGAAGTCTTGAAACAACAGCCTGGGATCGTCAAGGTAGGCATTCTGGGCTCCACGGCAATGCAGCTCACCGGCCTGTATCAACGGGCCTTCTCCGCGATCGGGGCAGAGGTGGTCTATCCCGAACCTTCCGCCCAGGACAGGATCATGGCCGCCATCAAGGACATCAAGAAAGGTCGCATGGACCAGGCCGCCGCCGCGCTTGATGCAGCCGTCACCAGTCTGGAGTCGCAAGGGGCTCGGGCCGTGGTCGTCGCGTGCACGGAATTGAGTCTCTTGCCTTTTGCCTCATCCCTGCCACACTATGATGCCGCGGACATTCTTGCCCGCGAAATTATTCGCGTCTGCAAGTGGCAGGATTGAAGGGGCGGGCTTGAAACCCGCCCAAACTTGTCTTGCCACACGACTCACCCCAGCCAAGAGAGGAATCCTGATGAGCCTTGCGAAAACGATACTGTCACGAGATGCCGCATGCCTTGTGGGTGGGCAATGGATCAGCGCCGATTCAGGCAAGACCCTGGACGTGCTCAATCCGGCCACGGGCGAAGTGTTGGGTACCGTGCCCAATTGCGGACGCGGCGAGACGGCGCGCGCCATTGACGCCGCGGCCCGGGCCTGGCCGGCCTGGCGGGCCCTGACCGCGCTGGAGCGAAGCGCAATACTCTTGCGTCTGCACGACCTGTTGCTGGCCGAGCGCGAGGAGCTGGCCCACCTGATGACCCTGGAACAGGGCAAACCGCTGGCCGAGGCCCGGGCCGAGATCGGCTTCGGGGCCAGCTTTCTGCGCTGGTTTGCCGAGGAAGGAAGGCGGGCCTATGGAAGCATCATCCCCGCGCCCTGGCGGGACAAGCGCATCCTGGTCACCCGGGAGCCGGTGGGCGTGGTGGGGATCATCACCCCCTGGAACTTCCCCACGGCCATGATCTGCCGCAAGGCAGGTCCGGCCCTGGCCGTGGGCTGCCCGGTGGTCGTCAAACCGGCCAGCCAGACGCCCTTCTCGGCCCTGGCCCTGGCTGAGCTGGCCAGGCAGGCGGGCATTCCCGACGGCGTGTTCAATGTGCTGACCGGCTCATCCCGGGAAATCGGCGCGGAACTGACCGGAAGCCCGGTGGTCCGCAAGCTCAGCTTCACCGGCTCCACGAAAGTGGGCAAGGAGCTGCTGCAACAATGCGCCGCCACCGTGAAGAAGGTTTCCCTGGAACTGGGCGGCAACGCGCCGTTTCTGGTTTTCGATGACGCGGATCTGGACCTGGCCGTGGCCGGGGCGGTTAACAGCAAGTATCGCAATACGGGTCAGACCTGCGTCTGCACCAACCGGTTTCTGATTCAGGACGGGGTTTACGGGGCCTTTCTGGAGAAATTCACGGCAGCGGTGGGCCAATTAAAGGTCGGTGACGGACTGGAAGAGGGCGTGAGCCAGGGGCCGCTGATCGACGACCAGGCCGTGCTGCACATGGAAGCCCAGATAGCGGATGCCCAGGGCAAAGGCGGGCGTATCATCACCGGAGGCCGACGGCATGCCCTTGGAGGCAATTTTTTCGAGCCCACGGTCATCGCGGATGCGACCAGCGAGATGATCATGAGCACGGAAGAGACCTTCGGCCCCGTGGCCCCGGTGTATCGCTTTCAAACCGAACAGGAGGCCGTCGCCCTGGCCAACGCCACGGAATTCGGCCTGGCCGGCTATGTCTACACCCGCGACCTGGGCCGGGCCTGGCGGGTTTCCGAGGCCCTGGAATACGGCCTCGTGGGGGTCAATGAAAGCCTGATGTCCACCTGCGAAGCGCCCTTTGGCGGGATCAAGGAAAGCGGCTTCGGCCGGGAAGGCTCCCACTACGGCCTCGATGACTACACCACGCTGAAATACATCTGCATGGCCGGGCTCGCCGAAAAGATCTGAAGATTGTCCGGAGTCAGGTGCAAAGAGATGGTTTGCATCTGACTCCGGCACCTGAATACCCATCCTGCCTGGCCGCCCTACTCCTCCCTCATCCATCCGACACCTTTCTCCCGAAACGAACTCGATTCTCTCAACGGGCATTCTCACCGCCCGTCAGGGCGTCTTTGCTTCGTCTTTCGTCGACGCGATCGGTTCTTGCGGCACGTCGCGTCGCCCACCCCGAAGCCGATCCAGCATCCCGATCACCAGGGCGTAGAGAAAGGGCACGAAGACGACTCCCAGGAACGTGGCCGCGATCATTCCGGCGAAGACCGAGGTCCCCAGGGCGTGGCGGGCCGAGGCTCCGGCTCCGGTGGCCGTGACCAGGGGCAGGACTCCGAGAATAAAGGCCAGGGAGGTCATCAGGATCGGGCGAAAACGCATCTTGGAGGCTTCCACGGCAGCTTCCACCACGTCCATGCCCCGGTCGTAGGCCGTTTTGGCATATTCCACGATGAGCACGGCGTTCTTGGCCGCCAGGCCGATGAGCATGACCAGACCGATTTGGGCGTAGACGTTGTTGTCCAGGCCGCGCAGCCATTGTCCGCTGAAGGCCCCGAGGGCTCCCAGGGGCAGGGCGAAGAGCACGGCAAAGGGAATGGCCCAGCTTTCGTACAGGGCCGCCAGACAAAAGAAGACCATCAGCAGGGCCAGGGCAAAGACCGGACCGTAGGTTCCGGCGGATTCCTTCTCCTGCAGGGCCATGCCCGTCCATTCGTAACCGAATCCGGGGGGCAGGGCCTGGGCCGCGGTCTCTTCCAGGGCCGCGATGATCTGGCCGCTGCTGAACCCGGAGGCCGCGTCCGCGGTCACGCTGATGGCCGGATAGACGTTGTACCGGGCGATGTATTCCGGGCCGGAGGCGTCCGTGACCGTGACCAGGGTGGACAGGGGGACCATCTCGCCCTTGTTGTTGCGCACGTAGAAGTTTTCGATGTCCTCGGGCTTGCCCCGGAATTCGGGCTTGGCCTGGAGCATGACCCGGTAGGTTCGCCCGAACTTGTTCAGGTCGTTGATGTACAGCCCGCCAAGAAAGGCCTGCAACGCCGAATAAACCTGGGTCAGCGGCACGCCCATGTTCTTGGCCTTGTCCCGGTCCAGTTCCAGTTGCAGTTGGGGCACGTTCACGGAAAAGGTGGTAAAGGGATTGCTCACCTCGGGACGTTGGCCGGCGGCGGCCATAAACTCATTGGCCACCCGGGCCAGATCCTGGATTCCCGCTCCGGTACGGTCCTGGATCTGAATCTCCACGCCGCCCGTGGCACCCAGCCCGGAAATGGCCGGAGGGGAAAAGGCGAAGGCCAGACCGTCGTCAATGCTCCATAAGAAGCGTCCGGCCCGGGCCAGGATGGCGTCCAGGGTCAGCTCCGGTGTTTGGCGCTCGTCCCAGGAATCCAGAATCACGAACATGGTGGCGGCGTAGGAAGACACCCCGGCCCCCAGCATGTTGAACCCTCCCAGGGAAATGTAGGCCTTGATCCCCTCGGCCTGGTCCAGATAGGCCTCCACCTTGCGCACCGCCGTATCCGTGCGCTCCAGGGACGCTGCCGGGGGCAACTGGATGCTGACCAGGAAATAGCCCTGGTCCTCCGGCGGGACAAAGCCCGTGGGCAGTGCTCGCAGCAGGCCATAGGTGGCGCCGAAGAGCACGACCAGGACGCACAGGGTCAGGACCCAGCCGCGAATGGCTCCGCGCACCGTGGCCGTATAGCCCCGGGTGCAGAAGGCGAAGAAACGGTTGAACTGACGGAAGAACCAGCCCAGGGGGCCGCGGCCCGGCTTGGAGGGCCGCAACAAGAGCACGGCCAGGGCCGGACTCAGCGTCAGGGCGTTGAAGACCGAGATGCCCACGGACACCGTCAGGGTCAGGGCGAACTGTTTATAGAGCTGCCCGGCGATCCCGCCCAGAAAGGCCACGGGGATGAACACCGCCGCGATGACCAGCCCGTTGGCCACCACCGGCCCGGCCACCTCGTCCATGGCCTTGAGGGTCGCTTCCCGAGGGGTCATGCCCTCGTTGTCCAGGTTGTGCTGGGCCGCCTCCACCACCACGATGGCGTCGTCCACCACCAGGCCGATGGCCAGAACCAGGGCGAAGAGGGTCAGGGTGTTCAGGGAGAAGTCAAGCATCGGGAAGGCGATGAACGCGCCCACCAGGGACACGGGCACGGCGATCATCGGGATGATCGTGGCCCGCCAGCTTTGCAGAAAGAGAAAGACCACCAGAAAGACCAGGGCAAAGGCTTCGAACAGGGTCTGGACCACCTCTTCGATGGATTTGGAGACGAACTCCGTGGTGTCGAAGGCGATCTCATAGCCCACGTCGTCCGGAAAGGCTCCGGCCAAGTCTTCGATGGCCTTGCGCACGTCGCTCACCACGGTCAGGGCGTTGGCCCCGGGGAGCTGGTAGATCATCAAGGTGGCCGTGGGCTTGCCGGAAAAGCGGCTGAATACGCCGTAAAAATCCCCGCCCAGCTCCACCTGGGCCACGTCCCGTAGCCGGACCACTGCTCCGGAATCGGCCGTCTTGATGATCACGTCCTCGAATTCCTCGACCTCCGTGAGCTGGCCGCGAACCCGCACCGCGTACTGGAACAGGGTTCCCGGCGGGGCAGGGGCCTGGCCGATCTGCCCGGCCGGGGCCTGGATGTTCTGATCCTGCAGGGCCTGGTCAATGTCCGAAGCCACGATGCCCAGGGAGGCCATCTTGTCCGGATCGACCCAGATGCGCAGGGAAAACTCCCCGGCCCCGAAGGTGTCCACCTTGCCCACCCCGGGCACCCGGCTCAGGGCGTCGGTCAGGTTGATTTTGGCGTAGTTGAGCAGAAACAGGGCGTCGTAGGTTTCGTTCGGCGAGATCAGGTTCACGGCCAGGAGCATGCCCGTGGACTGCTTGTTCACCGTGACGCCCATGCGCTTGACCATGTCCGGCAGCTTGGGTTCGGCCTGGCTGACCCGGTTCTGGACGTCCACCGTGGCCATGTCCAGGTCGTGACCCACCTCGAAGGTTACGGTCAGGCTGTAGCTGCCGTCGTTGGAACTGGTGGAGGACATGGAGATCATCCCCTCCACGCCGTTGACCTGCTGCTCGATGGGCGTGGCCACGGCCTGCTCCACCACTTCGGCCGAGGCGCCGGGGTAGCTGGCGCTGACATTCACCGTGGGCGGGGTGATTTCCGGGTACTGGGCCACGGGCAAATTGACCAGCGCCAGAACCCCGGCCAGGGTCATGACGATGGACAGGACCGAGGCAAAGACGGGCCGGTCGATGAAAAATTTATAGAACATGGCTGGCTCACTCCCCGGCGGGGCTGTCAGCCGGTTTCACGGTGGCGTCCGAAACAGGCGAGCCGGCGGGATCGGTCAAGGGGTCTGTCGGTGAGGTAGTCGGGGGCGCGGCCGGAGTCTCGACCGAAGTCTCTTCCGTATCCTCCAGTTCGTAGGGAACCACGGTGGGGGCGACATGGGCGCCGGGACGAAGCTTCTGGAGATTGTCCACAGCCACCCGGTCGCCGGGCTCGACGCCCCGGACTGCGCGCAGATTGCCGAGGCGCATGCCCACCTCCACGCCGCGGGAGGCAATCAGCCCCTGGTCGTCCACCACGAACACGCTCTTGCGACCCAGGGTGTCCATGATGGCCACCTGGGGAATAAGCAGCGTCTCCCATTCCTTCTCCAGGGTAATTCGGGCCCGCCCGAACATGCCCGGACGGAGCATCCCGTCCGGATTGGGGAACACGGCCCGGGCCGCGATGCTGCCGGTCTTGGGGTCCACCTCCCGGTCGAACATGTCCAGATGCCCGGTGTGATCGTAGATCAAGCCTCCGGCCAGGGTCAGCCGAATGTCCAGGGTCTTGAAGACCTCCTGGAAGTCGTCCCCGAAATGGGCGCTGAGATTGAGATAGTCTTCCTCGCTGAGATAGAAGAAGAAATGCATCGGATCTACGGTGGAGATCTTGGCCAGCAGGGTCGAACCGGCAGTAACCAGTCCACCCTGGTCCACCAGGGCGAAGCCGATCCGTCCGTCGATGGGCGAGGTGATCCGGGTGTGACGGAGCTGGAGTTGGGCCAGGTTGACGGAGGCCGCATTGACCAGGACATTGGCCTCGGCTTCCTGTTCCTTGATCTGCTTCAGGTCGAACTCCTCCTGGGAGATCATGGCCTGACGAAGCAGCGTTGCGTAACGCTGGGTCTCCTTGCGGGCCAGTTCCAGGCTGACCTGGGAATACTCATATTGAGCCTTGGCCTTGGACAGATCCTGCTGGTACTGATCCGGGTCGATCAGAAACAGAAGCTGATCCTTTTTGACCAGGGACCCGTCTCCGAAGTCGCGGCGCAGCATGTGCCCGTTGACCCGGGAGCGAATTTCCACGGTCTCCACGGCCTGGGTGTTGCCCACGGCCTCGCCGTAGATGGGCACGGTCATCTTCTGGGCCGTGATCACGTTCACCGGCAGGGCCGGCGGCGGCCCCTGAGCCGGCGGCGAGGAATCCCCGCAGCCCGCCAAAAACATCGCCCCGGCCAGCAACAAGCAAACGGCCATCCCTCGCCACAAACGCCTTGCTCCAGAATCACCGCGCATCAGGTGGACTCCTATCAGTATGTCAGGTCAAAGTTCTAAACGGGACCTGGGACAGGGCAGACCTTGAACCCCTGGTTCCCGAAACAGTAGCGTTGATGTCAGGTGGAATAAACAGTCTATCCATTGCCCATTTCGTCGGATTATTGCCAATGCATTCCTGGAGCCGACTCCATTCGGACTCCTTGCGGATAATGTGTTCCCAATGATTCCGTTGCCGTAATTTACCCAGAATGGTGCGGGGTTGGTTTTGGTTTATCCATTTCAACCCTTGGTGTACACAACGATTTATATCCCCCAACAATCTCGCCCATCGTAGGAGCACCCCTTGCGGGTGCCCCTACAACCACAATAATGCCGTGGATATGGGTCGGCACGACGGCAAACCCATCTAACAGGCTGTTGAAGAATCCCCGCTAGCTGCGTTGCTGCAAAAAGTCCAACCCCCCTCAAGAACGACTAATCACCCTTCGACATTGAACTTTTTCCGCCTTGCCGCCGGGGTTTTTGAACAGCCTGCAGAATCTGGCTTTTTCAACTGCTAACAGACTTATTATACGAAATTGACAAAAACTCACCACCTTATCTCACAAACAGCTAAGCCTCTTCTCGAAAAGAACCTTTTTCGTTCACAACATTCTGTTTCAAAAGCATTATTTGCTCTGCAACACAATCCCTCCACCGTCGATGCCAACATTATGCAGTGCCAGATCAATCCTGAAAAAAGCCCTGCATAAAGCCCACCTCAGAGTGGTATGGCGGGGTGGAGCATGGCTGAACACTTTGAGAAAAGATGTCGCCTCGGTGCAATACGTTGAAAGCCGTGGTGGCGCATTCAGTCCGAATTCACGCCATTGGCCGCTTATAAATCCTCCGCACTCCGGTCCATGGGCACGGCCAGGCTCAGAAATCTGTCGGATTCCGAGAACATCAATCGCTTGTCCACCATCATCCGCAAAAAGCCGTCCAGTTTGTCCGCGGCCAGGTGGGGGAGCAGGGATTGGATTTGGTTTCTGGTGCGGCTTTTTCGGCAGAAGAGGTAGATGCGGCGTGAAGCTTGGGGCAGGCGGTGGGTGTCGTGGGTTTTGTCCGGGCGGCGGAGGGTGATGATCAGGAAGTCCGCGCCGTCCTGGTAGCCCAGGATCGGGCCGGGATTCGGCCCGCGCATGGATTGGGCGTATTCCCTGGCCCACTGTCTTGCCCGGTGCTCCACCGGTCGCCACAACCTGCGCTGCTCCCGCTTGCCGCCGACGTACCCCTGCACCATGAAGCGGAGGGTCCGGGCGATTTGAGGAGGAAACAGGACGCTCCAGCGCGGGTCGTTGCCCGTCAGGCGGATTCCGTGGCCGCGCGGATCGCGGAATACCGGGCTTCCCAGGCCCAGCCAGAAGAATACCGGACGCAGGGGCAGGTAGAGGGCGACGAATTCCATGTTGGCCAGGGTTTCTTGGACTTCTTGGGCCGTGGAGCCGGGAAAACGCATCAGCAGGTTGCCGCCGTGATGGATGCCCAGGGCCTCACAGTGGCGCATGACCTCGATGTTGTCCAGGGCGCTGGTGCCCTTGTTCATCCTGGCCAGCAGGGCGCTGCTCAAGGCCTCGACGCCTACCTGGACTTCGCGCATCCCGGCCCGGCGCATGGCCGCGAGCAGGGTCGGGGGCGTGTCGGCCCGGATTTCGCCGAACAGTCGGTAGTCCCTGCCGGATTCGGCCAGCGTGGTGAACAATTCCGTCGCGCCCTTGCGGGGCAGCAGGTTATCCATAAAGGAAAAGCCCAGCACCTTGTGCCGGGTGCTCAGGGCGGTGATTTCCTCCGCGACCTTGCGCGGGGATTTGGACCGGTATCCGGTCCAGTGCCGGTTCAGGTTGCAGAACGCACAGCCCTGAGCCGGGCGGTCTGGGTCCGGCTTCTTGATCCACCAGCAACCCCTGGAGGCCTCCACCGGAAGCACGGGATGAAACTGTTTCGCCGGGCCAAGAGATTGCAGTTGGGCGAAATAGTCGTCGAAGTCCGGTATGGGCAGATCGTCCAAATCCCGGATTTGGCGGTTGAGGCCGTCCGGGAGGGGTTTTCGCGCAGCCCCTTGGTTCCGACACAGGGCGTCCGTCAGCTCGGCCAGGTCCGTTTCCCCTTCTCCCTGGGTCAGGTAATCGATCTCCGGAAACGCGGCGGTCAGGGCCACGAAGGATTCGCCGGAAAAACCGGCCCCGCCGACCACGACGGGCAGTTCCGGATATTTTCGCTTGATGCGCCGGATCAGAACCAGGGAGCAGGTCGACTGGCACAGGGAGACGCTGAACCCGGCCAGACCGAACGCGGTCCAGTCGATGTCGGCGATGAACCGGTCGCAGGCCGTGTCCAGGGCCTGGGCCAGAGCCGGCAGCCCCACGGCGCGGATGGCCGGGTTTTGCCTGCTTTCCCGCTCGAAGAGCCGCTGAATGGCCGGACCCTGGTCCGGAAAGAGCAAGGTCGCGGCCACGCTTTCCGCGACCCAGGTTCGCTCGGAAATGACTTGATACAAGGTGTAGCCGACGGCCGCAGCCACATGAAGATGAACATGCTCCGCCCGGACCGGCACGTCGGGGAACCGGCGGCGCAGGTGGGCCTTGAGCGTGCCGAGCTGGATGGAGGGCCGGTTGTACATGGCCCAGGGCGCGGAAACGAGTATGAGCGGACGGGGGGAGATTATTCCGGCTTCAGGCTTGTGTTCGGCTGTGTGCATGGCAAGATCCGGATGCTATATATTTGGATGCGAGACGGTTGATCAAGGTTCTTGTTCTGGGCGTTTGTTCAGTATCCGTGCTCAGAATAGGGTTCTGAGCTGAAAACGCGCTCCACTCGCCCCCAAAATGGATAATCCGACCCAACTGTTCGATCAAGCCTTCAAACAGCATGAAGAACCGGCGTTCCTTCAGTGAATTGTCTTGTCCGCCTCCGTTCTTGACATTTGCCTGGACATTGACCAAAGACCTCGCATGTGAACTTTATTACAAAGGAGACGACCATGGGCATTACGGAAATCATCCCCACTTTGATCGCCAACGCGGCCAAGGAAGCCGATCTTTCCAGCGTAATCGGCGTCGGGTTCATCTTCACCTATCTGACCGTGATCGTGATCACCGCGCTTGTCCGCATCAAGCAGGGCAAGCACATGGATCACTAATCGCTTCTTGTCTTCATCCGGCCTCAGGGGCGACAAGCTCAAGGGGTTTTGGCCCCTCGGTCCACGGCCAAAGCTTCCTTGTTCGTGCGAACGAGGGGCTTTTGTCGTTTGGGCGTCCAAAGACTGTTCCGGGATTCACGGAAAACGCCATGCAATTGCGACTCAGCTCCATGCGGCGGGAGAATTTCGCCTCGGGGCAACGTCTGGCCGTGGTACGCGGTCCGGTTTTGGAGCCGGATACGGCTTCGGGCCTGTTTCCCGGCCCGCACCTGATCGCGGAAACGCCACCGTTGCCCGGCGTGGGCGCTGTCTTGGCCCGACCCGGCGAAGCCGGGAGCCTTCGGGTGCTGGGCATGTTCCGTTGGCCGGATCCCGTTGGCGGTCTGCCGAGCCGTGAGGGCTGCTGGGTCCAGGTGTTGGAAGCGTTCCAGGTTGAGCCGGGAGCGCAATCCTGGGCCGCGACAAAATGCGGCCACAGTCTGGCCTGGATCACGCTCAGCGACAAAGGCTACGTCGGACACCGCGAGGACCGGGCCGGGCCGCTGATCGTCGAGCTGCTGGACAAACAGACCGGCGGGCCCCTGGAACTGGCCTGGGCCCAAGGCTTTCTGCTTCCTGACGAGCCCGGAAGATTGCGCGCGCTGTTCACGGAACTGGCTCTGGAACAGGGCTTCGACCTGATCGTGACCACTGGGGGCACCGGGGTCGCGCCCCGGGACACCACCCCGGAAACCACCCTCTCCGTGATCGAAAAACGCCTGCCCGGCATGGAAGCGGCCATGCTCCAGGCCGGCCTGCGCAAGACCCCGCATGCCGTGATTTCCCGAGCCGTGGTCGGTATCCTGGGCCACGCCCTGATCATCAATTTGCCGGGTTCTCCCAAGGCGGTTCGGGAGAACCTCGAAGCCCTGCTGCCCGCTCTGGACCACACCCTGGCCAAGCTCCAGGGCGATCCCTCGGACTGCGCCACGGCGCATCCTCACGACGTCTCCCCCAACAATCACCCAGTGATTCCCGAATGACCTCCGACCTGTTCCGCGCGGACCTGCATATCCACTCCCGGTATTCCCGGGCCACCAGCCGCGGCCTGACGCCGAGCCACCTGGCTGCCTGGGCCCGGGTCAAGGGTCTGGACGTGGTGGCCACCGGAGACTTCACCCATCCCGGATGGCTGCAAGACCTTGAGGAATGTCTGGAAGAGGACGATTCCGGACTGCTGGTTCCGCGGCGGGAAGCGGACCTCTCGGCGGAGATCCCCTGGCTGGAGTCCGTTGCTCCGGGTCGCGGCGCAAGCCCGGTCCGGTTCATTCTCTCCGCGGAAATCAGCACCATCTACAAACGCGCGGGCCGGGTGCGCAAGGTCCATCATCTGGTGTACGTCCCCGGTCTGGAGCAGGCCAGGGCGTTGAACGCCAAGTTGGAACAAATCGGCAATCTGGGTTCGGACGGTCGGCCCATCCTCGGGCTGGACTCGCGCCATCTCCTGGAAATGGTCCTGGAGCTGCACCCCCAGGCCTTTCTCGTCCCCGCGCATATCTGGACGCCCTGGTTTTCCCTGTTCGGTTCCAAGTCCGGCTTCGACACCATTGAGGCGTGCTACGGAGCGCTGTCCTCGGAGATTTTCGCCCTGGAGACCGGGCTGTCCTCGGATCCGGACATGAACTGGCAGTGGAGCGCCCTGGACCGCTTCCGGATGATTTCCAATTCCGACGCCCATTCCGGGGAGAAGCTGGCCCGGGAGGCCAATCTGTTTCGCGGCGAGCCGAGCTTCGAGGGCATATACAAGGCCCTACGGGGCGACGGCGGGAGCCATGCCTTCCTGGGCACGGTGGAATTCTTTCCCGAGGAGGGCAAGTATCATTTGGACGGGCATCGCAAGTGCGACGTGGTCCTGTCCCCCGGAGAAGCCATGGCCCGGGGCAACATCTGCCCGGTTTGCGGCCAGCCCCTGACCCTGGGCGTGCTGCATCGGGTAATGGAATTGGCCGACCGGGACCAGCCGCTGAAGCCGTCCAATCAGCCTGGATTTCAGTCCCTGGTGCCCTTGGTGGAGTTGATTTCGGAAATCCTGGGCAAAGGCCCGGGTACCAAGACCGTGCGCCGGGAATACGCGGCCCTGGTCTCGGCTCATGGCTCGGAGCTGGACATTCTCGGCGAGCTGCCCCTGGACGACATGGCCCGTCGCCGCCCGGCCCTGGCCGAATCGTTGCGCCGGATGCGCCAGGGCCTCGTGCTGCGCCGATCCGGATATGACGGACATTTCGGCACGATTTCCATGTTCACGCCCCAAGAACAGCGGGAACTGCGCGGAGGCCGCGCTTTTTTCGCGACGCCGCCCGCAGAGGCTCAACCCGTGGATGCTCAACCCTCGGCTGCCGAGCCACAATCTTCCTATGGGGCCGTCCCCCCATCGCGAATCCCATCGGAGCCTTCGGACAAAGGCGCACGGCCCGAAGCCCGGATGGAGTTCAACGCGGAACAGGGCCGGGCCTTGCGGGCCGGGCCGCGGCCGGTGTTGGTCCTGGCCGGGCCGGGCACGGGCAAGACCAGGACCTTGATGGGCCGGATCGCCTATTTGTTGCAAAAAGGGGAACAGCCCCGGCGGATGCTGGTGGTCACCTTTACCCGGCGGGCGGCCAATGAACTCCGCGAACGACTCATCGCCACTCAGGGCGAGGAAGAAGCCCTGCCCCAGGCGGACACCCTGCACGCCGCGGCCTACGAGGTCTGGACCAGGGTCCAGGGCGACGCCCCGGTGTTGCTCTCCGAGGACGCGGCCCGGCGGGTTTTCGCCGCAGCCAATCCGGAACTCGGTCCAGCCGGGGTGAAGCAGGCCTGGAACGAACTCTCCCGTGCCAGGGAGAGCCGCGTGGTGTCCGACCGTGCCGAGGGCGCGGCGGAAAGGGCGGAACGTGCCGCCCGGTACGCCCGCCAGAAGCAGGATTGGAACCTGGTCGACTACACGGACCTGCTGGAGTTCTGGCTGGCCCAGGCCACCGAGGAGCGCGCCCATCACCCGTATACGCACATCCTGGTGGACGAGGTGCAGGACCTTTCCCGGCTCCAGTGGGAACTGCTTCAGGCCCTCGCCCCCCAGGACGGCTCCGGGTTCTGGGCCATCGGCGACCCCCGTCAGAGCATCTATGGTTTTCGGGGCGCGGTGGACGACATCGCCGCGACCATGCGTGCTCGCTGGCCCGATCTGGAGGTCGTCTCCCTGAGCCGAAATTACCGCTCCACGGAAAACCTGGTGCGTCTCTCAGGGAAGGTGTTTCCGGGCGAGCAAGGCCTGTTGGCCGAAAATCCGCATGCGGGGCGGATCGCCCTGTTTCAGGCCTCCAGCGCGGCCCGGGAGGCCGCCTGGATCGCCGACCAAACGCGGACGCTGTTGGGCGGGAGCGCCCATTGGGAAGCGGATCGGGGAACTCAGGGCGGCCTGAGCCCCGGAGACGTGGCGGTGCTGGTCCGGATCAAGGCCTTGATTCCGCCCATCGTTCAGGCCATGCAGCGCCTCGGGGTGCCTTGTTCCGCGCCCGAATCCGAGCCGTTCTGGAAAGAACCCAGGGTCGCCCTGCTGTTGCAGGCCGCTGCGGAACTGCTGGGGCTCGGTCGGGCGGAGGATGCGGACCAGGAAGTCCTTACACGGCATGTTCAGGGTCACGTTCTGGAACAGGCCCTGGTGCAGGGACCCGTGGCCCTGGCGGCCCATTTGCAGGAAGTGCCGCCCTTTGATCGCCTGTTCTGGCAAAGCAAGGAATTTTTGCGTCTCAAGGAGGCCTACGCCCGGCACAAGGGCTGGGCCGGGCTGCTGACCTGGATCAACTTCCACACCGAACTGGAACTGGTCCGCGCCCGGGCCGAAACCGTCCAGGTGATGACCCTGCACGCCTCCAAGGGGCTGGAGTTCGAGGCTGTCTTTTTGCCGGCCCTGGAAGACGGTCTGTTGCCCATGGTGGGGCTTGGTCCGCTGGGGGGGCATCGGGACGCCGAGGAACCTCCCCAGGAAGGCGTCATTGGTCCGCTATCCAGTTTGCCATCCAGTTTTCTCGGGGATCTGGAAGAGGAGCGGCGGCTGTTCTATGTCGGGTTGACCAGGGCCAGGCAATGGCTGTTTCTCAGCCATGCGGAAAAACGCAATCTGTTCGGTCGAACCTTGCGGCTCAAGCCGTCGCGTTTCCTGGGGGACCTGCCCCGGGAAGAGATGCGATGCAGCAAGACTGTGCAGCAGGTGGTCCGGCGGGAAAAGCGGATGACGTTATTTTCTTGATGGTCGAAAAATCGTGGTTTTGAAAGGGCTTGCGGGAGGGAGACGGGCGTATCCTAACAAGTTTGTCGGCGAACTTACCGGCGAATCTACCGGTGAATCTGGCAACTAACCTGTCGAACCGAGTTGGAACGTCCGGGCAGGCGCGATGGCACGGCAGGGTGTGACGCGAGAAATCAGAATCGGAAAGCGCGATAGACGAAGCGCTCGTACACCGTACAAAACCGTTGGGCCGTGCAGGTGTTGACGCCGATTTCCCGCAGTCTACAGTAGACGTGCAGGGGGTTGAAGTAGTGCTGGACGAAAAAGCGAACGGTGCGCATTGGGCTGGGCCTTGGAAAACGGTGCGAAAAACCTGCTGAGCGGGCAGTCGTGCAAGTTTTTTTTGCAAGGTGTATGCCATCGTCCCTGGACTCCTGCGCGCTGAGAGCGTTCTGCTGTGATTTTTTCCCCATGTCAACCACGACT
This sequence comes from Desulfonatronum lacustre DSM 10312, assembly GCF_000519265.1. Taxonomy (NCBI): domain Bacteria; kingdom Pseudomonadati; phylum Thermodesulfobacteriota; class Desulfovibrionia; order Desulfovibrionales; family Desulfonatronaceae; genus Desulfonatronum; species Desulfonatronum lacustre. Next base: position 2,693,101 of record NZ_KI912608.1, read on the forward strand.
TCATGAAAACGGGCGTCTTCCCAAAAATCCCGGCCATGTCCGCTTCCGGTCTCTGTTCACGCTCCAGGCTGAAACATGCAAGAATTGCCGCCCCGTCGTTCGTCTGGCCGGCGGATGTCGCCGCGAATTGCCGGCGGCTTGAGCCGTTGGTGGACGAAGTGGGGCTGCTTTTTTTTCAATCCGAAGCCTGCCTGGCCTACACCGAACATGACCTGCCTCCCTGGCTGGCAGAGACCGGCCTCGGGTTTCACGTCCATCTGCCCCTGGATCTGCCCTGGAACGAAGGACCGGAACGGGTCTGGGAGATCGTCTCCGGGCTGCGACGCAAGGCGGCTTTTCTCCGTCCCTGGGCCTTCGTGCTGCATCCGCCCGAGGCGCGGGCCGATTTTGCCGATCTTTCCGGACAGTCCCGGATTTGCCCGCCATCGGGAAATGGCGTAGCCTTCAGGCAAAGTTTTGACTCCCTGCGCGATTTTGTCCGACTTTGGGATCAAGAGAGGGAGCAGAGGCAGGAACACGGGAGCGGACGCCCGGAGGAACTGCTGCTGGAGAACATCCGGGAAAACGATCTGGTGGACTCGTGGTCATTGATTCAATCCTCCAACCTGGGTATTTGCCTGGACTTGGGGCATCTGCTCGTCCACGGACAGCAAACCCACCACCTGCCGGGGATTTGGTCCCGCGTGCGCATGATGCATCTCAGCGCTCCCGGCAAGTTTGGGGCGGATGGACGGCCACGGGACGGGCATCGTTCCCTGACCGAGCTGGACCACCGCGGCCGGTCGCTGCTGGAGGAAATTCTGGGGCGGATTCGCCCGGACTGTGTCTTGATGCTGGAAGTTTTTGAACCGGAGGGGTTCATGGAATCGTTGAACATGCTCCGCGCCATGACGGGTCGCTCATGATTACCTTGATTCTCGGAGGAGAGAAGTCCGGCAAGTCCGCCTGGGCCTTGCAGCGTCTGCTTCAGGCGGACGGTCCGCATCTGTTCGTCGGCACGGCCGCGGCCCAGGACATGGAAATGCGCCAGCGTATCCGGGAGCATCGTCGCCAGCGGCCCGCGCATCTACCGGCCCTGGAGACGAATATCGAACTGCCCGAGGCGCTGCGCCGGGAGCGGGCGGACCACGGGGCCATTTTGGTCGACAGCCTGGACTTCTGGCTGTTCGCCTGCATCCAGGCCGACCAGGAGACCCGGTTGCGAACCGAACTGCTGGACTGCTTGCAAGAGAGCGCCCTGAAAATGGTCGGGACGCGCCTGCTTTTCGTCAGTTCGGAAATCGGCCTCGGCCCGATCCAGGCCACGCCCCAGACCCGGCACTTCGTTCGCAGCTTGGGCCTTTTAAATCAACAAATCGCGGGCCTGGCCGACGAAGTGGTTCTGATGGTCGCCGGGTTGCCGCTTTGGCTGAAAGGAACGAGTTAGATGGGCTACTTCCGATCCCTGGGCTCCAAGATCGACGCCCTGAACGAGCTGTGGCGCAAATCGGACCGCTGGCTGATCATGATGAACGCTGACCCGGACGCCCTGGCCTCGGCCCAGGCGCTGCGCCGGATCATGGCCCGTAAGGTGGCCGCGGTGGACTGCGCCCAGGTCAACGAGATCTCCCGGCCGGACAACCTGACCATGATCAAGACCCTGCGCATCCCCACCCAGCGCCTGACCCCGAACCTGGCCGCGCAGTATGACCACTTCGCCCTGGTGGACTCGCAGCCTCACCATCACCCGGCATTCAAGGACTACGCCTTTTCCCTGATCATCGATCACCATCCCCTGGTTCCGGAAAATCCGGTTGAGGCGGAATTTCAGGACATCCAGCCGGGATACGGGGCCACCAGCACCATGCTCACGGAGTATCTCCATAGACTGAAGATCCGACCGGGAGAACTGCTGGCCACGGCCCTGCTCTACGGCATCAAGACCGACACCCAGAGTTTCGAGCGGCAGTTCTCGGACATCGACGTCCGGGCCTTTCGTTACCTGAGCAAGTTCGGCAATCTGAACCTGCTGCGCAAGATTTCCCGCAGCGAGTTCCGGCTGGACTGGCTGAAGTATTTTTCCCTGGCCTTCCGCAAACTGCGGGTGAACGGCCATTGCCTGCACGTGTTCATGGGACGACTGGACTCCCCGGACATTCTGGTGATCCTCGGGGATTTCTTCCTGCGACTGTACGGGATTTCCTGGACCGTGACCTGCGGGGTCTGCGACGACACCCTGGTCCTGATCTTTCGCGGCGACGGACTGCATCGGGACATGGGCAAGCTGGCCAACAAGCTGTTCGGCGACGTGGGCTCGGCCGGAGGCCACGCGACCATGGCCCGGGCGGAAGTTCCGCTGGCCAATATCGGCGAAAACGACCCCGAGGATTTTGTCTGGCAGCGTCTTCGTTCCGCCAAACGCGCCGTGGCCAAGCCCACGCCCAGTACATCCTGACCGCGTTTCAACCACCGTTTGAACATCCTCCGAGTGCTCCCAAGCCCTACCCGAGACTCCATGAGCCTGAAATCCCGCCTGAACCTCTCCGCGGACCCGGTGTTTCTTCTTGACGGAACCTCCTTTTTGTACCGGGCCTTTTACGCCTTTCCGGATCTGAAGCGCTCGGACGGCTTCCCGACCAACGCCCTGTTCATCGTCCTGCGCCTGCTGTTGCGCCTGCATCGCGAGGAACGACCGCGCTACGCCGGCTTTTTCCTGGACGGCCCCGGCCCCACGTTTCGCCATGAATTGTTCACGCCTTACAAGGCCCAGCGCCCCAAGACCCCGGAAGCCCTGGTCCAACAGATCGAGCCGCTGGTCCGGGGAGTGGAGCTGTTCGGCCTGACCGTCCAGGTGTCGGAAGGGGTGGAGGCGGACGACCTGATCGCCAGCCTGTGCAGGAAGTTCAAGTCCGAATGCCCGGTGGTTGTCGTCGGTTCGGACAAGGACCTGTTGCAATGCCTGGACAAGAATGTCGTGATCTGGGACCCGGGCCTGAAAAACGAGAAGCTGGTCACCAACGAATCCTTCCGCCGGGAACACGCCATGACCCCGGAGCAGTGGCCGGACTTCCAGGCCCTGACCGGAGACAGCACGGACAACATCCCCGGCATTCCCGGCGTCGGCCCAAAGACCGCCATGGGGCTGATGCGGCGATTCCCGACCCTGGAGGCTTTGCGGGACAACGTGAACGTGCTGACGCCCAAGGAGCGCAAAAAAGTCGAACCCGAGCTGGAGCGCATTTTTACCTACCGAGAGCTGACCCGTCTGCGCACGGACCTGCATCCGGACGCCCGGCTGGAGGATTATCGTTGCCGGGAATGGGACGACGCGTCGCTGCTGGCGTTTCTGCGCGAATACGAATTTCGCTCCCTCGAACGAGAGATGGCGGCCCTGTCCGCGCCTGAAGCATCGGCATCGTCCGATCAAGGGCGATTGCGCCAAGGAGAGTTGCTGACCTCGAAAACCCAGAAGGCGACGAAACGCTTGGCCGCGCATCGGAACCCGAAAGACGACCCTCCGGATGAACAGGCTTTGGAACGAACGGAGGTTCTGCCGAATTTTTCCGGAAAACGGGTCGGGGTGGCCGCGGACCGAGACAGTTGGCGACTGGGGCTGGAAGGGCGTGAACTCCTGTGGGGCGGCACGTCCAAGAACGTGACCAAGGATTTGGTGGACGCGTTGCGTCCGGCGGCCCTGGTCGCGGCCCATTCCTGGAAGGATTTGCTGGCCCAGGACGCGTGTTGGTCCGAAGTGCCCATGGACCGGCGCTTCGACGTCAGTCTGGCTGCCTACCTGCTCCAGCCCGAGGAGCGCGACTACAGCCTGGCGGCGCTGGTTCGCCGATATGGCCATGAGCTGGCGGATGCCGCCCAGCCCGGCGAGGAAGCGCCCGCCCTGCTGACGTTGCGGCTGGCCGAGGCCCTGGGGCGCAGCGTGGGGCAGGCCGGGTTTTCCGAGCTGATCGCCACTCTGGAGATGCCCTTGATCCCGGTGCTGGTGGACATGGAGCGGGTCGGAGTGCTGCTGGACCAGCAGGCCCTGAAAGCCTTCCTGGACGAGGTTCAGGCGGGATTGGAGCGGCTTTCCAGGTCCATTTCCCAGCGGGCCGGAGGGTCGTTCAATCTGCGTTCCAGCCAGCAGATGGCCGAGGTGCTCTTCGAGCGCCTGGGCTTGAAGACCGGACGCAAGACCCCCGGCGGCGGCAGGTCCACCAGCGTGGAGGTCCTGGAGCGGCTGGCCGGGGAGCATCCCATCGTTCCGGAGATCCTGGAGTACCGCAAACTGGAAAAGCTGCGCTCCACCTATCTTGAACCGCTGCCCAAACTGGCCGACAAAGGCGGCAGGGTGCACACCACCTTCAACCAGTTGGCCGTGGCCACGGGGCGACTGTCCAGCAGCAGCCCCAATCTACAGAACATCCCTATCCGAGGCGACCAGGGACGGCGGATGCGGGCCTGCTTCACCGCGCCGCCCGGCCAGGAGCTGATCAGCGCGGACTATTCCCAGATCGAGTTGCGCGTCCTGGCCCATCTTTCCGAAGATCCGCACCTGCGGGATCTCTTTGCCCGGGGAGTGGACGTCCATTCCGGTACCGCGGCCATTTTGTTCGTCAAGGAGCCGGAGCAGGTCACCGCCGAGGAGCGACGCAAGGCCAAGACCATCAATTTCGGGCTGCTCTACGGCATGGGGCCGCAAAAGTTGGGCCGGGAACTGGGCATCAACCAGCAGCAGGCCAAGGACTTCATGGCCCTGTACTTCACCCGGCTGCAAAAGGTCCGGGATTTTTACGAAGAGGTGGTGGCCAAGGCCAAGGAACAAGGGGCGGTGTTCACCCTGGCCGGAAGGCGCCGGACCTTGCCGGACATCAACTCCCGCAACGACAATCTGGCCCAGATCGCCCGGCGCATGGCCATCAACACCGTGGTTCAGGGCTCGGCCGCGGACATCATCAAAATGGCCATGATCCGCGTTCACGGCGACGAAGCACTGCGGGCGGCCGGGGCCCGGATGATCCTTCAGGTCCACGACGAACTGCTCCTGGAGGCCCCGGACGCGGAGAGCCAGCGGGTCGGCGAACGAGTGGCCGAGTTGATGGCTTCGGTGGTTCAGCTGGACGTGCCCCTGGTGGTGGATTGGGGCCGGGGGGCGAACTGGGCTGTGGGGCATGGGTAAGGATCGATTTTCATTGACGACAACCAGAAAGGAACGAATCGAATGCGCAACAAGCTGCGTTTGCTGACCCCGGGGCCGACGCCCTTGCCCGAGGAGGTCCGCCTAGCCCTGGCCCAGGATATGGTCCATCATCGCAAGCCCGGATTCAAGGCTGTTTTGCACCGCATCCAGGAAGGGCTGCAATGGCTGTTCGGAACCACGCAGCCCGTTTTGCCGCTGACCTGCTCCGGCAGCGGGGCCATGAACGCCGCGGTGTGGAACCTGTTTCAACCGGGCGAGCGGGTGTTGGTGGTGGAGGCCGGGAAGTTCGGCCAGCGCTGGAAGGACATCGCCCTGGCCCGGGGCCTGGAAGCCACGGTGCTCAAGCTGCCCTGGGGCCAGGCGGTTTCCCCGGAGGCGATCCGCGAGGCCCTGGACGGGGACCCGGCCATCCGGGGGGTGCTGGTCCAGGCTTCGGAAACCTCCACCGGGGTGCTGCATCCGGTGCGGGACATTGCCGAAATGACCCGGCACCGGGACGTCCTGCTGGTGGTGGACGGCATTTCCGCCGTGGCCATTTCCCCGTGCCCCATGGACGAATGGGGCGTGGACTGTCTGCTGACCGGCTCCCAGAAAGGCCTGATGCTCCCACCCGGCCTGGCCTTCATCGCCCTTAGCGCCCGGGCCTGGGCCGCGGTGGAACGCCAGGCAGGTCCCGCGGGCTCTCCGGGGGCCTGCCCCGTGGCCTATTTTGATCTGCGCCGGGAGCGGGAGAACTGCCTGAAGGACCAGACCCTGTTCACCCCGGCCATCAATCTGCTCAACGGACTGGACGTTTCGCTGAGGCTGTTCCGGGAGCGCGGGCTGGAGGAAATTTTCCGCAAGCAATGGGCCCTGACCCAGCTGACCCGCAGGGCGGTCCGAACCCTGGGGCTGGAACTGCTGGTGCAAAAACAGTACACATGGGGGCTGACCAGCATCCTGGTCCCCGCCGGTCTGGACGGACAGCGGCTGCTGCAAATCGCGGCCGACGCCTACGGCGTGGTCATGGCCGGAGGCCAGGATCACCTCAAGGGCCGGATCATCCGTCTTGGTCATATGGGCCACGTGGACTACGCGGACGTCCTGGCCGGGCTCTACGCCCTGCGCCAGGCCTTCAAAGCCTGCGGTGGACACACCGCCAGCCGGGATTATCTGGAGGCCGGGTTGACCGCCTACGAACAGGCCCTGGATCCGCGGAGCGTTCCGGGAGAGGAACCGGAGAGAACCTGAGCGAAACCGGTCGAGTGCATGAGCTTCCGTCCGACAAGCATTCGACAAGGAAGGTGAACAATGAACGAAGAGATCAAGATCACGGATCGACGCGTTGGTCATGGCAAGGAAGGCACGGAGCAAGGTGCATCGGCCGTGGAACAGGCCCAGGCGGACCACCAGGCCGGAGCCGGAGCTTTTCAAGGCTGCGTGATGCCCCAGGTCTGCTTTCCCACCTTTGTTCTGTCCCTGAGTTCCTCGGCCCTGGTCCATCTGGGCGAGGTTCCGGACCCGGAAACCGGAAAGACCGCCGAGAACATCGAAATAGCCAAACACACCATCGATATCCTGGCCATGCTTGAGGAAAAGACCAAGGGCAATCTGGATGCCGAAGAATCCAAGCTGCTCAAGGACATGCTCTTCGAGTTGCGCATGCACTACGTGCGCAAATCGGCGTAACGAACTTTTTGAAATCACCAACCGTAGAGAGAACCATGCAACGCATTCCCGTCGGACTCGTGGGCGTGGCCGGGTATACCGGCATGGAGCTGTGTCGGCTTTTGGCCGGGCATCCGGAAATGGAACTGGTTCGGGCCACCAGCCGGAGCGAGGCCGGAAAGACCCTGGGGCTGCTGCTGCCCCATTTGGCCGGGACCGGTTTGGCCGATCTGGTGGTCACCCAGCCGGACACGGACGATTTGGCCGAAGCCTGCAAGCTGGTCTTCCTGGCCGTGCCCCACGGGACGGCCATGGACATGGCCGCGGAGTTGCTCCAAAAAGGCGTCCGGGTGGTGGATCTGAGCGCGGACTTCCGGCTCCACGATTCTCAGGTCTACGCCCAGTGGTACAACCTGGAGCACCGCCACGCCGAACTGCTGAATCAGGCGGTCTACGGCCTGCCGGAGCTGTATGCCCGGGACATCGCCCGGGCTAGGCTGACGGCCAACCCCGGCTGCTACCCCACCAGCGTTCTGCTGGCCTTGGCCCCGGCCCTGCAAGGCGGGTTGGTGGAGCCGGACGGGATCGTGGCCGATTCCAAGTCCGGAGCCTCCGGGGCCGGGCGCAAGGCGGCAACGGCCACGCTGTTCTGCGAAGTGCATGACACCTTCCGGGCCTACGGCCTGGGCAAGCATCGCCATACCCCGGAAATGGAGCAGGAAGTGGGCAAGTTGGCCGGAACCCCGGTGGCCTTGTCCTTCAATCCGCACCTGCTGCCCATTGACCGGGGCATCCTGTCCACGGTCTACACCCGGTTGACCCGATCCGTGACCGGGGCGGAGGTCCTGGAACTCTACCGCGATTTCTACGCCACTCGTTCCGATATCCTGGGCCCGACAGCCGGGTCCTGGGTGCGCGTCCACCCGCAAGGATCATGGCCGGAAACCCGTTTCACCCGCGGGACCATGTTCTGCGATCTCGGCCTGCTGGTGGATGCGCGAACCAATCGGCTGGTGATCGTCAGCGTCATCGACAACCTCTGCCGCGGCGCGTCCGGCCAAGCGCTTGTCAACGCCAACCTGATGCTGGGCCTCGACCCGGCCCTGGGTTTGCCGGTTGCGCCTTTGGTGCCGTAGCAGCATGCTCAGGGATTGAGTTTATCGTGACCCCATTAATCGCCTTTTTCCCCCTCATCGCCCTGGCCCTCGGCCTCGTCCTGGGCAGCTTCTACAACGTCTGTATCCATCGCTACCTGACCGGAGAGTCCATTGTCCTGCCGGCCTCGCATTGTCCGCGTTGCCGCAACGCGCTTGTCTGGTGGGAGAATATTCCGCTGGTCAGCTTCATCCTGTTGCGCGGGCGGTGCCGGGCTTGCAAGGAGCCCATTTCCTGGCGCTATCCCATCGTGGAGGCGGTTTCCGGGATCTGGGCGCTGCTGCTGGCAGTGCAATTCGGCCTGGGCTGGGAATGGCTTTTGTACATGGCCGTTGGGGGATTGCTGATCATTATGAGCTTCATCGATTTTCAGGAATTCATCCTGCCGGACGTGTTCACGTTCCCTGGGGCGATTCTGGCTTTCTCCGGGACGGCGTTGATGACGGACATGACCTGGGGCGACTCCCTGCTTGGCGCGGTGATCGGCGCGGGGGCCTTTTGGTTGTTGCAGAAAGGGTACTACCTGGTGCGCGGCGTGGAAGGGCTGGGGACAGGGGACATCAAGCTGATGCTGATGCTCGGGGCCCTGGTGGGCTGGCAGGGGCTGCCGATGATGATCTTTCTGGCCGCGTTCACGGCCCTGGCGGCCAGCCTGGGCTACATGGCAAAAAATGCCCATCAGGGCATGCGGACCCGGATTCCCTTTGGCCCGTTTCTCAGCCTGGGGGCCATGCTTCAAATCTTGTACGGGCCTGTTTTGATGCACCTTTTGATGCCCTTGGCGTAGCTCTGGGCATATTCAGTTCAGTGGTTTCGCGTCGGCTTGACCCATGTCGGTGGAGTTGGCAACCTATTTGCAAAAACGCAAGACATACGGATTTCACCTCCACCCAGGAGCACCCCATGAAGATCAATCCAGATCAATCTTCTCTCGTCAAGGCGGATGCGGAACGGGATGTCCGGAGGGTGAACAGGGGCAGTGAACGGTTTGAAGATCTGCTCCTTCGCGCCACGGAAAACATCTCGTCCGGTCAAAGCCCGCCGTCCGGCCCGGCACAACCCCTGAGCACCGGGGATGCGATGCGTCTGACGCCGACCCAGATGCTGTTCCCCGCCGACCACACTCCAGGATTCGAGAGCAAGGCCATGGACACCCTCGACAATCTGCTTTCGAGGTGGGAAAAATATGCCCACCAGCTGACCGCCCAACCGCCGGAGTTGCGCGGCGCCAACGGAATCCTTGATGAGATTTCCACCGAGATCGGCGCCTTGAAGGCCAACTGGCCCCAACAGACCCCGCCTCAGCCCATGGCCCCTGAACTGCGCGACATGATTGACGAACTGGAAGTTCTGGCCGTCACCGAACGGATCAAGTTCAACCGTGGAGACTATCTGTAGATCGACGGGAGCCGATTATCCGAAGGCTCCCGTCGCCAGTCTCCATTCCGCCAGGGGCCGATAGTTCGGCCCTTCCGCGGACAAGCGGCTCTCCCAGAGCACCATCCGGTCCACGGTAATTTCCGGCCAGGAAATCGTTTCCACGAAGCGTAGGACCTCGCCCCAGGGTGAGGCGGATGATTGTCGACTTTCGCGCGAACTGCGGCACGCCTCGCCGCGATGGTCTTTTCGGGGCTGTTTGAGCCGTGCAATGGTCAGATGCGGCCGAAACAATCGCTCTTCTCGGGCAAAGCCCAGTTCCACGCAGACTTCCTCGATCCTGGCCGCCAATCGCCGGGTTCGGTTCGCACCTTTTCCCAGTCCCACCCAAAGGACGCGAGGCTTGCGCGGATCCGGGAAAAAACCTCCACCGCGCCCTTGCAAGACAAAGGCCTCTCCCGTACCCCCTCCGAAAAACTCGCTCAGGCGGGCCACATGCCCTTGGTCCGTTTCACCCAGAAATTTCAGCGTCAAATGCCAGTTTTCCGGTTTGGTCCAGGACGCACAGGCTCCGAGGACGGGCTTCCATTCAGTGATGACGCCCGCCAGGAGCCGTTGGTAGTCTCCGGGCAATGGCAAACCAATGAAGCAGCGCATGCTTTCCTCCTGGTCAGGATGTTCTTCGGAATCCATTCGACGTGGGCTCGCCATCCTCGATCAGTCAGTCCAGGAGCTTCATGCTGCCTCCGCGGCTTTGGTGATTGCTTGACGGCTGATTTTTGGACTTTTCCGCAGGGTTGAGGCAAGAAGATCGGATGTGGTCGGGGGAATGCTGGTCGAAATCCGTCCACGCCGGGAGATGAGGAAAAGCATTGGAGGAAGCTGATGCGGGATGTCACGGATGATCTTGTGCGGATCATGGAGCGGATTGCCGGTGGTGAATATGGAAGCGATCTCTTCCGGTACAGCACCGAGGAGCATCCGGAAATGATTCGCAGGATCGCCGAGGCCATGGGGATGATGATGGTCAAGGTGGAGGCCAGGGAGCAGCGAATTTTGATGGACCTGGAAGAACTCCGCGAGCGTCACGAAGTGTTCAAAAAAGCGGTGACCACCTTCGTGCTGGCCATGTCGTCCGCGATAGGGGCTCGCGATCCCTACACCCAGGGGCACGAGCAGCGTACCGCCGGGTATGCCTTGCGTCTGGCCCGAAGGGTCGGCTTGTCCAAGGAGGACGCCCAGTTTGTGTATCTCGGGGCCATGCTGCATGATATCGGCAAGCTCGGGTTTTCCGACAGGCTGTTCAGCGGCGAGGATTGTCGCGATTCGCCGGAATTGCTGCAAGCGATCAAGTCCCACCCCGAAATCGGAAGTTCCATCCTGCACTGGATCGACTTTCTCGGACCCGCCGTGGACGTGGTGCGTCACCATCACGAGCGTATGGACGGCTCAGGGTATCCGCAAGGTCTGGCCGGGGAGGACATTTCTTATTTTGCCCGGATCGTGGCCGTGGCTGATACCTTTGACGCCATTACCACGGATCGTCCCTACCAACCCGGCAAGACCATGCATGAAGGACTCGAGACTCTGAAAAACATCGCCGGAACCCATCTCGATCCGGCCCTGGTGGCCGCGTTTCAGGAGGAGATTCTGGAGAACGATTTGGAGTAGCCCTTTCCTTCCCCGCCTCTTCAGCCCGTTTGCCGAACCATGTCCAACATACCTTCCAGAGCCGCGCGGGCGCTCTGGTGCTTGATCTCCAGGCGCGTTCCGGAAAAGCGCCACAGTGCGCTGTGCGTCGCGTCGTCCAGGGCCCAGGCCATCCAGACCGTGCCCACGGACTTTTCCGGGGTTCCGCCGTCCGGACCGGCGATGCCGGAGACGGCCAGGGCGGCCTGGACGCCGAGGAGCCGCCGTGCGCCCTGAGCCATGGCCAGGACCGTCTCCCGGCTGACCGCTCCATGATTCGCCAGCACGGCCTCCGGCACACCAAGCACCCGCTGTTTGACGTGATTGGAATAGGCCACCACGCCCCCGGCGAACCAGCGAGAGCTGCCGGGAACGTTGGTCGCCTCGTGGGCGATCAGGCCGCCGGTGCAGGATTCGGCCGCGGCCAGCAGTGCCGTTCGGTCGAGCAGCTTCGCGCCGAGCACCCGGATGGTCTCTTCGAGTTCGGTATTCCCCATGTCGGTCATTGATTTCGTCTCCTTTGCCGGTCGCCTCTCTTTGGTGATGCCGGTTCGGCAATCCTTGATCCATGAATGGGTAAAGGGTAATGCCTTGCCTGGCAAGTACGTCGACACGGATCACCGATCCACCATAGCCGACGCCTTCGCGCAAGCACGCAGAGGCGCATCAAGGACCCTTCCCTCATGATTCAGTTTTTCTCCCGCCGAACTGCTCCGTTTTTTTCAATAGTTCGGCGTCATGGGATTTCGGCATGAACCGAATTCATCCCAAATCCATCCTTCTGGTGGCCAAGCGCGGTCATGGCGAAGCCCTCGGTCTGGCCGACGAAATCGCCGACTGGTTGACCCGCCGCGGGGTCGTTGCCCGGGTTACGGAAAACGAAGACGATCTCTCCCCGTGTCTGCCGGGCCAAAGCCAGACTCCTACCCTGGTCCTCGTTCTGGGCGGGGACGGGACCATGATCAGCGTGGCCCGGAAACTTTGCTCCAACGATATGGCGGTTCTGGGAATCAATTTCGCGCGGGTGGGCTTCCTGACGGAGTGTTCCAAGGAGGCCTGGGAGGAGGTCCTGGAGGGCATTCTGGCCGACGGAGCCGCCGTGTCCTCACGCCTGCTCCTGGACGTCCGTCTGGTCCGCGACGGGGCCACCCTGCTTTCAACCGTCGCGGTGAACGATATCGTGGTCGGTCGCGGTAATTTGGCCCGGTTGGTCAACCTGGAACTGTTTTTCGCGGACGAGCGGATCTCCGCCTTGCGGGCCGACGGTCTGGTGCTCTCCACACCCACCGGGGCTTCGGCCTATTCCTACTCCGCCGGGGGGCCGTTGATCTATCCGGAACTGGAGGTGATCTGCGCCACTCCGATCTGTTCGTTTCTGACGGAAGTCAAACCGTTCGTCTTTCCGGCAGACCAGGAAATCCGGGTCCGGGTGGACGAAGAGGCAACCGAGGTGTTCCTGACCCTTGACGGACAATCCGGGTGGCCGTTGCGCAAGGGGGACACCGTGCTGGTCGCCAGGTCGTCCCGGAAAATGCACCTGGTCAGGTATCCGGGGTCGTCCTATTTACAAAAACTCAAGGCCAAAGGTTTTCTCCGGGAGAGCTGACATGTCCGCCCATCTTCGCGCCGGTCCTTCTCCGGAGTTCCGGCTGGGGCATGATCCCCGGCTGGACGCCTGGATTCTGCATTTTCTCACCGAAAACAACCTGGACCACGCCACCAATCCGGAGGAGAACGCTTCACCGGAACAGATTCGGTTCATGGTGGATCTGGACGACGACCAGTTTTTTCCGGCCTGCACGGACTGGATGCTGGACTACCTGCTCAAGCAGGAGTTGGCCCCGGCCCTGCGCGCCGAGTACGCCCGGCATTGGAAAAGTCTGTTCCGTCTGGTCCGTGAGCAGATCACCGACCCGTATCTGCGGGACAAGATCATCGCCCTGTGTCAGTTCAAGTTTCGTTCCGCCCTGCACTCGTCCATCATCATCCCTTCGCGGTTGATCAAATGGATGCTGACGATCTTCATGAGCTACAGCGGGCTGGACGATCCGCTCCGGGACCGCAAACGCCGGGCCAACGCCCGGGCCTACGCCTTCACGCAGACCGCGTTGTACCACCGGATCGTCAGCGCCTGCCCTCAGGACATCATCGCCTGCACCAACATGGATCAGTTGCGGGAGGATCTGGACCTTCTGGAACTGAAGCGACTGGTGCGCCTGGCCACGTTGCACGGCATTTGGGAGGCCAAGGAGTTCCGCCTGCATAAGACCGTGGCCGAGTGGACCGACGTTCTCCCGGTTTGGGAGTCCAAGGAGATTCAGCCCGACGCCAAGACCTTGCTGGACGAAATGGACGCTCCCTGGCCGGAGTTTGAAGAATTGCGGGGCTATCTGTTCCAGAAGCGCCATGATTCCCTGAAGATTCTGTACCTGCCCGGCGAAAGCGGGGCCGTACTGTTCGACATTCTGATCGTCCGCTCCCTGATGCGTCAGGGCCACCGGGTCATCCTGGCCTTGAAGGAAGGATTCGACTTCATGGCTCCCACGGTCTGGGACGCGGACTACGACCCCGTGCTGGCCGAATCCCTGGACGACGCCTTTTTTCTCACGGATAACCAGGTTTCCAAAAATGAACTACTCAAACGGATCCGGGAAAATCAACTCCTGATGATTTCGGACGGCACCCGGGAGCGTCTGAATATGTACCGGACCAGCCTGACCTTCGCCAGGGCCTGGAAGGAGGCGAATTTGGTCCTGGCCAACGGACATGACCATTATCGTCGGCTGATCGCCGTGAGCCAGGGGTTTACCCGGGACATCGTCGCCTTTTACCGCGACGAGGACGGAAAAGTTTTTTTTTCATGCAAACCGCGCTCCGAGCGTATCCGGCACGTCACGGAGCGGGAACTGCTGGTCAAGGCCGAGAAGCTGATCGATGCCATGCGCCAGGCCAGGGCCGCGGGCAAGACCGTGATCTTTTACAGCGCCATTATCGGGTCCATTCCCGGACAGACCAAGACGGCCATCGCCGTGCTCAACGCCTTTGCCGCACACCTGCGCTCCAGACTGGAACAGTCCCTGATCATCAATCCCGCCGAACATTTCGAACCGGGGATGGACGGGGACGATCTGATGTACATGTGGGAGAAGGTTCAGCGCAGCGGATTCATCGACGTCTGGCGGTTCCAAACCGTGGAGGACATCGAACGCGCCTTTGAATTGCTGGGCCAAAAGATGCCTGCGGTCTGGAACGGCAAGGACGCCACGTATTCCACGGGCTGCACCAAGGAAATGAAAATCGCCCTGGACATGCAGAAACGGCACCCCGAACTCCAGATCATCGGCCCCGACCCGGCCAAATTCTTCCGTCGCCGGGAGTATGGGGTGGGCAAGTACTTCGATAGCAGCCTGGAACGGGCCTGGCGGTAGTCCGGGCGGGTTGAGGCTTTGAAAGGGTGGCCGTCAAATAACGACCAGAAAGCTGTCAGGAGGCGGAGAAGATCAGCGTCCGATCCGAGGTGTCCTGGATGCGGTAGTTGGCGGCTTCGATTTCCTGGCGCAGGGCGTCGGCCGTGGCGAAGTCCTTGTCGTTTCGGGCGGTTTCGCGTCGGGCGCAGAGGTCGCGAACGTGGTCCGGCAGGTCGGATGGGCGAAGGGGAACTTCGGTCCAATCCACCAAGCCCAGAACGGCGTCCAGGTACCGGAAGAGATCGACGCAGGCCGCGGCTTCCTGGGTGGAGAGGAGGTTCTGATTGATCGCGGCGTTGATTTCCCTGGTGCATTGGAACAGGGCAGGCCAAAAGGCGGGCAGGTTGAGGTCGTTTTCCAGGCAGTCCGTGAGAGCCTGTTTGACGTTGAACAGGGATTGACCGATATTTTGGCCGATATTCGTCGCGGGCTTCTTCGGTTCGGTATCCGGGGCGAGGGTGTGCAGCCTTGCCAGGGTCTGCTGAATGCGTCTCCAGTTTTTGAGCCACATTTCCAGACTTTCAGCGGAACATTGCAACGCGGTATGGTAGGAGCCGGAGAGCAGCCAGAAGCGCAGGACGAGGGGGGGGATGTCCATGACCGGAAGGGACGACAGGGAACAAGAGGTCTCCGACTCGGCGCAGATCGCGGACTGGGCCGTGATCCAGGCCTGGGGCTGGGTGTTGCCCACACCGCGCCAGATGGAGCAAAGGTTTTCCAGGTGCGGGAAGCGGTGGTCGTCGTCCCCGAGGACCAGGGTCAGTTCCGACGACTGACCGTGCAGAACCACACCGGCCATTTGCAGGTACCAACTGGGACGGACGTTGCCCCACTCGGTCTGGAGGAAGAAGCCGTCCTTGAGATCCGCCAGGGAGGTGCGCTTGAGCAGGGTGAAGTCCCGAGGATTGTCCTTGACGTAACCGTCCAGGTCCACGGTGGAGCCGGAGCGCAGTTTTTCCGGATCCACCCCGAGCAGATCCCCGTAGTGCTTGTCCCGGCGCACGTCGAAGTAGACCGAGCGCAGCTTCTCGTACCCGAGCCCCTTGCTGAGCAGCTTGCGGCAGGCCTGGAGCAGTTCCGGGGCGCACTGGCCCGCGGAGACGAAACGGACCCGGGAGGACACGCCCAGCCGTGCGGCAAGCTCACGAATCGTGGAAAGGGCTTGCTTTCCGGACACCTCCAGGCTCATTCCTCCGGCACGGGCAGCGGCCACGGCCCGGTCGTCCAGGTCGGCCACGCCCACCAGCACTTCGGCTCGATCACTGGCTTTGGCGTCCTTCTGATTGAGATACCTGGCCGCCACGTCCAGCAAAACGATGCGACGCCATGCTCCGAATCCGGTGATGTCGTCCAGGCTGGGGCCGGGGGTGAACAGGCGCATGGCCGACTTGCCGGGCCGTAACGCCGTCAACTTGCGTCGGCGCAAATCCCGGACCTGAACACCCTGCTCCTGAGGCGGGGCGAAAAGCGGGGTGCTCAGGTAGCGGATGCCGCCGTCCGGAAAGATGACCACCACCAGGGGGGGCGGGGCCGCCGGATGCTTCGCTGCCTGCTGGTCCAGTTCGCGAGCCAGTTGGAGCGCTCCGCTGAGCGCGGCCCCGGAACTCATGCCCGCGAAAATTCCTTCCTGATTGGCCAGTTTGCGGCAGAGGTCAAAGGCGGTCTCATCCTCCACGTTCAGAATCCGGTCCGGAGCGTGCTTGTCGTAGATACCCGGCGGATAGGACTCCTGCATGTTTTTCAGGCCCTGGATCTTGTGTCCGGCATAGGGTTCCACGGCCACGACCGTGATATCCGGATTGAGTTCCTTCAGCCGCTTCGTCAACCCCATCACGGTCCCAGACGTGCCCAGGGTGGCCACCACGTGGGTCGCCCGGCCTTCGGTCTGGTCCCAGATTTCCTGGGCCGTGGTCCGGTAGTGGGCCGCGATGCTGGCCGGATTGTTGAACTGGTCCATGAGCACGTAACGTTCCGGCTCCTCGCGGTGCAGCCGGTAGGCTTCCTCGATGGCCCCGTCCGTGCTCAGGTGCCCGGGCGTGAGGTGGATGGTCGCCCCGTAGGCCAGCATGATCCGTCTGCGTTCCTCCGAGGCTGACTCGGGCATGAGCAGCATCAGTTTGTACCCCTTGACCGCGCAGACCATGGCCAGGCCGATGCCGGTATTGCCGGAGGTGGCTTCGATGATCACCTTGTCCGGGGTCAGGATACCGGATGCTTCGGCCTGTTCGATCATGGCCAGGGCCACCCGGTCCTTGATGGAGCCGCCGGGATTGAACTCTTCGATCTTGGCCGCGATCCGGACCCCGGGAAAGGGGTTCAGCTTGCGCAAGGCCACCAGGGGGGTCTTGCCGATGAGCGAGAGAACATGGTCGTGAATCATGGCGATCCGGTGGGGCGTTGGGAAGCGGTTCGGCGAATGGCGCGATGATTAGAGATAGTCCTGGTCAATAGCGGCCTTGCCGTCCGCGTTGACCAGTTTCAGAAAGCGGGTCATCCGTTCGTCCACGGGAACGATGGGAAATTGGTTCTTGCAGACGTCGCATTGCGCCAGGGACGCCTGGGTCGGGGAGGACAGGGGCAGTTCGCGTCCGCAAAACGGACACGGATAGAGATAAATGATTTCCATGCGCGCCGGCTTGACCGGCAACAGGGCTTTTTGCCTGGCGTTCATGGCTTATCCGCGGGCGGTTCGGGGGTCGGAGCGTCGAGCAGGTGACGGGCCCGGGACCAGAGGCCGTCCAGGTTGTAGAATTCCCGGGCTTCTTCCTGGAAGATGTGCACCAGAACGTCGTTGCCGTCCACGAGAATCCATCGTCCTTCGGTATAGCCTTCCATGCCCAGATAGCCGATGCCCTGCTCGGCATAGCGTTCCAGAAGCCAGTCCGCCAGGGCTTGGGCGTGCCGGGCGCCTTGCGCCGAGCAGATGACCATCACGTCGGCCACGGCGGAAAAAGGGGTGACGTCCAGAACGGAGACGTCTTGGGCCTTTTTTTCTTCCAACCACCCGGCCACGGCCAGGGCCTTGCTTCGCGTGTCCTCGCTCAGGGCGCCGGGCATCTCGCGAGGTGTCGCTGCCAGGGTTTGCTCTTTTGTCGTGGGGCGTGTCTTCATGGGTGCGATTTTGGGCAATGTTGCGGTTTTGCGTGGTGTTGAAGTGGTGAATCAGGTATTGAGGATGCACGAAAAAAAACGGGCAATCCCCCGATTTCCGAGGAGGATTGCCCGGGAGTTTTGATTTCAGAGTGATTGGTCGGAGTCAATGGTAACTCTTGGGAGAAACTCTTAGGATTCTTTCGCGGTTTCCTTGGATTCCGTCGTCTCCTTTTGCTTCGCCGAAACCTCGATTTCCTCGGGTTCGGTGGTCGCCTTCTTGAAATTCTTGATGGCCCGGCCCATGCCGGAGCCGATTTCCGGGAGCTTGTTGGCTCCGAAGATGATCAGGATGATCACCAGCACCACAATGAGTTCTGTCATGCCTATTCCAAACATGCGATTTCCTCCTTGAGAAACATGGATGATCCCTACTCCGCCTTGGCCGAGAGGTCAATGATTCCGACCGGGAAAACATGCTTGGCCATCCGAGCGCGTTGTGGTAATTTGTATTCTTTCATTTCTTGCAAGAATGCCAGTTCGCGCCCGGCATGTGTTTGGCTTGAGCTTGGCTTGCATCTGATCCGTCATGTTGCCCGCATCTCCCAAGATTCTTCACTTTCCAGCTCGGTCGTGCCGCTTCTCCGTCCGGGATCGCTGCCTCAAGGCCTGGGCATGGCACCCTCTGGGGTCCGACCGGATGCAATGCCGGGTGGTTTCCATCTGGGAAGACGCCCATGATCGGGTCGTGGAGCAGGCCGACCAGTTGGCCTTGTCCATGGCCGACGCAGACGGGCTGCTCGCGGAGGTTGTCGCTCATCGACTCCAACCGGGCCTGCTTTGTCACGCGCACCGTCCGGCGGGGACGAGGACGGATTTGGATTGCATCTTTTTGCATGGACATTTATGTATGCGGCAAATGCCGCTGTGCACCGGTTCGTGTCCGAGTTACGCGACGCGCCCCGCCAGATCGTCCGAACAACCGGAGTCCGTTTGAACATGCCCCACATCCAAGAGGGTTCGCCCGAGCCTCTTGAGTCTCTTGATCACGCCCCCGGCGTTGCCGCGCCGTCGACTCAACCCGACCAGCCCCACGAGAACACCCAGCCGTTGATGCTCGTCGTTCCGTGGCTCCATCCGGAGATGGAGCCGGTTACGCTCCCGGCCGAAGCGCGTTTTTTCGACCCCGGCACCAGCCCAACGAGTGTCCCGGTGGGCACTCCGGGCAGATGGCTCCCGGCCGACGCACCGCTTTCCGAAGCCATGGCCGCGGCGTTTCTGCGCGAGTCCGCCGCGTTCGCCCTGGAGCGTGGTGGAAGCCGAGGCGCGCTGAACGTCAATGCTCTGACCGGCAATGATTTTTATGCCGGCTCGGCCCTTTCCATCCAGTCCGAACTGACCGGAGGAGCGCGGCGTCGAGACGATCCGGCGGTGCGGTGTCAGCAGCTTTTGCTGCTGGCTTGGCAGGTGGAGGAACAAGCATTGGAACTTCGAAGCTTGGACCAACATGTTCAAGCTGGATGGCGGGAACTGGACGAGGCGCTGGGCGTGGACGACACGGACGAGATTGAGGATCTTTCCGGAGAGCGCTTCGCGTTGGTTCCCGGAGATCGGGAGTCGATCCCGTCTTGGCGGCTGGTGCTGGAGGCCATGCTCTTTTTTGTTCCGCAAGGGACACTGCTGATGACGTCGCATCGGGAGATTATCGAAACCCTGGCCGACGAGCCGGATTGCTCCCTCGCCGATTGTTCCGGGAACGAGTCGAGCGATCTCGAAAGATTGCTCGCCAGCGTTCAGACCGAGGTGGCCAGGACCGTTCACGCGCCCGGCTGGAAGCTGGTCGGTGCGACGCGCTGTCCGACGGATAAACCGTGGCTGGAGCGGGAACACTTTTTGATCTGTCTTGGCCCCGATGTTTCCGGAACCCAAGGTCGTTCAGGGGCAAGCCCAAGAATGAACCCAGGAGCAAACCTGAAATGAGGACCGGTCCAAGCCAAGTCGCCGACCCTCGGCTCAAGGGCATCGTCCTGGACTGCGACGGCGTGATCCTGGACTCCTTTCAGGCCAATACGGTGTTCTACAACGCGCTGCGTCGCGGGGTGGGGCTTCCGGCCATGAACTCCGAGGAGGCGGCGTTCGTGCACAGCCATTCGGTGCATGAATCCCTGCTCCGGATCATTCCCGCCGACCGCTGGAACGAACTGGAAGCCGTCAAAAAGACAATTCGCTACCTGGACCTGATGCCTTATCTCCAACTGGAGCCGGGTCTGGAGCGGTTCCTGAAGACGGCCCGGTCCAAGGGGTTGCGTTTGGCCATCTGCACCAACCGGACCGACACCATGGGGGCGATTTTGGACCATTATCACCTGTCCGGCTTCTTCCACCCCGTGGAGACGGCGGCAACGGTGACCTTTCCCAAGCCGCATCCGGAGGGACTGAACAAGATTCTCGGCAAGTGGGGGCTACGTCGCTCGGAAATCGCCTTTATCGGCGACTCCGCTGTGGACGAACAGACCGCGGCCTCGGCCAGTGTCCGGTTTTGGGCCTACAAGAACGAACGGTTGCGCGGCGACGTCCTGATTCCGAACTTTGACATGCTTAGCCGGTGGCTGCTCAAGCGCGGCTGAGCCAACAAAAAACAAGCCAGCACCTCAAGGAGGTTGAATGGGTCTCACGGCCAACTTTATCTTTGCGGTGGCGTTCGTCTTGAACTCGATCCTGACCGTCTATTTCTGGATCGTGATCATTTCCGCCCTGATGTCCTGGATCAACCCCGATCCGTACAATCCAATCGTCCGCGCCTTGCGCTCGCTCACCGAGCCGGTCTTTCACAAGATCAGGAGCGTGATACCGTTCGTCATGGTCGGCGGGCTGGATCTCTCACCCATCGCGGTGCTGTTGGGGATCAAGTTCCTGCAAATTTTCCTGGTACAGTCCCTGTATCAATTCGCTGCCGGATTCTAGCCGCCGTGACCAAGGCCGTGGACCGGATTCTTCGCGACGACGGGCAGGGGTGGTTGCTGCCCGTCTGGGTGCAGCCCGGAGCCAAACGGGATCAGGTGTCCGGGATCGTCGACGGGCGGCTGAAGTTGCGGATCACCGCCCCGGCGGTGGACAACAAGGCGAATACGGCCTTAGCCGCGTATATCGCCGGACAGTTGGGGCTGCGTCGGAATCAGGTGGCGTTGGTCGCCGGGACCACCGGCAGAAAAAAAACGTTGCGCATTGTCGCGGAACAGGAACCCGACTGGGAGCGCTTGGCTCCCGCGGGCACGGAGCAACATGTACGAACAACCAAGGAGTAATGCCCATGGAACAGCATGAAATGGAACTCATTACCCGACTGGTGCCGGAAAACCCGGAGCTCGCCGAACTGTGGAACGATCACCAGGAATATGAAAAACAGCTGGCCAGGTTCGAGGGCAAGCCCTATCTTTCACCGTCGGAGGATGCCGAACTGAAGCTTTTGAAGAAGACGAAATTGGCCGGTAAGACGAAAATCCAGGTCATCCTGGACAAGCATCGAAAATCGGAGGCGTAATCATGGAACGGACGGGGGCGCAAGTCCTTCTGGAGTGTCTGCTCCAGGAGGGTGTGGAGTCAATCTTCGGGTTTCCAGGCGGCGCGGTCATCGATATCTACCACCATCTGCCGGAATACCCCGCGTTGCGGCATTTTCTGGTCCGCCACGAACAGGGGGCCATTCATGCCGCGGACGGGTACGCCCGAGCCACGGGCCGGGTCGGGGTCTGCCTGGTCACCAGTGGCCCGGGCGCGACCAACACGGTCACCGGCATTGCCACCGCCTACATGGACTCCATCCCCGTCGTGATTATCACCGGCCAGGTCCCCACGCCCTTGATCGGCAACGACGCATTCCAGGAAGTGGACATCGTCGGCATCTCAAGACCGTGCGTGAAGCACAATTATCTGGTCAAGGACGTGAAGGACCTGGCCTGGATCATCAAGCAGGCTTTCTACCTGGCCCGCACCGGGAGGCCCGGACCGGTACTGGTGGATCTGCCCAAGGACGTGCTCCAGGCCAAGACCGTTTTCGAATATCCGGAATCCATCTCCATGCGTAGCTATAATCCCAACCTCGCCCCCAACCGTCGCCAGGTGCGCAAGGTCACGGAACTGTTGCGGCGAAGCAGGCGGCCTCTGGTCTATTCCGGCGGCGGGGTGATTTCCTCGGACGCCGGCGAGGAGCTGACGTGGCTGTGCCGGACCCTGCGCATTCCGGTGACCTCCACGTTGATGGGCTTGGGCGCGTTTCCCGGCGACGATCCGCTCTGGCTGGGCATGCTGGGCATGCATGGGACCTACGCCGCGAACATGGCCGTGGGGCATACGGACCTGCTTCTGGCCGTGGGGGCGCGCTTCGACGACCGGGTGACCGGGAAAATCAGTTCTTTCGCCCCATCGGCCCAGGTGGTGCATATCGACGTGGACCCCACCTCGATTCGGAAAAACGTCAATGTGGACGTGCCCATCGTGGCCGATTGCCGCCAAGCCCTGCGCGGGATTCGCGAGGAATTGGAAATCTGCCCTGATCTGCCGGACTGGAGCGAGGCGCACCAGCCCTGGCTGGAGCAGGTCGGAGAATGGCAACGCGACCACCCCCTGCGGTACACGTTCAGCGAAGAACCGATCAAGCCGCAATTCGTGGTGGAAAAGATCTACGAATTGACCAAGGGCGAGGCGATCATCACCACGGAAGTTGGGCAAAACCAGATGTGGGCTGCCCAATTTTCCAAATTTCACCGTCCTCGCACCTTCCTCACCTCCGGCGGATTGGGGACCATGGGCTACGGCTTTCCCGCGGCCATCGGAGCCCAGGTGGCCTTTCCGGACAAGCTGGTGATCGACATCGCCGGCGACGGTTCCATCCAGATGAACATCCAGGAAATGGCCACCGCGGTGAGCTACAACATCCCGGTGAAGATCGTGATTTTGAACAACGGTTACCTGGGGATGGTCCGGCAGTG
This sequence comes from Desulfonatronum lacustre DSM 10312, assembly GCF_000519265.1. Lineage (NCBI taxonomy): Bacteria > Pseudomonadati > Thermodesulfobacteriota > Desulfovibrionia > Desulfovibrionales > Desulfonatronaceae > Desulfonatronum > Desulfonatronum lacustre. The sequence goes on from NZ_KI912608.1 coordinate 2,715,687, forward strand.
GCAGGAGCTGTTTTACGCCAAGAACTACTGTTCCACCTGCATGCATCTCAATCCGGACTTCGTGAAACTGGCCGAGGCCTACGGCGCGGCCGGGTTCCGGGTGACAAGGGCCGCGGATGTGGAACGGGTGCTCAAGGAAGCCTTCGCGGTCCCCGGACCGGCCATCGTGGACGTGGTCGTGGAACCCGAGGAAAACGTTTATCCCATGGTTCCGGCCGGCGCCGCGCTGACCGACATGCTGCTGGTGTAAAGGAGGCCCTTCCATGCGTCATGTGCTGTCCGTACTTGTTGAAAATGAACCCGGAGTGCTGTCCCGGGTGGTCGGTCTGTTCAGCGGCCGCGGCTTCAACATCGAAACCCTGAATGTCGGTCCGACGTTGGAGGACGGTCTTTCCCTGATGACCATCACCACCTCCGGCGAAGAACAGATCATTGAGCAGATCACCAAGCAGCTGCGCAAGCTGGTGACCGTGGTCAAGGTCGTTGATTTAACCCACCTGCAGTCCGTGGAACGGGAAATGGTGCTGATCAAGGTTAACGCCGAGGACGAACGCCGGGCTGAAGTGCTGCGGATCGCGGACATCTTCCGTTGCAAGGTCGTTGACGTCAGCGGCAACGACCTGACCCTGGAAATCACCGGTGATCAGGGCAAAATCAGGGCCATCGTCAGCCTGTTGCAACGATTCGGCATCAAGGAGTTCGCCCGCACCGGCACCGTGGCCATGCGCCGCAGTATGCAGGTGGACTGATTTTTATACTATTTTTTCGGCAAGATACCATTGAGAATCGGCTCAGATCATTCGCGAATTCAAGTTCGTCGCTTTGGCGATTGCCTTGTTGTCGCGGGACACAGGTACGCATTATGAACAGAAAAGGAGAAGGAATGCGCGTATATTACGAACAGGACGCCCCATTGGAGCCGTTGATCGGCAAAACCGTGGCCATCATCGGATATGGCAGTCAGGGACATGCCCATGCCCAGAATCTGCGGGATTCCGGCTGCAACGTGGTCATCGGGCAGCGGCCCGGCGGAGAGAACTGGCGTTTGGCCAAGGAGCACGGTTTCGAGCCCATGAGCGCCGCGGACGCGGCCAAGACCGCCGACGTGATCCAGATCCTGGTCCAGGACCAGTATCAGCCCAAGGTTTACCAGGAGGAAGTTCTGCCGAACCTTACGGCCGGCAAGACCCTGGTTTTCGCTCACGGGTTCAATATCCATTTCAATCAGATCCTGCCTCCCAAAGACGTGGACGTGGTCATGGTCGCCCCCAAGGGGCCGGGACACTTAGTGCGCCGGGAGTATGAACGCGGAGGCGGCGTACCGGCCCTGGTGGCCGTGCATCAGGACGCCACGGGTCAAGCCCTGGCAATGGCCCTGGCCTATGCCCGGGGTATCGGTTCAACCCGTTCCGGGGTCTTGCAGACCACCTTCCAGGAAGAAACCGAGACCGATCTTTTCGGCGAACAGGCCGTGCTCTGCGGTGGGGTGAGCGCCCTGATCCGGGCTGGCTACGAAACCTTGATCGAGGCCGGGTACCAGCCCGAGGTGGCTTATTTTGAATGCATGCACGAACTGAAGCTGATCGTGGACCTGCTGTACGAGGGCGGGTTCAAGAAGATGCATCACTCCATCAGCGATACCGCTGAATACGGCGACCTGACCCGCGGACCGCGTTTGGTGGACGGACGGGTCAAGCAGGAAATGAAGCGGGTTCTGGAGGAGATCCAGCAAGGCCGGTTCGCCAAGGAGTGGATACTGGAGAACCAGGCTGGTCGTCCCGCCTTTTACGCGCTGCGCAGACAGGTGGAGGAGCATCCCATCGAGGAAGTCGGCGATCGGTTGCGGGGCATGATGGCCTGGCTGCAAAAGTAGCCTGTTGCGCACAGCGTAAACGGCTTCCGCCGTGCCCCATCCATCCGTCCCGCCTTCGCCCTGGTTCGAAGGCGGGATTTTTTTTATCACGCCCTTTGCCGGTATCCCCCCATGCCCCACACGTCCCCTACCTCCCATACTTCCCCAATGCCCCCCGCCAAGCCCGTTGTCCTGGTGATCGACGATGAACCCGGCCATCGGCTGATGATCCGCGCCGTTTTGGAGGACGTTGGCTGGGCGGTGCTGGAGGCCGCGGACGGTGGCGAAGGCCTGGAAGCGTGCAGCGGGAAGGCGAACCTGGATGCCGTCCTTTTGGACATCCGCCTGCCGGACCGGGACGGCATCGCGATTCTTCAGGAGATCAAGGCCCTGCATCCGCGATTGCCCGTGATCATGCTCACGGCCTTCGGCAGCGTCGGTTCGGCCGTGGAAGCCATGAAGTTGGGAGCGTTCGACTACCTGACCAAGCCGGCGGACAATGAAGAACTGAAGGCTGTTCTGCTTAAGGCCCGCGATTACCTGGGCCTGGTCCGGGAAAACCAGGACTTGCGCCGGGCCCTGGGGGAGGAGGATGGGAGCCCCAGACTGGTGGGCCAGAGCCCGGCCATGCAGCGGGTCCTTGATTTGATCCATCAGGTCGGGCCCACCGAGGCCACGGTCCTGGTTCTGGGCGAATCCGGCACCGGCAAGGAATTGGTAGTCAAGGCGATCCACGCATCCAGCCTGCGGCATGCCGGCCCGTTGGTGGAAATCAACTGCGCGGCCTTGCCCGGCGAACTCCTGGAGAGCGAGCTGTTCGGCTACGTCAAGGGCGCTTTTACCGGAGCGGTGAGTAACAAGCCCGGTCGGTTTCAACTGGCCGAAAAGGGGACCTTGTTCCTGGATGAAGTTGGTGACATGCCCCCATCCCTGCAAGCCAAATTATTGCGGGCGCTCCAGGAGCGCACCGTGGAGCCGTTGGGGGGGACCCAGACCGTACAGGTGGACGTGCGCATCATTGCCGCGACCCACCAGGATCTGCCCAAGCTGGTGTCCTCCGGGGCGTTCCGCGAAGATTTATACTTCCGGTTGAACGTCCTGGAGATCAAACTGCCTCCGCTTCGAGAACGGCTTGAGGATCTCCCCCTGTTGACCCGCCATCTTTTGCACAAATTGTCCTTGAAAAATCGCAAACCTTTTCGAGACATGGGGCCGGGATTTTTGGAAATCCTCACGGCCTACCTCTGGCCCGGCAACGTCCGCGAACTGGAAAACGTGCTGGAACGGGCCTTGATTCTGGCCCGCTCGGACATGCTGACGCCGGACTTGTTGCCGGATCATGTCCGGGAGACCGAAAAACCATCTCCGCTTTCCGCCGTATCTACCCAAAAATCCATCCAGCATGCCCGCTTCGAGGGTGTTGCCGATGAACCTTCATTCGACGCCGCTGAACGCCAGGTACTGGTTTCCGCCTTGGAAGCGCAGGGCGGCCATCGGGGCAAAACGGCCGAGGCGTTGGGGATAAGCCGCAGAACATTACAATACAAGCTGAACAAACACGGACTGACGTCACGGTGAAAACATGAGCGAGAATTCTCTCTCCAAGACCGCCCAAAGCCCGCAATCCGGGTGCGATGCCCAGGTCCTGTTCAATTCCGTGGTGGAGCGGATTTATCTGGCGGACCGCTTCCACGACCTGCTTCCAGATATCGAAGCCTCTTTGCTGCACTTATTGCGGGCCGAACGTTTGACGGTCTATCAGCGCTTGCGCGCCGACCAGGTGATCGTCTCCAAGTTCAAAAGCGGGGATGAGATCAAGGAGATTCGCGTCCCGCTCTCCCCCACCTCCATTGCCGGATACGTGGCATTGAATCAGGCCCACTTGTTGATCCGGGATGTATACGACGCCGATGAACTGCAACGGATCCATCCCGCCTTGCGCTTCAACATGGGCTTTGATCAGCGGACCGGTTTCCGGAGTCGGTCCATGGTTGTAGTTCCCATCACTCACAAAGGCGTCGGGCTCGGCGTGATGCAGCTTCTGAACTGCACGGCCGGGCCGTCATTTTGTGAGGTCGATCTACGCAACGCGGTCAAGCTGGCGACGATCCTTGGACAAAAATTCTCCGCGGAGTTTCAGGGCACGAACGGGCCTTTCGAATATCTTCTACTCAAGAACCGGATATCCAGGGAGCAAGTCGAGCAGGTACGTCGTCGCGTCGAGGAGGAGGGCGGAGATGTCTGCACGCTGCTGATCAACGAGGCCGGTCTGCGGCCCGACGAAGTGGGGCACTCCCTGGAACGGTTCTACCAAGTGCCCTTTCATGCCCATGATCCGAACCTGACCCCGGCCCTGGACTTGGTTCGCCACGTTTCCGTGGACTATCTGCGCAACCAGAACTGGATTCCCCTGTCCGGGAACGCGGACGAGGTCGTGATTCTGATCGACAATCCGTCGGACATGCAGCGGATCACGGAAATCCAGAAGATCGTCAAAGCCGAACGGTACGTCTTCCGTATTGGGCTGCCCGAAGACATTCAGCGTTACCTTGGGCAGGATCTGCGGGCCAAGGATGAGGCGGACATCTCGGACTTGGTTGTCCGCCTGGAGGAAGAGGGTGGGGCCTGTGAGCTGACGGAAGACGTGGACGACACCCTCAGCGAGAACACGGCCACGGTGATTCAATTGGTCAACAAACTGATCCTGGAAGCCCACCGCCAGAATGCCTCGGACATCCACATTGAACCGGAAAAAGGGGCTGCTCCGGCCCTGGTCCGGTACCGCGTGGACGGCTTGTGTCGTCCGACCTTGCGGATACCGGCCAGCCACGTCCGGGCGGTCATCGCCCGGATTAAGGTCATGTCCGGGTTGGATATTTCCGAGCGCCGCAAGCCACAGGACGGAAAATGTCTGGTCCGTCTGGCCGACACTCCTCTGGAGCTGCGCGTGGTGACCATGCCCACGGTGAACGGGGAGAGCGCCGTATTGCGGCTCTTGGCCGCAAGCCGGGCCCTGCCTCTGGAGAAACTGGCCTTGTCTCCAGGGAACATGGACCGAACCCTGGAACTGATTTCACGACCCCACGGCATCTTCCTGGTGGTCGGCCCCACCGGTTCGGGCAAGACCACGACCCTGCACGCGGTTCTTGGGCATATCAACAAACCGGACCGGAAAATCTGGGCCGCCGAAGACCCGGTGGAGATCACCCAGCCGGGGTTGCAGCAGCTTCAAGTCCAGCCCAAGATCGGGATGACCTTTGCCTCGGCGCTGCGCTCTTTCCTGCGAGCCGACCCGGACGTGATCATGATCGGCGAAATGCGGGACGCGGAAACGGCCCAAGCAGGGGTGGAAGCGTCGCTCACCGGGCACCTGGTCTTCTCAACCCTGCACACGAATTCCGCCCCCGAAACCCTGGTTCGACTTCTGGACATGGGCATTGAACCCATCATTTTTTCCGACGCCGTACTGGGCGTTCTGGCCCAACGTTTGCTGCGCACACTCTGCGAAAAGTGCAAGACGCCCTACACGCCGTCTTCCGATGAACTGGAAGCGATCGTGCATCAATACGGCGAAGAGTATGTCGACGAGTTGGGTTTGGCCGACGGCCCGCCGCCCCTGTATCGAGCGGTGGGTTGCCCTGCGTGCGGAAATTCCGGATACAAAGGGCGCATGGGAGTCCATGAGCTCCTGGTGGGTACCCCTGAAATCCGTGCCCTCATAGCAGGCAAGGCCGGGGCCGCGGAACTGCGTCGGCAAGCCATGGCGCAAGGCATGCGGACGCTGATGCAGGACGGGATTCAAAAAGTCCTGAGGGGCTGGAGCGATTTTGAGCAGGTCCGGAGAATCGCCGTGTGACCGACATCGCTCTGGTTTAGGATGAGCGATGGGGACGCCCAAAAAAAACGAAAGCGGATCAATTGATCCGCTTTCGTCATATCCGGCTTCCACTGTCATTATTGACGCCGGTTTTGGTTCATTTTGGCTGAAGAGACTAGACAGCCAGGTTGCGTGTCTTCATTCGCGCCAGGGCGCGTTGGAGTGCGGCCTGGGATCTGGCAAAGTCGATCTGGGCCTTTTGTTCGACAAGCCGATTTTCGGCTCGCTCCCTGGCCTTTCTGGCCCGTTCCAGGTCGATCTCCTCGGCCCGCTCGGCCACTTCCGCCAGGACGCTTATCTTGTTCGAGGAAACTTCGGCAAAGCCGCCGGAGAGAAAAATCCAGTGCTTTCGTCCGTCCTTGTTGTAGTGCAGACTGCCGACGCCCAGGGCCGACAGAAAGGGCGCGTGGTCCGGCAGGATGCCGAACTCGCCGTTGTACCCCGGAGCACCGACAAACTCGACGTCCTCACTGAGCAGCTTCCGGTCGGGAGTGACGATTTCCAAGTGTATGGTCTTGGCCATAATCTGCCACCTTCCAGCTTAGAAGTTCTTCGCGTTTTCCAACGCTTCCTCAATGGTGCCGACCATGTAGAAGGCCTGTTCAGAGATATCGTCGTGCTTACCTTCGATGATTTCCTTGAATCCGCGAATGGTATCCTCCAGCTTCACATAACGGCCTTCCTTGCCGGTGAACTGCGCGGCGACGAAGAAGGGCTGGGACAGGAAGCGCTGGATTTTCCGGGCGCGGGACACGGTGAGCTTATCATCGTCGGACAGTTCGTCCATGCCCAGAATAGCGATGATGTCCTGCAGATCCTTGTACTTCTGAAGGATCATCTGCAACTGCCGAGCGGTATCGTAGTGCTCGTTGCCCAGAACAAGCGGGTCCAGAATGCTGGACGTGGAGTCCAGCGGGTCCACCGCCGGATAAATGCCCAACTCCGCGATCTGTCGCGAAAGAACGATGGTTCCGTTCAAGTGGGCAAAGGTGGTGGCCGGCGCGGGGTCGGTCAAGTCGTCGGCGGGAACGTATACGGCCTGCACCGATGTGATGGACCCCTTGGTGGTGGAGGTGATCCGTTCCTGGAGTTCACCAAGGTCCGTGCCCAAAGTCGGCTGATACCCCACCGCGGAGGGCATACGGCCCAGAAGCGCGGAGACCTCGGAACCTGCCTGGGTGAACCGGAAGATGTTGTCCACGAAGAGCAGCACGTCCTGGCCTTCCTCGTCGCGGAAGTATTCCGCGGAAGCCAGAGCGGTCAGCGCGACGCGGGCCCGGGCTCCTGGAGGCTCGTTCATCTGGCCGTAGATCAACACGGCTTTTTCGATAACCCCGGCGTCTTTCATTTCGTGGTACAGGTCGTTCCCTTCACGAGTCCGTTCGCCAACACCGGCAAACACGGAAATACCGCCGTGCTGCTTGGCGATGTTATTGATCATCTCCATCAAGATAACGGTCTTTCCCACGCCGGCGCCGCCGAACATGCCGATCTTGCCGCCCTTGGGAAAGGGGATCAGCAAGTCGATGACCTTTACACCGGTTTCCAGCAGTTCAACCTTGGTGCTCTGCTCGGTGAAGCTGGGTGCCGCCCGGTGGATGGGCATCATTTTCGTGGAGTCGATGGGACCGAGTTCATCCACGGGACGACCGACCACGTTCATGATGCGACCAAGAGCGGGCTTGCCGACGGGAATCATGATCGGCTTGCCGGTGGCCTTGGCCACGTTGCCCCGAACCAGACCGTCCGTGGCGTCCATGGCAATGCAGCGGACCAGGTTGTTTCCAAGGTGCTGCGCCACTTCGACCACCAGGTCGGGAGCGTCTTCATTGTTGGTGTTGTTGATTTCCAACGCACTTAAAATGTTGGGCAACTTTCCTTCCGGAAAGGCCACGTCCACGACTGGCCCAATGACTTGCGCCACCTTTCCTTCCATAAGTTCACTCATCTACTACGCCCCCTCTTTAGGCTGATTTCAGAGCTTCAGCGCCGCCGACGATATCCATCAGCTCTGTGGTAATGGCGCTTTGCCTGGCCTTGTTATAGACCAACGTCAAAGATTTCGACAATTCGTCACAATTTTTCGTCGCGTTGTCCATGGCCCGCATCCGAGCGGCATGTTCGCTGGCGTTCGTATCCAGAAGCCCTCTGTAGATCTGCACGTTTACGAAACGAGGCAGCAATTCGGCGAGAATGCCTTCCACCGACGGTTCGTAAATGTACTCGCTGGCGGGTCCCTGAACTTCCTCCACCTCGGCTGCTTCCGAAGCGATGGGCAGAACACGCAGGGAGACGACCTCCTGCTTGGCGAAACTGATGAATTTTCCGAAGACGATGATCACTTCATCGAACTCGTGGTTCAAATATCCGTTCATCAGGCTTGTGCCCAGTTCCGTGCCCAGGGTGAAGTCGAAGGTGTTCATCACGTTGACGTGATCAGCACGGATGGGCCACGGCTGCTTGCGCATCACGTCCCGTCCCTTTTTTCCGACGCAGACGATCTCCACTTCTTTGCCGACGGCTTCTTTCTCCGCCGCCAGCTTACGGGCCTTGGTGATCAGGTTGACGTTAAAGCTGCCGCACAATCCGCGGTCCGCGGTGACCAGGACGATCACGACTTTTTTGATTGCCTCGCGCACCTCAAGCAACGGGTGAGCCGAGGTGTCCGTGCGGCCGCTCAAATCCGTGAGCATCTCGTATAACTTGTCCGCATATGGTCTGAACTGCTCAATGCGTTGCTGAGCCTTGCGCAATTTCGCCGAGGCCACCATGTTCATGGCCTTGGTGATCTGCTTGGTTTTCTTGACCCCGCCGATCTTGCGCTGAATGTCCTTCAAAGAAGCCATTGTACTCTCCTCAATGGTTATTCAGCCTGAAAGGTCTTCTTCATCGTCTCGATGGCTTCACGCAGCTTGGCTTCAAGATCCGCGTCCAGGGCCTGCTTGGTCTTGATGTCGTCCAGAATATCGGGACGCTGGTTGCGCATGTACTCTTGCAGTTCGGTCTCAAACTTGAACACTGCGGACACCGGGAGGTCGTCCATCAGGCCGCGGGTTCCGGCGTACAAGGAAATGACCTGTTCAGCCACGGTCATGGGCTGATACTGAGGCTGCTTCAGAAGTTCAACCAGTCGCATGCCGCGATTGAGGCGCTGCTGGGTGGACTTGTCCAGGTCGGAACCGAACTGGGCGAAGGCGGCCAGTTCGCGGTACTGGGCCAAATCCAGGCGCAAGGTTCCGGCGACCTGCTTCATGGCCTTGATCTGGGCGGCGCCGCCCACGCGGGAGACGGACAACCCGACGTTGATGGCCGGACGAACACCGGCGTAGAACAGACTGGGTTCCAGGTAGACCTGACCGTCGGTGATGGAGATGACGTTGGTCGGAATGTAAGCGGAGACGTCGCCGGCCTGGGTTTCGATGATCGGCAGGGCGGTGAGGGAACCGGCGCCCATGGCGTCGTTGACCTTGGCGGAGCGCTCCAGCAGGCGGGAGTGGTTGTAGAAGATGTCGCCGGGGAAGGCTTCACGTCCCGGAGGACGACGCAGCAGCAGGGACATCTGGCGGTAGGCCACGGCCTGCTTGGAAAGGTCATCGTAAATAATCAGGGAGTGCTTGCCGCTGTCCCGGTAGTATTCGGCCATGGTGCAGCCGGAGTAGGCCGCGATGTACTGCAGGGAGGCCGGTTCGGAAGCCGTGGCGGAGATGACCGTGGTGTATTCCATGGCACCGTATTTGCGCAGGGTGTCCACGACCAGGGCGACGGTGGACTTCTTCTGGCCGATGGCCACGTAAAAGCAGTGGATGTCGCTTTCCTTCTGGGCCAGGATGGCGTCCAGGCAGAGAGCTGTTTTCCCGATCTGACGGTCGCCGATGACCAGTTCGCGCTGTCCGCGACCGATGGGGGTCATGGCGTCGATGGCCTTCAGCCCGGTGTACATGGGCTCGTGAACGGACTTCCTGGCCACGATGCCGGGAGCCTTGATTTCAACTTTCCGGATTTCCTTGGCTTCGATGGGTCCTAGACCGTCCAGGGGATTTCCCAAGGGGTCGATGACCCGGCCGACCACCGCGTCGCCTACGGGCACGGAGAAAATCCGTCCGGTCCGCTTGACCGTGTCGCCTTCCTTGATGTTCGTGACTTCGCCCAACAGCGCGACGCCGACGTTGTCCTCTTCGAGGTTCAATACCATGCCGTAGACGCCGCCGGGGAATTCCAGCAGCTCCATGGCCATGGCGTTTTCAACGCCGTAGACGCGAGCGATTCCGTCGCCAACGGAGAGGACGACGCCGGTTTCGCTCATTTCCACGCGCTGTTCGTAATTCTGAATCTGGCTCTCAATAATTTTGCTGATTTCATCTGCTTTGATCTGCATGGCCGTTACTCACCCCTCTTGATGGTTTCTTTCATCGCGACCAGTTGGGCCCGAAGGCTGGCATCCAGTACCCTGTCCCCAATCTTCAACACGAGTCCCCCCAAAATTTGCGGGTCCACGGCATAATCGAGAATCAACTGGCGGCTGGTCTTTTCCTCCAGCGATTTCTTGAGCTTTTTTTGAATTTCCGGCTCCAGGTTGATGGCCGTGATCATTCGGCCTCGGGCCACGCCTTGGTGCTCGTCCAGCAACTCAGCATAGTAGGCCTGGATGTCCGCCAGAAATCCCAGTCTGTTGTTGTCCGCCAGCAGATGACAGAAGTTGACGACCATCTGCTTGGCTTTGATCTTTGAAAGAATCGCGTTGACCACAGCCTTCTTTTCTTCCACCTTGAAGACGGGATTGCGGAATATGCGGTCCAACTGCGGCGACTCGTTCAATGCCTTGGCCAACCCGGAGAGGTCCTTGCCGTAGGCGACAAGTTCCGCGTCCCCCTGGGGCACGCCCAAGGAGAAGAGAGCCCGGGCGTATCTGCGCGCCACGATGTTTCCAATCAATGCAGCACCACCCTTGTTAAGGATTGTTGGATCAATTTTTCATGGCCTTCCTTGGTCAACTGGCTTTGGATCATTTTCTCGGCTGTTTCCACAACCATGTCGGCCAGCTCCTCGCGGAGTCGTTCCGTGGCCAGCTTGTATTCCTGGGTTGCGGCCGTTTCGGCCTGGGCCTTGATCTGCGCCGCTTTTTCATGTGCTTGGGCGATGATGGTTCGCTTCAGCGTCTCTCCCTGGCTCTGGAAGTCGGCAAGCACCCGTTCGCGCTCGGCGTCCAGGTCCTTGATCTGGGCTTCGACTTCCCGCAATTTTTTATCGGCATCAATGCGGCGTTGATCCATGTCGATGAGATCGTCCCGAATTTTTTCCCGCCGGGAGGTGAGCATCTGGCCGATGCGCTTTCCGGCTGCCCAATAGAGAATCCCGACGAAGATGATGAAGTTGATGATTCGCCAAGCAAGATCTTTCCATTTCGCCATTGCGTCCACACCAGCGGATGCCCAAAACAAACCAATGCTTATCAGCACCAGGACAGCCGTGATTAAAATAGCCACGTTGCGTTTCAACTCCAAGCCCTCCTTACAATTGATTACGGTTACACGGCCCAGCTAACGACTTTTTCCGTGACCTGCCGGGCGAACCCGTCGACTCGGGATGTCAGGGTCTTCTTGCCGGCGCGCACCTGCGCCGCGGCGTCCTCGCGAGCCGCCTTCAATTCTTGAGCCGCTGACTTGTTGGCCCCGTCCAGCAACGTGGCCTCTTCTTGGTATCCTTCGGCCTTGAACTGGGAACGGATTTCCACGCCCTGTTGCTGGGCAACGGTCAGAGCGCCGGTATAGGCCGCCATTTTTTCTTGAGCTTGAGCCGTGAAGTTCTCCACGTCACGCAGCTGCTCCGACAAACGTTGGGCGCGCTTCTTGATGACCGCCCGGATCGGTCGATAGAGGATCGCGTTGAGCACAGCCAGAACAATGAAGAAATTGATCAGCTGAATGAGCATGGAAATGTTGACATCAATCATAGTCTGCCCTCCGGGTGAGTATGTGAATTTTAGTGCAAGCCAAACGGCCTCTACCGAATTTTACGTTCTCTGTCAAAAGGTTTTCATTTTTTTCACGTACTCTGTTTGACTCAAGAAGATGATTCGGAATCTTCTCGAGGCATTGGGAGTTCGGCGACGGTCTCGGTGGCGGTTGCGGACATCACCACGTCGCCGTCCAGGACCGCTCCTTCCTCGATGATCAGGGTCGGAGCACGTACCGAACCTTGCAGCCGGGCCGTCTTGTGCAGGACGATTTTGTCCTCCGCCGTGACGCGTCCCTTCAGCAGGCCGCTGAGGATCAGACTGCCCACGGCGACTTCGCCGTCGATCTTGGCGTCCTGTCCGACGATCAGGGTGCCTTGCGAATCGATTCTTCCGAGAAAGGCCCCGTCGATGCGTACCGCCCCTTGAAAGTGAAGTTTTCCTTCGTACGACGTTCCAGAGCCCAGGAAGGCGTTGATCTCGTCTTTGGCCATGGCTGGAGTTCCTTTATTGGTGTCTTTTGAAAAGAGCGCACACATGGATTGATGCTCTCCGGGTTGATCATTTTTTGAAAAAAAAGCGACGCATGGAGACATTGAGCACGAGACCGATCAAGCAGAAGCTGGTCAAGGTCGACGTGCCGCCGTAGCTGATCAGCGGAAGGGGAATGCCCACCACGGGCATCAACCCCAGTACCATGCCCATGTTGACGACTATTTGCCAGAAAAAATAGAAAAAGATGCCCACGGCCAGATAACAGCCGAACCCGTCCTTGGCCTCGGCCGCGGTTCGGATGATGCTCAACAGGAACAGGGAAATCAGCATCAAGAGGACCAGACAACCGATAAACCCCCATTCCTCTCCAAACACGGCCAACGCGAAGTCAGTATGCTTTTCCGGCAAAAATCGCAATTGACTTTGGGTCCCCTCCAAAAAGCCCCGACCCCACAGCTGCCCGGAGCCCACCGCGATCTGCGACTGGATAATATGGTATCCGGCACCCAGCGGATCATTACCTGGGTCGAGGAAGCCGAGAATGCGCTGACGCTGATAGTCGTGCAGCAGATACCAGCCCAGGGGGAGGGACGCCGGAACAAGCAGGGCCGCCACTTTGAGCACCGAGCCGCGAACTCCGCGGAACAGGGCCATGCCGCCCAGGATCAGCAGCAGGGTGACGGCCGAGCCGAGATCCGGCTGCTTGATCACCAGGAGTGCCGGCACAAGGCCGATGCCGCCGAGAATCAGAAGCCGACCCCAGTCAAGCTTGCCCTGGTCCCGGGAAAGCAGTTTGGCGGCGAGGATCAGCAGAGAAATTTTGGCGAATTCACTGGATTGGAAGTTGAAAAGACCCAAATCCAGCCAACGCCGGGCCCCCATGATGGTCTTGCCCCAAAGCAAGGTCGCGACCAGGGCGACCACGGTGGCCACGAACAGCGGCCAGGCCAGCATCCGCAAGTGACGATAATCGAAGACCAGGAAGGCGATCATTCCGGCCAGGCCGATCATGCCCCAGTAAAGTTGCTTGCGATAAAAGGAGGTCAGGGTGATGCCCTCCTCCATCCGAAACCCGCTGGCGGAGTAGAGATTGACGACTCCCAGGGCGAACAGGGCCATGGCGAAGCCGGCCAAGGCCCAGTCGAAGTGAGTGATCAGGCGGCGATCAATCAGGGTCACGGGCTTCTTCCACCTTTTGGGGGTCAGGGAACAGGTAGTCGTAAATGGATTTGATGATTGGTCCGGCGGTGGAACCTCCGCCTCCGCCGTGTTCGACCATGGCCACGATGACGTAGTTGCGTCCGTCCCGCTGGCCGAAAGAGTTCATCCAGGCATGGTCGCGGAGATGGTACGGGATATCCTTGAGCTTGGCCCGCTCGAACTCGCTCATCAGTCGAACCACCTGGGCCGTGCCGGTCTTGGCCCCGAGGCGCACGCCGGGCTTGGCGATCCGTCTCGCCGTGCCTCTCGAACCTTCGACGGTGTTGACCATGGTCTGGACAAGAAATTCCCGGTGTCCGGCCTGCAAGGGCAGCTCTCCCCGCACATCCGGGGACGCGCTGGCCAGGAGTTGGGGCTTGAGCAGTTTTCCGCCGTTGATCAGGGCCGCGGTGTATCTGGCCAGTTGGAGCGGCGTGGCCAGCATGTAGCCCTGTCCGATGGACATATTCAAGTTTTCTCCTCCATGCCAGGGTTCATTGAAGCGGCGGCGCTTCCAATCGCGGCTGGGGACCAAGCCCATGGACTCGTGGGGCAGGTCGATCCCGGTGCGCACGCCGAACCCGCTCTCCACGGCATAGGGGTGCATCCGGTCCACGCCCAGTTTGTCCCCGAGGGTGTAGAAGTAAACGTCGCAGGATTGGACCAGCCCTTGGTTCATGTCCATCCAGCCGTGCCCGCGTCGTTCCCAGCAGCGGAACAAGCGGTTGCCCAGCCGGAGTCCGCCGGAGCAGAAGACCCGGTCCGTGGGCACGGCGATGCGGTGCGTCAGAGCGGCCCCGGCTATGACCAGCTTGAAGACCGAGCCCGGAGGGTACGCGCTCTGGATGGCCCGGTTCTGCAACGGATGGGCTGGGTTGTCCCGGAGCAGGGCCCAATCCGCGTGGCTTAACCCAGAGACGAACATATTGTTGTCGAAGGCCGGTTTGCTGACCAGGGCCAACACCTGGCCGGTGTCGGCTTCCATGACGATCACCGAGCCGACATGCTCGCCCAAGGTCTGGTCGACGAATTCCTGCAGCTCCAGGTCGATGCTCAGCCGAACGTCGCCTCCGGCTTCAGGAGGGACCAACAACGCGGTCCCCAACTGGCGCCCGGCGGCGTCCACGTCTACCTGGCGCAGCCCCTTTTGACCCCGCAGAACCGTTTCCATGGTGAACTCGATCCCTTTCTTGCCGACGCTGTCGCCCAGGGTCAGGTCCGGATCGACGTTCATTTCCTGTTCGTTGGCCTCGGCCACGTACCCGATGACGTGGGCCAACAACGGACCCTGAGGATAAGATCGTCTCGGCTTGGTGACGATTTTCAGTTCCGGCCAGGTCATGGTGTTGGCTTCGATGGTGGCCAGTTGCTCGAAGGTCAGAGAGTGGACCAGGATTTGTGGCTCGAACCGCCGGATTCTCGGGCGTCCCTTTTCAAAAGTCTCCTGGAGATGGTCCAGGTCCAGGTCCAGCCAATCGCTGATTCGTCGGAGGGCCGCGGGGATGTCCTGGGAGTCCTCGCGAACGATGGCCAGGGCGTAGGCCGGTTCGTTCACGGCCAACAACGCTCCGCTCCGGTCCCTGATCAGGCCGCGTGGAGCGTAAACCTGCTGCTGGCGGATGCGGTTGTTTTCGGCCCGGTCCGCGAACTCCTGGCCCCGATGCAGTTGCAGATACCAGAAGCGTAGGGCGAAGACGACGAATATTCCCAGCACCAGCAGCTGGAGAAACAGCAGGCCGTTCTTCGGAAACTGCTGAGGCTCGGCGTCACGATTGAGATGCATGGCGGGAGATGAAACGGTAAACGGCGTCTAGAAACCACCAGCCTAGTACGGTCGTCGCGAACATGGTCAAACTTTCCAAGAATAGGCGCTGTCCTTGGATGTTCATGGACTGGAGGCCGGCCATGGTATGCAGGATGATCATCTGCGCGAGGGCAAAGGCGGCGGCCAGCAGCAGGATGAAGACCGGACTGCGGGCTTCGAACAGACCGCGCCCGATCAGGAACATGCCGACCAGGCCCCCGTACCGCAGGAGCCCGGCCCCGAACACCAGAGCTCCCGCGCCTTCCTGGATCAAAAGCGCCGGGAGGATCAGCGCGAGGACATGCCTGAATCGTTCACGCTGCAGGCAGAGAATGATGCCGGACACGAAAAAGTCCGTTCCGGGGAAAAACAGTTGAAGCCAAACCGCCAAAACGAAGAAGACGACCCAAAAAATGCGAATCGGGGTCACGCCGATGACGGAAAGCACGTCTATTCTTCGATGACCGGGGTAAGGTTCAGCACCAGGAATACTTCCTCCAGGTTGCGCAAGTCCACGAGCGGCGCGGCCTCCACTACTTGGAACAAAGAGGTGCTGGGCCGTTCGATGCGCTGGACCCGGGCCACGGGCAATCCCTTGGGAAAAACGCCGTCCATGCCGGAGGTGACGAGGATTTCACCCTCCTGGAGCAGGTCGTTCAACGGGACGTACTGCATTTGCAGTTCCCGTTGCGGCCCATTGCCCACCAGGATGCCCTGCGTGCGGTGGTCGCGGCCCATGATCGCCACTTTACTGTTGGGATCGGTGATCAAGAGTACGTTGGAAAAGGTGGGGGATCCGCGCAGCACCCGCCCCACGACTCCCAGGGGGGTGATCACGGGGGTGTTTTCGACCACGCCGACCCGGGTTCCCTTGTCCACCAGCAAGGATTCCACCACGGCGTGCGGTCCGAATCTCGCGGCCACCACCCGTCCGCCTTCCAGAGTCCAGTCATCGGGCGGCTGAAAATCGTGCAGGGCGCGCAGGCGGTTGACCTCGGCGGCCTCCTCATGCAACCGGGACAATTGCAGATAGAGATCGGTGACCTTGGCCCACAGCCGTTCATTCTCCTGGCGCACCTCTCCCAAGTTGACGTAGGAATCCCAAGAGGAACGGACCTGTTCCCCGGTCCATCGCAGGGGAAACGAAACCCAGGCCACGATTTCCAGGCCGGTCTTTCCCGTGATCCCATCCAGGACGCCGGTACGCCAGTTCCAGGTATAAATGCTCAGAAGCAGAAAGATGATCAGGAGCAAAAAAGCTATGAATCGCTTGGAGCGGACGGGAAATAGGCTAATCGATGGTTACCTCTCGCAAAATATCCAGGCTGTCCAGTGCTTTGCCCGAGCCCAGCACCACCGCGGAAAGCGGGTCGTCGACAACGGTGATGGGCAACGAGGTCTCTTCGCGCAGCAGGTTGTCCAGCCCGCGGAGCAGGGCGCCGCCTCCGGTCAAAACAATGCCGCGGTCGACGATGTCCGCGGCAAGCTCGGGAGGGGTCTGCTCAAGGGCGATGCGCACCGCCTGGACGATGACGTCCACCTGGTCGGCCAAGGCTTTGCGGACCTCCTCGGACGTGATCAAAATATTCTGGGGAATGCCCGTGACCAGATCCCGTCCCTTGACCTCCATTTCTTCTTCCTTGTCCAGCGGATAGGCCGAGCCGAGGCGCATCTTGATCTGCTCCGCCGAACTTTCTCCGATGAGCATGTTATATTTACGCTTCAGGTGCTGCATGATGGACTCGTCCATCTTGTCCCCGCCCATGCGCACGGACTTGCTGTACACCACGCCGGAGAGAGAAATGACGGCCACTTCGGTGGTGCCGCCGCCGATGTCCACGACCATGTTGGAAGTCGGCTCGGTGACGGGCAGGTTGGCGCCGATGGCCGCGGCCATCGGCTCCTCGATCAGGTAGACTTCCCGTGCTCCGGCGCTTTGCGCGGATTCACGCACGGCTCGTTTTTCCACCTGGGTGATGCCCGTGGGCACGCAGACGATGATCCGCGGCCGCACCAGATGACGACGGTTATGAACCTTGGAAATGAAGTGGCGGAGCATGGCCTCGGTGATTTCGAAGTCCGCGATGACCCCGTCCTTCATGGGACGAATGGCCTCGATGTTCCCGGGGGTCCTGCCGAGCATCCGTTTGGCCTCGGCCCCCACGGCCAAGACCTTGTTCTGGCCGCGGTTGTCCTTCTTCACGGCGACCACGGAGGGTTCGCGGAGCACGATGCCCTTGCCCTTGACGTAGACGCAGGTGTTGGCGGTGCCCAAATCAATCGCCAGATCGCTGGAAAACGGACCCAGCAGGATATCCAGAATTCTCGACATAGACCCTCGCTTGGGGATAATATAGGATGACGTCGCGACGAGCGCGCAAAGTCAGAGAATCTAGCAAATATGGTGGGTGCAAGCAAGGCGGCGAGTCGGCTTCGCGCCCTCCCCGCGAAATCTTCCCAAATCGATCCCGCTGTGCTCTCCTTCCGCTACAACTCCCTTTCCGCCTATTTACGGACAAAATACGGCGTCCGAGTGCGAAAAATTCCCCTGGACGCCGGTTCCACCTGCCCGAACCGAGACGGTCTTCTTTCTCGAAGCGGCTGCGTGTTCTGCAATCCATCCGGCTCGGGCACCGGCCTGTTTGATCGCGGCCTGTCCCTGGCCGAGCAATGGATTTCCTTAACCCGGCGCTTGGGGCAAAAATACAAGACGGACGCTTTTTGGGCCTATCTGCAATCCTTTTCCAACACGTATGGTCCGTTGAGCCGGGTCCGGCGGTTGATGGACGAGTTGGCCGACCTGCCCGGAGTTCGTCTGGTCGGTCTGGGAACCCGTCCGGATTGTTTGGATGATGAAAAACTGCGATACATCGCGGACTGTGGCTTTGCCGAAGTCTGGCTGGACATCGGGCTGCAATCCGCCAATGATCGAACCTTACGGCGCATCAATCGCGGCCACGACTTTGCCTGCTTCGCCCGGTGCGTGGGCCGGACCCACGCCCGGGGGCTGTCGGTCTGCGCCCACGTCATGCATGGGCTGCCCGGGGAAAACGATGTCGACTTTTTGGAAACCATCCGCCAGGTGAATCGATTGCCAGTCGCCGGCATCAAGTTTCACAATCTTTTCGTGGCCGCGGGCAGCTCACTGGAGACGATCTGGCGAAACGGCGGCTACATCCCGCCGACAAAAGATGCCTACGTTCAGTCCGTGATCGCGGGGCTGGAACTGCTCAGACCGGACATCATCGTGCATCGTCTGAACGCGGACCCTTTGTCCGACGAACTCCTGGCTCCGCAATGGGCCGGGGACAAGCGGGACGTCCTGGATACGCTGCGCCGACGCATGGAATCCGAGGACGCGCGGCAAGGTCGGAACTTTCCGAGTTCCTGACGGGCGAGACTTTTGCGACAAGGAGAATTCATCATGCCAACACGGGACAGCATCCGGGTCGATCCGTTTTTTCTTAATCTGACGTGGCGGGGGGACCGTCTGGAATCCATATCCCTGGAATGGTCGGAGAGGTCGGGTGCCGGGCCGCGATCCGCCTTGACCACCCCTTGGGCCGAGCCGTTCCGGAACAGTCTGGCCCGCTACCTGGCCAAGGAGGAGCCGGCTTGGCCGGAAGTTCCGCTGGCCGGAGACGGTTTGAGCGACTTCGCCTGGAAGGTTTTACGGCGCTTGCGCGCCTTGCCGACCGGAGCTTGGCTCAGCTACGGCCGATTGGCGGCGGAATGCGGGCATCCCAAGGCCGCCAGGGCCGTAGGGCGAGTCATGGCCCGTAACCCGTGGCCCTTGCTGTTTCCCTGCCACAGGGTGCTGGGACGCTCCGGCCAATTGACGGGCTTTGGCCCTGGTTTGGATATGAAACAATACCTGCTGGCCCACGAAGGTATTCCCCATGCTCCGGTGAGCCGGGCTGCCTTGTAATCAGAAACCAACAGATACTGGAGGATTCATGCGTTTTTTCATTCTGGGCGGAACCGGTTTCGTCGGCAAGCATTTGATCAACTCGTTATTGCAACAAGGTCATGACGTGGAAGTCCTGGGACGAAGTGCGAAAAGCTTGGAACGAATCCCTTCCGAATGCCGGACCGTCATTAACGACCCGATGCGGCCCGGAGACTGGCAGGGCCGGGCCGGCCAGGCGGACGTGGTGATCAACCTGGTTGGCCGGTCGATCATGACCCGCTGGAACGACGTGACTAAAAAGGAGATTCTGGAATCCAGGGTTCAGTCCACGCGCATGGCCGTGCAGGCACTGGCCGGAGATCACGGCAAGGGCAAGGTTCTGATCAACGCCAACGCCGTAGGGTACTACCCGTTGGACTCCAAAGCCGAGTATGCCGAGGACGGGCCGCGAGGCACGGGATTTCTGGCCGATGTGGCTCAGGCATGGCAAGAAGAAGCGGAAAAGGCCCGCGGGTTCGGGGTCCGGGTGGTCATTGCCCGGTTCGGGACCGTGCTGGGACCGGACGGCGGCGCCATGGCCCAACTGCTTCCGATTTTCCGCAAGGGTCTGGGCGGGCGCCTGGGTAGCGGAGAGCAGTGGTTCCCGTGGATTCACGTGCTTGATCTGTGCCGGGCCTTGGAGTTCATGGCCCGGCACGACGAGTTGGACGGTCCGGTGAACTGCTGCGCGCCCCAGGCCGCCACGAATACCTATTTTACAAGGGCGCTGGGAGGGCTATTGCGTCGGCCGACGATTTTCCCGGTTCCGGCTTTCGCCGTGAAACTAGCCATGGGAGAGGTCGCCCAGGTCGTGTTGCAAGGGGCAAAAATCGTTCCCAAGGTCCTGACCGACGCCGGATTTGATTTTCGATTCGGCATGCTGGAGGGAGCTTTGAAGGACATCCTCGCCCAGAAGCAAACTCAGGCGGAGTCCAAGTGAGCCGATCGGTCTGGACGGAATCCTTCCGGGTGCGGACCAGCGAGGCGGACATGTTCGGCCTGGCTCGCCTGGACGCCCTGTTCGGTTGTTTTCAGGAGGCTGCCGGGCATCACGCCCGGGATCTCGGCGTGGGTCGGGAACACCTGGACGCGCAAGGATGCTTCTGGGTGCTTTCGCGCTGCTGGATGCGCATCCGGCGGTATCCGGCCTGGGGACAAGAACTTGTGGTCCGCACTTGGCCCCAGGGGGTGCACCGGCTTTTCGCGCTGCGCCACTTTCGCCTTCTGGATCCGGGTGGCGAAGAATTCGGCTCGGGCATTTCTGCCTGGGTGATTCTGGATGCGGCAAAGCATCGACCGGTCCGTCCAGGTCCGTTTCTGGAGCACCTCGTCCTGCCCGACGAGCCGGACGTGGAGGGTGACGTCTTGGGAAAACAATCCGCCGTTTCCGATGTGTCGGAACTGTGCCGGGTGGTCGTGCCGTACAGCGACCTGGACGTCAACCGGCATGTCAACAACGCGGCCTACGTGCGCTGGATTCTGGACAGTTTCGATCAAGAGCACCATGAACGCCACCAACTCCGCTCCATCCGCATCGACTATCTCGCCGAAACCTTGCTTGGCGAAACCATTTCGATACAAAGCCACAGTGATTTTGAGAACAATGCCCAAGCTGTCGTCGGTCTGCGCGAGACGGAGGGTGCCCCCCTGGCTTCATCAACGCTACCTCCTGTTTTTCAAGCCAAAGTTGTCTGGGGTGAGCGAGCTCCCTGCTTCAGGCAATGATCTCAGGAATCGAGACAACCAACTTCATTCAGTCGATCTATACGCCGATCCGTAACCCAAGGCGTTGCTGGCCATTTCAAAAACTGGCCCAGCAACTCCATCGAGATATGCAACTCATCGGTTATGGGCGTTACAAACGGCTTTTCATCGTCGACCTTGCCCAAGTAAACACAAAATGAATCCTCTTCGAACTCCAAGTCCGGGCCTGTGAAATTCTGACAGAAATCGACCCAGACAACGATGTCGTCGTGTTGCATTCGCGCGAAGTAGGATGCCAGTTTCTCGGAGTAGTCAAAAAGTTGGTATTCGAAGAACACGTCAAGAATTTCACCGCCTTCACCCAAATGCAAAAGTGTCGGCAGCTGAAAAACCCGTTCATCGACATGCAACCGACGCTGCGAAACATTTATATGCATACCCTCCTGAACTACGGGGTACCCCCAAAGCAGGGCGAGCTCAGATCGCAAGCTGCTCAACGTCTGCTTTAAATCAGCCTCTTGCTCGACTAAGGTGGGCTCGACGCTGAGAAGGCCGCGGCCCAGACCAAATAAGGGCACTTCGAAGCCGAGCAATGAAAGGACGGTTGGGGCAATGTCCAGGGTCGTCCCCGGTTTGTCGATCGTCGTTCCGTTTCCGTGATCTGCATCAATAACCATGAACATGTTTTTCCGGTTCCCCTGATCTAAAAGATGGGTGGCTGTATTGCCCATGGCCAGATGATCCGAGGCGATGACGATCAGCGTGTTTTCCCAATGGGGAGAGCGCATCACGTCGCGGACGAATTTGGAAAGCAGATAGTCCGAGCATTTTACGGCATTGAGTACGGGGTTGTCGCCGGTCTGGTAGCGCATGCCGTCGCATTTCCTGGAAAGATGGCCCCTGGGATGATGGGTGTCCATGGTCAGAAGAACCAGGGCGAACGGACTGGACGCCTGGGACAGTTGTTCAAAGCGTTTAAAGGCATATTCCAGCAACACGTCGTCATACAGTCCCCACTCGTTCACGTAAGCCGGATCTTCCAACATGCTTTGCAGTTCGGATTTGCCCATAATTTCCGAGAATCCGTGGGTGGCATAAAACTTGCCTTTTCCGGCAAATTCCAGATCTGCTCCTCCAAGAAAGGTCAGAGCGTATCCCTGGGCTTGCAGCACGTCGCCCAGACAGGTTGCGCCGGGCAAAAATCGATCAATGCCGGACATGGAATTTCCCCCGGAAGCTGTAACCAACGGGATGCCGCACTGGCTGGCGACCATGCCGGCAATCGTCCAATGAGTGCCGCTGATCTGTTCCACCCCAGTGAAAGACAGGGCTTCTTGCTCCATCTCCCGGAGCCCCTGAATCAACCCGGGAAACAGGGACTCGTCGAAGTAGGTCCGTTCCAGGCTTTCGGCGTAAATGTAGACAAGGTTTTTTGGCTGCCCTGTCCCCGGGGCAATATGTGGTACATGGTAGAGGTCGAAAAAACGGTTTTTGTCCGAAGTCTGCTTCAGAGGCTGGGTCGCCAGCCTGGAAATGTCCTGGATGCCTGGATTGACCAGGAACGCCGCACCCAGCATCAGGGGAGCGGTCCAGCTTCTGGGATGTGCTGTTTTGCCCGGAATCGGCCGGAGCCTCCAGGCCGAGAGAAAGCCTACCGCGGTTGCGAGAGAAAGCATGGCCATCCCGGCGTATACGCTGCCGGAGTATTCCCCGAAGCCGGCTCCGGCAAGACCGAATCGGAGGTGATAGGTCACGGACTCATCGATCCCCACCGTGGTGAAGGAGTCGGCAATCAGAAAAACGCCTGTAGCCAGAATCAGACAGAAGCCGCTGAGCCCGAATCCGTAGCGGACCGGACGCACCCGGAGGCATCCGGAGAGCAGCCGTGCACTGATGGCGTAGCAAACCAGGGAGAGAAGAATCTGTTGCGCCGGGGTCATGAGTGGGTTGGTGAGGATATCCAGGGAAGGGTCACACTTCGTTTTTCTGGGATCGGTTTACCAGTCCGTTGAAAAACTCCCAATTGCTGCGTCGCTGCAAAAAGTTCAAACTCTCACGTATGAATAAATACGCTTCGACCTTGAACTTTTTTTGCTCCTTGCACTTGGGGTTTTTGAACGGACTGCCGGATAAGGACTTTTTCAACACTCAGTTACGGCACCCTGGCAAAGAAACCGACCTGCGCCCGCAGGGCTGCCAGGTAGCCAAAAACAGCCAAGGGAAAGGCCATGATCAGGCTGCCAAGGGCCGTGAACAGCAAATCATCGCCCACGTCCCAGGCTTGCGGGGCGAGAGAAGAGGCTGCGAACACCGGAAGGGTCTGAAAACAGGCTTCACCCAGGGCGTGGAAGCTCCAGTAGAGCGGGACGATGGTCAGGGGGTTGCAGACCCAGGACGCGGCCAGGGCAGTGCAGACATTCCCGCGCAACAGGATGCAGCCGGCAACGATGAGCGCGGTCTGCACGCCGAAGGTCGGGGTCAGGCCGATGAACAGGCCCACGGCCACACCCCGGGCCAGGGCTTCGGGATCAGTCCGTAGCGCACCGCTTTGGTTCAGGAGCCTGGCGACCCGGGGATGCCGAGCCAGCCAGCCCTGAAACCGGACGGAAACGTTCGGTTGTCGAATCCGCTCAGAGAGCCGTTGGGAAAAACTGATCGTGAAAGCAGTCATCAATATTCCTTTTCTCTCCTTATTTTGCCTTCAGCAACAGACTTGTCGCCAGTCGGGCCGCTGACCGATGACGCAGCCGCAATAGGGAGCTTGACGGGACTGGAATGGCGCTCCACTGCAGGTCGTCGTCCGATTGTGTCGATAGAGCGTTGGCCAGGGCCACGGCCACGGCGGCCAGATAGGGCGAGGACTGCATGACCAGTACGGCCATCCATAAATTGACATCCCCGTCCGCGAATCCACGGCTGAGGGCCAGCCCGCCGGCCGCCATCCAGAGCAGGAGTGCCAGGAGCGCCTCCTGGCGGACCATGGACACTCCCCGGAGCAGACCGGACGCCGTCTCGCTCTTGGGAGTACGCAGAAACGGCTTGTCCGAGGTTGTCAGTCCCGAAAGCACGGCCTTGCCGATGGTGTGCATCAGGGCGGTTCCGGCCAGGGCCGCGCCCAGAATGCGCGGCAGACCGCAGCGCACCCGGACTTGGTAGAGCCAGATGAACTGTAGCAGGCGGAAGCCGAAAGCGGCCACAACCGGCAGCAGGAAAACGGACATCGGGGTGCCGATCCAGTTCGGGACAAGCAGCATTCCCGAAGCCCAGAAAAGACTGGCCGTGACGCAGATCAGGTGCGCCGCATCCGCGAACCAGGGCAGCCAGCCGGTCAGGAAATGGTACTTCTGGGCGGGGGTCAGGCCGCTGTTCCGGTCCCAGGGCAGCAACCGCCGCCAATGCCGTTTCAATATCTGGACGGCGCCGTAGGCCCACCGGAACCGCTGACTACAGTAGCTGGAAAAGGTGTCCGGGGTCAGTCCCCACCCGAAGCTCTGGGGCACATAGAGGGTCCGGTGACCTGCCGCCATCAACCGCAGACCCAGCTCGGCGTCCTCGCAGATGCACCAGGTCGACCAGCCACCGGCAGCGCGCAAGGCTTCATGGCGGATCAGGGACATGGTGCCGTGCTGAATGATGGCGTTGTCCTCGTTGCGGTGAACCATGCCGATCTGGAAAAAACCGGCGTATTCCCAGTTGCACATGGTTTTGAACGTGTTTTTCTCCCATCCGCGGTGGTCCTGGGGAGCCTGGACCAGGGCCAGCTCCGGATCCTGGGCAAAAGAGGGCACAAGGGTGCGCAGCCAGTCCGGGCGGACAATGTAGTCGCTGTCCACGATGCCGACTATACCGGTGTCCGGATGGGTGCGGGACAACGCGAAATTCAGGGCGCCGGCCTTAAACCCCTTGCATTTCCGCAAATGGAAGAACCGGAACCTGTGGCCCCGGGCCCTGCAGAATTCCTGGACCGGACGCCACACAGCGGATGAGGTGGTGTTGTTGTCCACCACCAGCACCTCGAAGTCCGGATAATCCAAGGCATCCAGGCTGCTCAACGTTTCCAGAACCATGCCCACCGGCTCGTTGCAGATGGCCACATGCAAAGAGACTTTGGGCGGAACGGCAAGAGGGTCCACGAACGCTGACGGACCACGAAGGGGTCTTCCCGGGGTCAGCAGCCGTTCCATTTCCAAGCCGTTGGTCAGGACGACCGTGAGCAAGGCCAGATTCAGCGGGAACAGGCCCAGCCAGACGACCAGTTCCAGGCGGGAGAATGCCTCCCCCAGCGGCGCGCCCGCGTACCAGACCAACGTGGCTGCCGCGGCCTGGAGCAGTAGGCCGAAAGGGAGAATCATCATTGCCGAAGCATTGGAACGGCGACGCAGATAAACGGTCAGCATCAGCACGCCTAAAAGTGAGGCCGCGCCACATTCCAGGCCCCATGTCGCGGAGCGGACGATGGGTCCGGTCCAGGCGAACTTGGGCTGGCGGTTCTGGTCGAAGATGCCCCAGTGTCCTCCCACCAAACCTTCCATGGGCTGTTTCCAGGGTTGGTCAAAGGCCTCCATCACATAGTACTCGATGCCGAGCTTTTGAGCCGCGGGCAGGAACTCGCGAAGAAACCCGGCCTGCCTGTCCTGGCCGGGTTTGGCCGGGCCGTTGCGTTCGCCGTGACTGGGCCAGCCCACTTCGGCAACCAGAATCCGTTTGTCGGGAAAGGCGCCCGCCACGTCGGCGTAACGGTCCAGAGCCCACTGCACGGCCATGTCCGCCGGAATATCCTCCCAGTAGGGCAGGATATGGACGGCAATGAAGTCCACCTGCGCGGCAAGCTCAGGGTGGTCCATCCAGACATGCCAGGGCTCGGCGGTGCTCAGGGGCTTGGTGGTCCGCTCCCTGGCCTCCCGGAGGTAGCGTCCCAGTTCCGCCATGGTCAGATCCCCGCGCAACAGGCTTTCGTTGCCCAGGATCAACTGTTTCACATTGGCGTGGGCCTCGGCGTTGCGCAGCAGATTGCGAAGTTCCAGAACATTGTTTGATCGGTTTGCATCCAGCCAGGCCCCGGCGGTGACAGCCAGCCCGAATTCCGCGGCCAGGGCCGGGATCTGTTCCAGGCCATTGGTGGAACCGTAGGAGCGAATCTCCCGGACCTTTCCCTGGAGCAGCCGAAGGTCGGCGCGCAGATCCTGGGCACTGGGGTGGATGTCGAGAAACGGGTCCTGCCCTGACTGGTAGGGGCTGAAGGATACGCCATGAATTGGCCCCAGCCAGTCCTGCTGCTGGGTGATCGGGCGGTTGAAAAACCACCAGATTCCAGAATGAATGGCCAGAATGGTCAAGATGACTGCCAGATTCGTCGTGGCCTGGCCTGCTGGCAAATAGGATTTGGGCATGTGAAATGCTCGCTCGCATCCAGAGAGGATGCGCGACATAGAGGAATGGGCGTACGCCTGGGAAAAAACAGCGAAAAGAGACGGAGGCTCCGTCGATGTCCGGGTGCGACGGGATGTCTAGGGGGAGGAAAGGTCGTTGATGATCTTGTTCGAGCGGACGTGGTGGTCGCCTGACTGCGAGAATATCAGAATCATCACGGAGTGATGGTGATGCCCGGTGGGTTGGGCAGTGATGCGGAGCTGAGCGGGGTTGACAGGCATGGCCGAAGCTACCTTAGTGGTTGGGTAAGTGGAATTGCGGCTGAGCCATTGAGACTTTTTTCAGCGGATGTCAAGAGCTGGTCACGATTCGCGGCAAAGAGGAAAGGAGTCCGCCTAGCGACTGAAGAGCCCGGCGGCCAAGCCGACGAAAAAGTGCCTGGCGTTGGTTCCAAGGGAGCGGATGCGGTAGCCGCCCTCCTGGACCACCAGGGTCGGCAGGCGCAGTTCGCCGACCATCCGGCCGTTGCGCTCGAAATCCCTGGCCGTCAGCCCCCAGGTCCCGGTGGGATCGCCCTTGGCCGGATCCAGTCCAAAGGCGATCACCAAGGTCCGGGGGGCGAACTTGCTGATCCGACGCAGAGCCGCGGAAAGGGCCTCGCGGTACTCCTCGCCGCCGAGCCTTTCCGGCAGGGCAAAGTTCAGATTGAAGCCGACGCCCGGTCCTGCTCCTTTTTCCTCTTCATATCCGCTGAAATACGGGTAGGCGAAGCGGGGGTGTCCGTGCAGGGAAACGGTGAGCACGTCCGGGCGATGGTAGAAGATGTCCTGGGTGCCGTTGCCGTGATGGTAGTCGATGTCCAGCACCGCCACCCGACCGTGTCGGCTCAGGCTCTGAGCGGCCGCAGCGGCTGAGTTGAAGTAGCAGAACCCTCCGAAAACACGACGCTCCGCATGGTGTCCCGGAGGCCGCACCAGGGCGTAGGCGGCGCGGTAGCCCTCGCGCAGGGCCTGGGCCGCCGTCAGGGCGCAATCCACGGCCCGTTTAGCCGCCAGAAAGGCGTTACGGTTGATGGGCGTGAAGGTGTCGATGCAGAAATATCCGGCCCGAACCGGCAGCTCCTTGGGCGGTTTGGCCTGGTTGCGGATCGGAAAAACGTAGGGGTAGACCGACTCGCCCGGCTTGAGCCGCGCCGAGGCCCGTTTCAAATACTCCACCAGTTTCCGGTCGTGGACGGCCAGGATGTGCTCCTCGCCGAAGTGCCGGACGTTGATGCGCTGAAACAGTCCCGAAGGTTCGATTTTCTTGAGAATAGAATCGATACGCACCGGCGCTTCCACGTATCCCCGTTCATGGACGTGATGGATGTCGTGCCGATCGTTGACCACCAGGGCGATGCTTTTGTCCTGCTGCAGCACGGCCCCTTCCGGCCACGTCGGTGATGCTGGCCGATCCACATCCGCCGCGACGTATCGCGGATCGCGGATGCGCACCGGATCGTCCTCGAAAGATGCCACGACCATGTCCACGTATCCCGGCGGACAGCTTGCGGCGTATTTGCGCTCCAGGATGGCCTGGACAATCTTTCGCGCGTCCCGGCGGCGCAATGGCTTATTCCGGCCCAGGAGGTCGACCACCAGATACGGCGGACAGGTGTCCTCGGGTTTGAGGGGCGTCTCATAAGCCGTGCCCACGATGGGCCTGGCCCCGAAGCGTTCGTAAAAACGCAATCGGGCTTTGTTCTGGCGCACGATGGCCGGATCGGCGCACAAGGCCGGATCATCGGGCAGGCACTCGAAGAACACTCCCGTCAACTCCAAGGCTTTGGCCTCTTCCCGGACCCTGGCGTACAGCGCCCCGCCCACGCCCGCTCCGGTCTGCATGGTGGCCGCGGACATGAAATCCAGGTACCCGAAGCGCAGATCCGGGGCGTGCATGAACAGGGCAAAGCCCTTCAGTCGATTGTCCGATCCCTCCGCGGCGAAAAGGATGGTCCGGAAACGAAATTTCAGCGGATTGAGTAATTGCTCCGGCAATTTGGCCACGTCCTCGGGCCCAAGCAACGGAAACTGCTCGCGCAGAATTTCCTGGACCTGGGCGATGACCCGGGCGTCGCCCGGCCACGTAGCGTCCTGAACGCGACGAATGCGGAACATAATCGTCAGCTTCCGTCCTCGAAAACGTAGCTGGAATAGAGGCGGGGATAGACGTAGGGCTGGTCCGGGGCCGGGATGATTTCCAGGCGGTCGGCCAGAATCATCGGGATGTCCTCTTCCATGAACCGCGTCGCGCCGATCCGCCCATGAACCCGGACCCAGGAATCATTGGGCGGAAGCGGCTGCTCCGCTTGGACCAGCAGGCCGTAGACCGTGGCGTCGGCCAGACAGCAGGTAATGGAGATCCGGGCCACGGCCAGTTCGTTTTCCGCCATGGTCCCGTCGTGGTACACAAACCCGGTAAATACCACCGCTCGGCCCTGGAAGCGATCCAGGTAAGCGGAGATGATCAGCATGGCGTCCAGGAAGTCTTCATCGGTGACGCGCAAGGTTTCCCGGGCCAGGAGATCCTCGGTCAGTTCCTGGTAGATTTCGCGGTCATACCAGATGCCCAGTTCTTCTCGGAGCAGAGCCTGTTCTTCTTCCAGGTCCGTTCCCGTCGGCTCGTAATCCATGGCCTGTCCACTGTCCCAGGGCGTTTCCTCCTGGAAGAACAGATGGTTTTCCGGAGGCAGGCCGGGAATCCGTTCCGGACCAAAGACGCTCGGAGCCGGTGAACGGCTCAGCGCAATGCCTTTCTTTTCAGCCACCCTGCTGTCCAGAATCTGATGCGGCAAAAAAAAGCCAGTAATCAGGACCAGTCCGAACAAGACCGCCATGGCGATCTTGCCGACCGGGGACGGTTCATGGTCGTGGCTGCAACCGCACCGGGCGTCAGCCCCGGCCTTTGGAACCAGCAAAACCCAAAGACCGTGCAAAGCCATCACCAGGAACGCCGCGGTGGAAAAAATCACGAATGGTTGCATTTTCGGGGCCTGGTAGAGATGGATGGCCCCGCTGAACAACAAAACGGCTTGCAGGGCGGCCAAGCCCAAAAGCAACAAGACTTGGAACACCTCAAAAGAAAGCCCATGCCGTTCATGGTCGCGGTCTGGGCCGGCATCACGGGAGCGGCGTTTCACGGTGGTCATGCTTGGTAATATCTCACTGGACGCCCAGAAAATGCAAGCCCATCACCAAAAGAAAAACGGTCAGGGTTCCACTGAGAATGAACACGGCCACGAACCGGGCCGGGAAATAGCCCACGAGCATCGCCGTGTTTTTGAGATCCAGCATGGGGCCGAAGACCAGAAAGGCCAGCAGCGAGGGCAGGGTGAAGGCCGCGCCGAAGGATGCCGCCACGAAGGCGTCCGCCGCTGAGCACAGGGACAAGAGGTAGGCCAGGATCATCATCACCACGGTGGAGGACCACGGCGCGGAACCGATGTCCAGAAGCACGGCCTGGTGCAGAAAGGTCTGGAACAGGGAGGCGATCAGCGCACCGAAGATGAAATAGCAGCCCACGGTGAAAAATTCGGACGAGGTGTGCCGGGCGATCTCATGCCACGTCGCGGCCCGCCGCAGACTCTTGGGCGCATGGCCGTGGTCCATGGGCAGTTCACGGGGGAAGTCCTTCTCCAATCTACCGCGCAGCAGGCAGACCACCGAGCCGACAAGCAGGGCCGCCACGGCCGACAGGGCCAGCCGCAGGATAAGCACGTCCGGGTTCAGGCCAAAAGCGAACAAGGTGGACGCCGCCACCACCGGGTTGAGCACCGGCGCGGCCACCAGGAAGACCGCCCCGGCGGCCAACGGCATGCCCTTGCGCACCAGGCTGCGGATCACCGGAATAATGGCGCACTCGCAGATGGGAAACAGGGCGCTGAGCAGTACCGCCGGGAGCAGGGACAACCAGGGATTCTCCGGCAGCCAACGCCGGAAAAAATGTTCCGGAATGAGTACCAGCACCAGGGAGGAAAACAACGCTCCCAGGAGAATGAAGGGAAAGGATTCAAAGACGATGCTCAGAAAGATCATCTTGGCGTGTAACAGGGCGTCGAGCATGGGGCTGGGAGGGTTGTTGGTAAAGGAGAAAAGCGGAATCATCCTGGGAAGTACGGGGATGGCTCAGTATTGGTTGACAAATCGCAACGCCTTCTTTCCGTCATCCGCTTGGTGTAGGGGCGACCGGCCGGTCGCCCCTACGGCTATCGCCCCCTGAACAAAGCCGCGACGGGAATCAAGTCGACGTTGTCCACAGTGGCATAGTCTTCACCCGTGTAGAACAGGACACGTAGGACTTTCAATCCCTTGGGCGAGGAAAACTCATTCAGGTTTCTGACGTCCCTGGCGTCGGGACGGCTGGCGGCCTTGACTTCCACCGCATACAGCACCTCGCCCGCTTCAAATACCAAGCCGATTGAGTGGCTGTCGACGGCAATCACCACATAAAGCGTGGAAGCTTCGTCAACTCTTGCTCGGATGGCTTGGGTTAGTGGAACGAGTACAAGAGAAATCAAAGGGTGGACGACACAATTCCGGAATAGAACCGGATACGCTCGCGCACCACGCTTTGGACTTCCTCAGCGGCCGCTTCCAGCCAAACCAGGGGATTCTCCGCGCTCTCCCGGCGCTGTCCCTGCTGAATCCCCCGAGCCAGGGCGCGCAGGATTTCCGTATGCACGTTGATCTTGCGCACCCCGTGCCGCAGGGCTTGTTGCAACACGGGAACCGGCAAGCGGCTGGCCCCGTGCAGCACCAGGGGGACGGATGTCCTGACGGTCAGTTCGGCCAGCAGGGCGATGCGCTCGGCATATTCGGAATGAGGCAGCCCCTTGGGGACCGAAAAGGCCAGGAAGTCGACTCCGGTCCGCTCCAGAAAATCCAGCACTGGATCCATATCCTTGAATTGGACGAGGAGCGGGCCGTATTCGCCTTCGATCTCGGCCCCGGCTTCATGGGCCAGTTCACAAGCTTCACGGGTCAGGCGGATATTTTCTTCCAGGGCCAGACCGGAACCGTCGAACATCACCGACGGCAGCCCCAGTTCCAGGGCTTCGCGGATTCCGGCCAAAGACCGCCCGTGGTTCAGATGCACGGTCATGGGCACGTCCGCTCTCCGGGCCACGAACAAGGCGGCTTGGGCCAGAGGACCGAGTTTCCCGTCCCCCAGATCACTCTCATCCAAGGAAACGACGGCGGGCTTGCCCTCCGCCTCCGCCGCAGCCACCACGGCCAGCAGGCTTTCCAGGTTGGAGACGCTGAAACAGCCCACTGCCGCTTTCGAGGGGAGGGCGTTCAGGCATTGGGTGAGATTGCAAAGCGGCATGAGGGGGCTAAATCTGGGCTTGGCCCAGGCCAAAGTGCTCGGCAGTCCAGGCGAAAATTTCGGCAACGTCCTGCTCTGCCTTCCGGGCAAGTCGTATTGTCCAGGACGGCATCAGCAGGACTTTTCAGCATGCGCAAACAGCTCGGCAAAGTGAGCCTGTAAATCGTCCGCGGATGAAAAGGAGGTAAACAGCCCGGATTCAATATCGGCAATACCGACAGCAACGGCTTCACGCAAAGCTTGCAGACGCAAACCTTGTTCCTGTTCACGCCGTTCAACCAAGCGCAGTCCTTCCCGCAGCACCTCGCTGGCGTTTTGATAGCGGCCCGACGTGACGAGCTGTTCCACGAATTGAGTTTGATGGTCTGTCAGGACGACATTCCGTGTTGGCATGGCAACCTCCCGAAAAATGTTGGCGTATTCTGCCAACATGCCGACAAAGTTGCAATGGGGTCGATCTTTTTAAATATCTCTTACTTGATGTGCCACAAGGGAGGGAGACCCTCCCTTGTGGCATGTTCCGCCTAGTGCGGTTACTGCCCAGGAACAGAAGCGATTCTGGGCGAAGGCAGCGACAACGAACTATGCGCTCTCGTACAGCCGGGTGAAGATGAATTCCCGGTGTCCCAGGGCTTCGGCGGCGGTCAGGCGGCCGTTGGCCGTGCGCAGGGTCATGTCAATGAGTTTGTCGCCGGCCTGATCCAGGTTGATCTCCCGGCGCACCAGGCCGGACACGTCCACGTCGAAGTGTTCGCTCATGGTCCGCAGGGTCCGGGGGTTGGCGCAGAGCTTGATCACCGGGAGGATCGGGTTGCCGATGATGTTGCCCTGGCCCGTGGGGAAGTGATGGACCACGAAGCCGGCGGCGGCGCACAGGGTGACCATTTCCGCGGCCGCAGAGGAGGAGTCCATGAACCAGAGGCCGGGGCCGGTGGGCGTTTCGGCCTTGTCCAGGCAGCCGACCACCGGGGCCTTGGTCCCGATCTTCTGGATGTTGCCCAGGGCCTTTTCCTCGATGGTGGTCAGGCCGCCCTCGATGTTGCCCTTGGTGGGCTGGGAGTCGGACAGATCGCTGGTCTTGTTGTCGTCCACGACTTTGGCGTAGCGGTCGAAGTAGAACTGGAACTGTTTGCGCACCTCGTCATTGACGCAGCGCTCCAGCACCAGGTGCTCACCGCCGGTCAGCTCCGTGGTCTCACCGAAGAGCAGGGTCGATCCTTGCTCGTAGAGTTTATCGTAGGCATTGCCCACGGTGGGATTGGTGGCGATACCGGATGTGGTGTCGGACTCACCGCACTTGGTGGAGATCCACAGTTCCTTCACGTCGCACTCGGTGCGCTGGATTTCGCTGGCCCACTGCACGTATTCCATGGCCTTGCGGGACGCGGCGCAGATGGTGTTGAAATCCCCGTTCTGCTCAATGGCGAACCCGGTCACGGGTTTGCCGGTCTTGGCAATGCCTTCCACAACCCGGTTGGTCCACTGGGGCTCGATGCCGATGACCACCACGGCGGCCACGTTGGGGTTGGAGCCGGTGCCGATCAGGGTGCGGAAATGCAGCTCCAGATCCTCGCCGAACTGCAACCGTCCATAGGCGTGGGGTAGGGCCAGCGTGCCCTTGACATTGTTGCCCACGGCCTCGCAGGCCGAGTTGGACAGGTCGTCCAGGGGCAGGATGATCACATGGTTGCGCACTCCCACGCGGCCGTTTTCACGACGATATCCGAGAAACTTGGTCTCCATGACTTACCACCTTTTGGTTTTGATGTTGTGAACGTGGGCATGTTCGCCTTTCTTGATGGGCGCGACCACTTTTCCGATATCCGTGTTGTACTTGATGACCGTGTCGCCCGCGGCGAAATCCTTCAGGGCCAGCTTGTGACCAATGGGGATGTCGTTGAGGACCGTTGTCTTGACGGTCTGGTCTTCCTTCATCACCCAGCCGGTAATCTCCTGACCGGCCTTCACTCCCTCCACCACAACGACGCCCACGCCGTCTGCGGCCTCGTGCACAAGATAATCAATAGCCATACTGGCCTCCTTCAAGTGGTTGATACGTAATTACCCTGAGCAGGACCTCCATCCTGCCCCCTTGCCGGCCATCCGGCCCAAACCTTACCATAATGTTCCAACGCCCCACTCTCTCCGGTGAGGCCGCGTCGTCGAGCGACGCCCTTGGTCAGATCCCGGGCTTGACCAAGGAAATATCGTAACTGCTCAAAAAAGCCGGGCATAATATGAAAGTTCCCTTGCTCCCTGGATTCCCGCCTGCGCGGGAATGACTTGGAGAGACACGTTTTGCCAAGCTCATCATGCCCGCGCAGGCGGGCATCCAGGCCAAGCTCGCCACAAGTTTTTGAGCAGTTACGAAATATCAACCGTCCCGCGTGTGCAGACTGACCGTAGAGAATCGCATCTCAACCAGGTCGACCATCAGCAGGTTCCCGCGCAAGGCGGAGGGAATCCCGAGCAGGATGTGAATCAACTCCGTGGCTTGCAGAGATGCGGCCAGGGCCACCGTGGAGCAGGGATTGCCCTGAAGCTGTTCCGCCGAAGGCCCGGCACCGTTGCTCATGAACTCGCCCAGCCCCGGCTCTCCGGGCCACGCGCTGCCCACCAGCACGTTCCAGCCGGAGACAGCTGCGGAAACCAGGGGGATTCCGGCCTGGGCGGCCATGGTTTGCAGGCCGCGGCGATGCAACGCTCCTCCCAGACAATCGGCCACGACCTGAGCCCCGTGCAGCCGATCCAGGATCACTTCCTCGGCCACGGCCGTCACTTCGACCAGGGGATTGATCTCACCGGCCCGGGCCTGGGCCGCCTGGGCCTTGGAACGGCCCATGGTTCGCGTGGTGGCCAAGAGCTGGCGGTTGGCGTTGCTCGGTTCAAAGACGTCCGGATCGCAGGCCGTGATCCGGCCCACTCCGGTCCGGACCAAGGACTCCAGGACGTGCCCGCCAAGTCCGCCGCATCCGACCAAAACCACGTGCGCCCGGGCCAGGATGGCCTGATCCGAAGGACTCAGGCACTGGCCGTTGCGCTGGTAGCGCAGGGGCATTTCGCCGTGCTCCAGGGCCAGCAACACCTCCTGGCGAATCGTTCGACCGGACTCACGAGCACGCTCCAGAATCTCGCTGTCAGTAAGATGGGTTTGCGCCGAGGGCTGGGTCATAAGATCACCTCCGCCCTTCCGTGGGCCGATAGAAATAGGTGGTATTGGCGTTGGGCACCACGGCGATACGCGGACGTCCGTTCTCTGGGTACGTCGCCAGCCATGCGTCCAGGGTGGCTTGTGCATCTCCCTTGGTCAGATGGCACTGGGCCAGGGATCGGGCATCCATTTCCGAATCCACCACCACGGTGAACCTGGTCAGGGTCCGGCTGAACAGAAACGCTTTGTGCGCGCCCATCCGAAACCCCTGCTCCGCGAACTCCCGCATCTGTTCCACCGGACACGAAAACCGCCGGACATAGTTCTCGTAGTGCGGATCACCCACCCCTTGGCCGCAGGCCGCCAGAAGCAGGATTTTTCCGCCCTCTTCCGCGCACTGGGAAGCCATGTTCAATCCTTTCTGGGCCTGATACAGACAGATATCCTTGGGATCTCCGCCACAGGAGGCGATGACCATCTCAAAGGGCCGGTCCAAAGGCAGGCCGTAAACCTGCTCCGTAACCGCGGCTCCGGCCCGCAGCGCGGCCTCCGGCTCGCCCACGAACAAGCCCACGGCCTGTTTGCCCGGATTCAGGCAGACGTTCACGGCCAAATCAATGTCGATCATCCGCCCGGCCTCGTTCAAATCCAACCGGGTCGGATTGTCCGCGATGTTCCCGACCCGGGCCGCGGGATCGGCCATCAGGGAATGGTTGCGCTCGATCATGGCCTTGGATGCGCAGCCGATGGTGATGCCCTTGGAGCCGCCGGTCATGCCCTGGAACTGGTGCGGATCCACCATGCCCACCACGATCTTCAGATCCGCCTCGCCGATGGCCGCGTTGACCTCCACCGGCGTCCCCCGTGAGGTCGTCCCGAAGGAGGTCATGGGCGAGGTCAGGGCATCGTGGGCCACGACGGCGCAGCCGTGCAGGTCATCCGGCAGGATGCGGGCCATCTGGGCCGCGTCCGGGGCCGGATGCAGCCCGCCGCCCACCACCACGGCAACCTTCTCCGGACGCAGCTCCGGCCACGCCCGGAAAATGCGCTTGAGCAGCACCGGAAGCAGTCGTTTCAACGGCGCGGGCCGGGTCTCATCCGGAACGGCTATGGCCACACTTGAGGGCATGGACCGTTGCTCCAGGGGCAGGGCGTCCATTGGGGCGTCCAAGGCTTCATGCAGGGCTCCGGACAAATCCCCGATGACCGGCAGATCCCTGGGCGTCATCACCACCACCTCGACCCGGTCCGGCAGGCGAAGCATTCTGGTTCCTTTTCCATACTTGAGCAGAATTTCCATGATCTCATCCGCCGCAAATGAACGGGCAAAGCGAAACCGAAGCCTTGTCCGGAAGTCTGGTTTGCAATGTGGCCATGTGACCGTTGACAAAGGCGAACATCACCTGATCCTCACGCAGTCCCAACAACTGAATCAGCTCCGCCAGGGTGCAGTTCTCCGGAACTGGATACGCTTCCGGATTCGCCGGTGCATGTTCCGCCAGAATGGACTCCAGCCGCACCCTGACCGTCACCTCCGCCTCCCCGGCTCGTCCTGTTCCTTGACCCGTATCGCCCATCATTTTTTTCCCTTCGCGAGGGCGCACTTCGTACGCCCCCGCGCCTTCTGGCTCCTGAATTCCGGCTCCTGAATACTAACGCATGAACTCTCTCCCCTCACACCAGCCAATCCAAACTCAGCCTGTACAGCGTCCCCTTGTTCGGAACGCCGTTCTCGTCCCAGCCCATCATGGCATAGTAGAGATCCACGGCCTGCTGGAAGGAATCCGGGTCAATGGTCCGGCCCTTGAGCACGCCGTCGGGCAGCGGCTCGAACATCCGCCGGAAGAGCTTGTCGTCCTTGCTGGTCATGCCCTCGCGGACATTGAACATCCGGGCCAGGACAATGGAGCGCTCAGCCACCAGCATCAGTTCATGCAGGCTGGTGCGCCAGCCGGTGATGGCCTCCACGGCCTCGCCCAGCTTGTCGTAGGTCATGGAAAACAGGGGGGCGACCACGAAATTGCACAGGCCCAGGGTGTTGTTCATGGCCCAGGTCTTTTCCCCGGCAATGAAGTAGCGGACCTTGTCCGGCCCGTTATCCAGGGCCTGAGGCGCGACGAAGATGCCCAGCGGGTTGACCAGCTTCACTCCCTCGCCCTGAAAGGGCACTTCATGGGGAGCCTCGATATGGTCCGCGCCCGTGGGGGACAGGGCAAAGCCCAGGCCCACGCCGGTCTTGCCCCGGGGGTCGTGAAAAGCCGGTTCCTGGCCCTTGACGTGGAAGGCGTATTCCTCCGCGCCCTTGCCGATGCGCTGGGCCGCACGCTTGACGCCTTCGGCCAAAGTGTCGCCAATGCCGTCACGGGCCGCGATCTTCTCCACCAACTCCAGCATGCCGGGGCCGTCGCCAAAGGTAATCGCTCTGCCGCCCAGATCTTCGGCGGTAAGGATGCCCTTCTCCGCCAGTTCCATGGCCATGGCCACCACCGCGCCGGTGCCCACGGAGTCCAGCCCCAGGGCGTTGCAGCGCTCATGACCCTTGCAGACCGCGTCCAGGTCGCCCACGCCGCACATGGAGCCCAAGGCGGCCAAGGTTTCGTACTCCGGACCTCCGTAGCGCTTCTCCGATGTGTTATTCACCTTGCGCTTGCAGGCCACGGAGCATTTGTAGCAGGTGTGCGTCCCGTCCTGGATCTTCTCGTAGCCGTCCCAGCCCAGCTTGGCCGCATCCTCGAACTGACAGTCCTTCCAGTTACGGGTGGGCAGAATGCCGGAATTCTGCTGGGCCATCAGGTGCTGAACCGTGCCGAACTTGCGCATGTTCACCGAGGGCATGTGCTCGCCGATGCGCGCCCGGTGCCATTTGTTCAGCTCCTTGAGGGCCTCCGGATCGGCCAGGGTCATGCTTTCCGCATCCCCGCGAACAACCACGGCCTTCAGATTTTTTGAGCCCATCACCGCGCCCATGCCGCAGCGGCCGTTGGCATGGGCCAGCTCGTTGATCACGCAGGCCAGACGGACCATATTTTCCCCGGCCGGCCCGATGGAAGCGATGCGGACCTTCTTGCCTTCCGATGCTTCTTGGAGCTCCTCACGGATGGCGTCCAGGGCCGGAGCGTTTTCCAGCCCCCAGATCCCAGCGGCGTCCCGCAGCTCCACCTGGCCCTTGTTGATCCACAAATAAACCGGCTTGGGGGCCTTGCCGGTGAAGACCACGGCGTCAAATCCGGCATGCTTCAGTTCCGGTCCGAAATACCCCGCTGCCTCGGATTCACCGAAACCGTTGGTCAAGGGATTCATGGCCGCGACGGTGTAGCGGTTGAAACCCGACAGGCCGGAGCCGCAAAGCACGGAAGCGGCAAAGACCAGGACGTTGTCCGGACCCAGGGGATCGGCTTTGGGCGGAATATGCTTGAGCATGTACCAGGAGGCCAGGGCTCCGCCGCCCCAGTAGGTGCGGTACCAAGCCTCGTCGTGTTCATCCACGGACCAGGTTTGATTGGTCAGATCCACGATAAGAATTTTCCCATTGTAACCAAACGGCATGTGCGGACTCCTTGAGTGTTTTTTTCGTTTCCTATGCGCCGCGCAATGTTAGCGGGCGACGTACCCCAGGAAGATTTCGGGCAAAATGGTGGAGATTTTCGGGAAAAAGGAGATCAACAAAATACAGGCGAACAGAGCCACCAGATACGGCAGCACTCCCACCGCTATCCGCTCCACCGAAACATTGGCTATTCGCGAGGCCACAAAGAGGTTCACCCCGAGCGGCGGCGTGGACAGGGCCACCTGGTTGGTCAGCACGAGGACCACGCCGAAGTGAATCGGATCGATGCCCAGCATGTGGATCATGGGCATGAGTACCGGCACGAGGATGATGATCGTGGACAGGGTTTCCATGAACATGCCCAGAATGACCAGCACGCCGACTATCATCATCAGCACCATGAACGGATCCTCGGAAACCCCCAGGACCAATGCGGCAAGACGCTGCGGCGCCTCTTCGAAGGTCAGGATGCGTCCGAACAGGGTGGAAGTGCCCACGATGAGCAGTACCGCGCCGCAGATCAACGAGCCTTCCAGCAGGGATTTGTAGACCCCGGAGAGCGTCAAAGCGCGGTTGATCACGAATCCGACGAACAGGGCCCAGGCAATGGCCAGTACGGAAGCTTCCACCGGCGTGGCTAGGCCGGTGTAGATGGAACCCAGGATGATCACCGGCGTAATCAGGGAGAAAAAGCTTTTCAGGCAGCAGCGTAGAAAATTGCCCATACAAAAAGGCTCGATTTCTTCACTTAAGCCGAATCCTTTCTGTCGGGCCACCAGCCAGGCGGTCATGCACATGGAGAAACCGACGATGAACCCGGGCAGAAAGCCCGCGGTGAACATGGCCGTGACCGAGACGTTGCCCAGAATGGCGTAGATGATCATCGGATTGCTGGGCGGGATCAACAGGCCGATGGTTCCTCCCGAGGATGCCACGGATGCGGCGTAGTCCTTGCTGTACCCGGTACGGATCATGGCCGGGACCAGGATGGTGCCCACCGCGGCCACGGTGCCCGGGCCGGACCCGGATATGGCCGCGAAAAAGGTGCAGGCCAAGATCGTGGTCACGCCCAGGCCGCCGTGCATCCGGCCCACCAGTTGCTTGACAACGTTGACAATCTGGTTGGTGATGTTGCCGTACTCCATCAAGGTTCCGGCGATCACGAAGCAGGGAATGGCCAGCAGGGGGAAAATATTCAGGCCGTCAAAAATAGAGTTGTGAATTACGGACATGGGCAGATAGCCGCCGTAAACCAGGGCCACGGCCGAGGCCACGGCCAGGCTCATGAACACGGGCATGCCCAGCAGGAACATGGCTCCCAGGGACAGGAGGACCATTGCCAAGACACTGATTTCCATGTCGTCTCCTCCTTGGTCCTTATTGAACCTGTTCCACGAGTTGCAGAAGCGTACCTTGCAGCCATCGCCGGATGTACCCTTCGACGATTCTCCAGCTCATCAGTACGAAGCCGAAGGGAATGATCATTTCCACGTAGGCCCGGACGATGCCCAGGACCGGCGAAAGTTCCGGAAACAGCAGATTGCTCTGGATCACGTTCCAGCTCAGCCAGGCAATATAAAGGTTGAAACAGACCCAGAGCAGGTCCGTGAACATCCGAAACCCCAGACGGACTTTCAGGGGCATGAGCAGGTACTGGGCCGTAATCCGCACATGGGTTCCGTGCTTGGCCACCAAAGCCGCGCCGACAAATACGGTCCACAAAAAAGAATACCGGCTGAGTTCCTCTGTCCAGGCCATGCCGGAGCCGGTGGCCCAGCGCACCCCGACCTGAATCATCAGACAGGCGACCATGGTCCCCACGCTTAGTGCGCAGAATACTTCCTCGAAATTGTCATAGACATAACGTAGGCTTTTCAAAAACATGGCCGCCTGCCTCCTTGTTCAACGTTTTTTTTGAATTAGTCGGCCATGACCGCCAGGGCCTCGTTGATCACTTCCTCGCCACCCACCTGTTCATGGAACTTGGGCCACAAACCACGGGCGCGCTCCATCCAAACGTCCTCGTCTTCCAACTCATGGAATTCCATGCCGTTATCCAGGCACGCCTGCAACGCGATCTGGTCCTGTTCCGCGGCCCATTCCCACTCATAGCGAGCCGCCTCAGTGGCGGCCTTGGTGATCAGGTCTTTCACGGGTTGATCCAGACGCTGAAACCAGGGCTCGCTGACCAGCATCGGGCCCACCCAAAGCAGATAGTGCAACTGAGTGATGTACTTCTGGACTTCCCAGAACTTCTGGTCCCGGTTCACGGCATGGGGATTTTCCTGACCGTCGATGACTCCCTGCTGCAAGGCGTTGAACGTCTCGGTCCAGGCCAGGGGGTGCGGTTCCACGCCCCAGGAGCGGAAGCTCTCCATCTGGATTTCCACCGGGGGGGTGCGAATCTTCAAGCCCTGAAGGTCACCGATGGTGGTTACGGGCCGGACGGAATTGGTCAGGTGCCGGTAGCCGCCGATCAGCCAGGACAAGGGCCGGGTGCCGCTCTGCTGGGCGATCTTGTCGGCCATCTTGGCGTTGAAGGCCTCGTCGCTGAGCAGGGTGTAGGCCGTGTCGATGCCCGGAAACATGTAGGGCAGGTAGTAGATGTTGGCCTGGGGCGCGAAGGGCGTCAGGTTGCCCACGGCCAGCACGGCCAGGTGGATTTCCTGGGTGCGCAGCTGGCGGACGTTGGCCTGCTCGTCGCCCATGGAGCCGCCGTAAAAGGTTTGGACGCGGATCTTGCCGTCGGACTCGGCCTCCACGATTTCCTTGAATTTGTTGATGGCCGTCACATGCAGGCTGCCGTCAGGGTTGGCCGTGGCCGCCCGGATGGTCATGCTCGGATAGTCGGCCGCGGACGCGGGGAATGCGCCAAACAACAGGGCCAGGGACACGATGGTCAGAAGCACTCGTTTCATTCCGTCTCTCCTTCGGTTGGGGGTT
The DNA here is from genome assembly GCF_000519265.1 of Desulfonatronum lacustre DSM 10312. NCBI lineage: Bacteria > Pseudomonadati > Thermodesulfobacteriota > Desulfovibrionia > Desulfovibrionales > Desulfonatronaceae > Desulfonatronum > Desulfonatronum lacustre. Next base: position 2,756,896 of record NZ_KI912608.1, read on the forward strand.
GGTATGCCTTTTCACCGGATCAGCACGTGCCGATCAAGGATTTCGCCATTGTCAACACGAGACAGGAGCGGAGCAGGGCCCTACTTGCCGACGGCCTTGATCACCGCGTTGCAGTCCTCTTTGCCGAATCCCGCGGCGCTGGCCTCCTTGTAGTATTCCAGGGCCGCTTCCATGGCCTTCGGATCCAGGCCCCAGGCCCGGGCCATTTCCAGGCCGAGACGAACGTCCTTCAGGGCCAGATCCAGGCCGAAGCGCGGCGCGTAGTCGTCATTGGCGATCCACGGGCCGCGAACGTCCATCTGAAAGCTGCGCGCCCCGGTGTCCGTAAGCAGTTCCAGCAACAGCTTGCGGTCCAGTCCGGCCTTGTCCCCGACCCGGATGCCTTCGGCCAAAACGGCCAGGTTGGTCATCCCGATCATGTTGGAAATCAGCTTCACGGCGCAGGCCGCGTCAACGGAGCCCACGTAGTTGGGAATGCCGATGATCTTGAAAATGTCGCCCAGTTTGTCCACCAAGATCTTGTCTCCGCCGATGAACATGGGCTCCTCGGCCTTTTCGGCATGGGCCGGAGTCTTGCCCAGGGTGCACTGGATGTATCCCAGGCCGAGCTTCTCAGCCGCGGCCTTCAACTCGTTGGATGTGCCGGGGTCGATGGTGGAAAGCTCAATGTGCGTGGCCCCTTTTTTCATCTTGGCGTACAGGCCGCCGTCTCCGAGCATTACGCCCGTGACGTGTTGGGGCAGGGGCAGACTGGAGAAGACCGCATCGCAGCCCGCCAAATCGGGAAGAGCCTTGGCGGCCTTTCCCGTGGTCCCGGCATCCAGGGTCCGCTGAACGGCTTCCGCGCTCAGGTCATACACCAGGACGTCCTTCCCGGCGCGAATCAGGTTCCTGGCCAGGGGGCCCCCCATAAGGCCGGCACCGATGAATCCAATCTGCATGATACTCTCCTTTGTCTGATGAAATGGTTTATTTCCGTGATAAGCGCACTGGACTCCGGGCGTCCACGTCGCATGCATTCACGAAAGCAGTAGAGCAAAGACCATTCCAAGTTGAACCATTTTGTATATTTCAACTTAACAAATTGATATAATGAAATTAAAATAGTTGCCAACACAACAATTCTTTTCTTTTTATGCCCACATATGGACATTGTCGCCCACTTTCCGGTACACATGGGCACCACTTCAGGATGATCCACCACAGTGCAGTAAAGAGGCAGCATGCAGAAAAGCAAAACCCAGCGTCTGGTCGTTTCCCACATCTTGAGCAAGGAACTGGTCATGGAACTCTCCCGGGCCACGTCCCGGTCGACCTTTTTTCAATCCCTCTCCCGCCTGCTCCAACAGCAGTTCGCCTTCGACCGCCTGTGCATCAACCTTTACGACCCCAACAGCGAGATGCTCAGTTATTTTTCCGCGGCCGAGGGCACGGTGGTCAGCTCCCTGTCTCCGGTGCGCAAAGCCGAGCAGAACACCGTGGCCGGACACGTCATCGCCACGCGCAAGCCGGTGGTGATCACGGACATTGCCCAGCATTTCGCCGAATCCGTGCTGCACCCCATGGCCGAGGCCGGACTGACCACGACCATGGCTTTTCCCTTGATCCTTAACGATGAGATCGTCGGCACCCTGCACTGCTCGTTTGTGCGCAAGCCGGACAATCTTTACGGAATCATGGAGTTGTTTCTGGAACTCAGCCCATATGTGGCCGTCTGCCTGGGGGCTCTGCTGGCCTTGGAACACCTGGAACAGGGAGGAGCGCCAAGTTCCTTGCAATTGTCCTGTGCGCTTCCCGAAGCCAATGAGACCTTCATTTTCGAGAGTCCAAAGATGCGGCGATTCATGGCCATGGTGAACAAGGTCGCCCGACTGGACATCCCGGTGTTGTTGCTGGGTGAAACCGGGACCGGAAAAACCCATCTGGCCCGGTACATCCATGCTGTCGGCAAGCGCGCCACGCAGAATTTCGTCCGGGTCAACTGCCCGGCCCTGTCCACGAGCCTGTTTGAAAGCGAGATTTTCGGGCATGCCAAGGGAGCGTTCACCGGAGCGTCCACCAAACGAATCGGTCGGATCGAGCTGGCCCACGACGGGACCCTGTTTCTGGATGAAATCGCGGAATTGAGCCAGGAGATGCAGAGCAAGCTCCTGCATGTTCTGGATGAGCAGTGCTTCGAACGGGTGGGGGAAAGCGTGTCGCTGTCCGTGGACGCGCGCCTGGTGACCGCGACCAACGTGGACGTCCAGCAGGCCATGGCCCAGGGCAAACTGCGCCGGGATTTCTATTATCGGCTCTCGGCGTGCACGCTGGAACTTCCTCCGTTGCGTGAACGCCCGGAGGACATCCCGGTGCTGGCCAACTTTTTCATCAATCAGCTTTGCCCCCAGCACGGACTGCCCAAGCCGCGCTTGACTTCGGAGATGACGAACCGCCTGCTCGACCACCACTGGCCGGGCAATATCCGCGAACTGCGCAACGTCCTGAGCAAGATCCTGCTCAAGAACTGTATTTCCGGAGAATTGACCACCGATGACATCCGCGAGGTCCTGAACAAAGAGGGTGACGACATTCAGAAGCTGGAAAGCCTCCAGCCCGCCCCCGGAGAAGCCGCTTTCGAACACGATTCGGCCCGGACGACATCGAAGCCTGCTCGCTCCACGTCAGATGGTCCGCCACGGCTGGAGGACCTGGAGCGCCAACATATCCTGGAAACCCTGCGCCGAACCCGCGGCGTGGTCTCCGGCCCCAAAGGCGCCGCCGCCCTGCTCGGCCTCCCCCGCTCCACGCTCCAACACCGGATGCGCAAGCTGGGGATTGATTGGAAGAAAGAAGCGTGGTGACGCAGAGGCATTGCAAGTCACTCGCTTTGTCGGTGGTTGCTGTCCTTTCACATCGGGTAGACGCGCATACCCGAAAAATGCCCATTCTCCCCCCTTGCCTCCGGCCCCCAAGCCTGTTTTAGTCCCATGCTGGTAAAGAGGGACGGACAGCCCCGTCCTCTGAATGTATAACCAGGGAGGAGAATGTTTCAGTTAAGCGGGCGGCAACGCAGCGTCGCCAAGAAGATGACCACCGACCTGGCGGCCCGGAAGGCCAAGGCAGCGATCCAGCTCAAACCGCGGGTACTCAAAGCCGATCCGGACAGCCAGAATCTTGAAAAAACGACGGATTGGAAATCCCAATGGACCGATTGGAAATGGCATGTCCGTAATTCCATTCGAGACCTGGATACCTTTGAACGCCTGCTCGGGGTCCGCTTTCCGGACTTGCAACGCAAGGCCTTCGCCCGGACCACGGACAAGTTCCCCATGTCCGTCACGCCCTACTATCTCTCCTTGATCGATCCCGAGGACTACGCCGAAGACCCGGTCTTCCTGCAGGCCTTTCCATCGCCCAAGGAACTGATGGTCGGACGCAACGACATGAGCGACCCCCTGCACGAAGACGAGGACAGTCCTGCCCCGGGGATCACCCACCGTTACCCTGACCGGGTGCTCTTCCACATCAGCAACGTCTGCTCCATGTACTGCCGCCACTGCACCCGCAAACGCAAGGTGGGGGACCAGGACACCGAGGCCATGGCCGGAAAGCGGGAACTGCTCCAAGGGCTGGACTACATCCGCAAGACCCCCCAGGTCCGGGACGTGCTGCTTTCCGGCGGGGACCCGCTGATGCTCTCCGACGAGCGCCTGGACTGGATTCTGGGCGAATTGCGGACCATCGACCATGTGGAGGTGGTGCGCATCGGCACCCGGATGCCCGTGGTCCTGCCCTACCGGATCACCGACGACCTAGTGCGGATGCTCAAAACGCATCACCCGTTGTGGCTGAACACCCATTTCAATCATCCCCGGGAAATCACGTCCACGTCCAAGGCCGCTCTGGCCCGCCTGGCCGACGCCGGAATCCCCCTGGGCAACCAGTCCGTGCTGCTGGCCGGGGTCAACGACTGCCACCGCCTGATCCGCACCCTGAACCAGAAGCTGGTCAAGAACCGGGTACGGCCCTACTACCTTTACCAGTGCGACCTGTCCGAGGGATTGGAGCATTTTCGGACCCCGGTGGGCAAGGGCATCGAGATTATCGAAAGCCTGCGCGGTCATACCAGCGGCTTCTCCGTACCCACCTACGTTGTGGACGCCCCGGGAGGCGGCGGAAAGATCCCGATCATGCCCAACTACGTGGTTTCCTGGGGTGCGAACAAGGTCGTGCTGCGCAACTTCGAGGGCGTGATCACCACCTACGCCGAGCCGGAAAGCTACGAGGCCCGGTTTTGCGACCGCAAGTGCGATGCCTGCAATCTCCAGCTCAAGGAAGACGACGCCGTGGAGCAGTGCGTGGGCATCGAGAAGCTCCTGTCGGATTGGGACGACACGTGCAGCCTGACCCCCAGCGACAATGCCAGAATGGAGCGTCGCAACAATGTTGCCTAGCACCGCTTCCAGCGGAGATTTCAGGCCTTCCGCGGACAAGCTGGAGCGCATCGGCGCTTCCCTGGTCCAGCACGGGCCGTTGAATGCCAGGGCCTACCTGATGCATCTGGCCCCGCCCGAGGAACCGACCATCGTGCCCACCCTGGAAAAACTGGCGCGCGCGCACGGATACACCAAGATCTTCGCCAAGGTGCCCGAAGGCGCGGCGGCCCGGTTCACCAAGGCCGGATACGCGGCCGAGGCCGTGGTTCCCGGGCTGTATAACGGCCGCGAGGCCGGCGTGTTCATGGGCCGGTATTTCGCGGACTGGCGCAGAGAACCGGCCAATCCCCATGCATTGCGCGACGTCCTGTCGGTTGCCCGGAATAAGGCGGCCCAGGCCGGAACCTCCGCGGCTTCCGCGTCCCGTCCGGCCTCGTCTCCTTCCCTGCCTCGGGACGCACGCATCGTGCCCTTGGGGCCGGACCAGGCCGAGGACATGGCCAAGGTCTACCGCGCCGTGTTCGACTCCTATCCCTTTCCGATCTTTGATCCAGCCTATCTGCGCAACTCCATGACCGGGACCACGCGCTTCTACGGCGTCCTGATCCAGGACCGGCTGGCGGCCCTGGCCTCCGCGGAGGTGGACCCGGAAACCGGGTCAGCGGAAATGACCGACTTCGCCACCCTGCCTGAATTCCGGGGCCGAAAACTGGCCGGAATCCTCCTGGCGCACATGACCGAACGGATGCGGGACCTGGGGCTGAGCACCTTGTACACCATCGCCCGTGCCGAATCCTACGCCATGAACGTCACCTTTGCCCGAGCCGGATACGTCTTCGGCGGAACCCTGCCCAACAACACGCACATCGGCGGAGGATTGGAGTCCATGAACGTCTGGCACCTTGCTTTGCGTGAGGACCTTTCCCAACCCTTCACCCGGAACCCGAAAACATGAAAGAAAGCCGCTGGCGGCCATGGCTGTTGCTTTCGCCGTCCCTGACCGCCATCTTCTTCCTGCTGGTCGTCCCGGTGCTCTTCGTCGTGGTCTACAGCTTCTGGCTGCGCGCGCCCACCGGGGCGGCCATCCCGGCATTTCAGTTCGGCAACTATGCCCGCTTTTTCGAAGACCTGTTCTATCCGACCATCCTCTTCCGCACCCTGCGGGTCTCGGTGATCTGCGTCCTTTTGTGCCTGGTCATGGGCTACATCCCGGCCTATTTTTTCTACCGCAGCAAATCCCGCTACCGCCAGGCCCTGATCCTGCTGATCATGGTCCCGTTCTGGATCAGCTTCATCATCCGAACCATGAGCTGGATCAACATCCTCGGGGCCAACGGATTTTTGAACTATACCCTGATGCGCTTCGGGATCATCACTGAACCGCTCTCCCTGCTGTACAACGAAGCGGCCGTGCTCATGGGGCTGATCCAGTATTTGTTGCCGTTCATGATCCTGAACATCTACGTCAGCCTGGAGGCCATCGACAAAAATCTGCTGGAAGCGGCCCGGAGCATGGGCTGCAACGAGTGGCAGGCCTTCAGGGAGGTCACTTTGCCGCTGAGTCTGCCCGGAGTCAGCGCCGGATGTCTGCTGGTCTTCGTGCTTACCGCGGGCACTTACCTGCCGCCGATGATCCTGGGCGGACCTGGCAACGAAATGATCGCCAACCTGATCTTCAACCGGGTCATCGGCACCCTTGATTGGCCCTTCGGATCGGCCATCAGCGTGATCCTGCTGCTGCTTCTGGGATGCATCGTCTGGACCTACAACCGCTATCTGGGCATCAATACGCTGTTCAAGGCGTTCAAGAGCTAAGGCCATGAAACTTCCCTTTTCCGGCTGGTCCCTGATCCGACTGTACACCATCCTGGTGTACCTGTTCATGTTTTTGCCCATCGTGGTGGTGATCGTCCTCTCCTTCAACCCGCAGCAGTTCGCCAGTTTCCCGATGCAGGGCTTCAGCCTGAAGTGGTATGTCCAGCTGGCCCAGAACGAGGCCATTTTGCGGGCTTTCAAGAATTCCCTCGTCCTGGGCACCCTCACCGCGTTGATCGCCTCGGCCATCGCCGTGCCCGCGGCCATGGCCTTTGTCCGCTACAGCTTCAGGGGCAAGAACACCCTGAACACCCTGCTGCTCGCGCCGATCATGATCCCGGAAGTGGTCCTGGGCGTGGCCTTGCTACTGTTTATCCGCTGGCTGCAACAACCCAAGAGCTTCGCCCTGCTCCTGGCCGGACACGTGATCCTGACCCTGCCCTACGTGCTGCTCATCGTGCAGGCCCGGATGGTGAGCATCAAGCGGGTTTACGAGGAAGCCGCCTTGTCCTTGGGCGCAAGCCCGTTCCAGACCTTCAGGGAGGTCACGCTTCCGTTGCTCATGCCTGCGGTCCTGGCCGGAATGCTCTTCTCCTTCACCATTTCCTTCGACGACATCACGGCCACCCTGTTCTGGGCCACGGCGGAGCACCAGACCGTGCCCGTGCGTATCTTCGGCATGCTCCGCCATTCCATCAGTCCGGAAATCAACGCCCTGGGCACGGTGATGATCGTGTTCACGATCATGACCCCGCTTTTGGCCGGGTATTGCATCCGAAGATTTTCGAAGAATTGAACCACGAACCCATAACCCCTGGAGGGAACCATGCAGAAACAACTCAATGACGTTCGTGAACGGTACGTGTCCGGGGATCTGTCCCGGCGGGACTTCGTCAAGTACTGCGCCGTGGCCGGCGTGGCCGCGGGATTGGTGGGCGGGCCGTTCGGTCTGGCGCGCCAGGCCCTGGCCCAAGGCAGCATCCGCTTCGACGGCTGGGGCGGAACCACCTCCCAGGCATTCCGCCGCTATGCCTTCGAGCCCTTTAGCCAGGCCACGGGCGTGCGCGTGATCGACGGCGAGTTCGGGGACATGGACACCTACCTGACCCGGGTCATCGCCTCCTTTCCCCCTGGCGGCGAGTTCAACCTGGCCCACTTAAGCGGCGTGTTCGACTATGCCCGCTACGTGGGGCTGGAGTTCAACTCCGCCCTGGACGAGTCCAAGATCCCGAATCTGGCCCTGGTCATGGAATCCATGATCACGCCCTACCGCAAGCTCACCCCGGAGGCTCTGTCCGCCGTGCCCTACAACCTGGGCCAGACCGGCATCGCCTACAATACCAAGTACATTTCCAAGGATAAGGCCGAGGAACTGGGCGCTTCCCTGCTCTGGGACGAAAGCGTGCGCGGCAATCTGGGCAGCTGGGGCGACTGGCGGACGAACATCTGGTACGCGGCCCTGCATACCGGACAGAACCCCAACGACATCCAGGACATGAACGCGGTCTGGGACGCCCTGCGCGCCCAGGTGCCCATGGTCAAGAAGTACTGGGGCTCGGGCGCGGAACTGATGAGCCTGTTGGCCGGCGAGGAAATCTACGCCACCGTGGCCTGGTCCGGGCGCATCGCCCACCTGCAAAACGACGGCTATCCCATCGGCTTCCTGGCGCCGAAGAACTGCTATTCCTGGCAGGAATGCATTTTCGTGATGAAGGGCACGGACCTGGACGTGGCCCAGCAGCTGCTGGACTTCATGCTCGCCCCGGAAGCCTCCATTGCCGTGGCCGAAGGCCAGATGTATCCGCCCAGCCTGGATCCCACCAAGGTGGACCTGCCGGAGAGCATCCAAAAGCTGCCGGCCTTCGACCCCACCGGCAAACTGGACGGTTACCTCTTCGCCGATCCGCTGTACTGGAACGGCAACCAGATGGAATGGGCCGAGCGCTGGGATCGCATTCGAGCGACGAGCTAACGGATTCGGTAGGGTCGAACCTGCGGGTTCGACCCTACACTTCCACCTAACCACAACCCCAACAGGCGACCACCGTGACGACCACCCCAGAATACGCTGTTCAACTCAAAGGCCTTTCCAAACATTTCGGCAAGGTTCAGGCCGTAAAACCCATTGATCTGAACATCGAGCAAGGCTCCCTGGTGACGCTGCTCGGGCCCTCGGGGTGCGGCAAGACCACTATTTTGCGGATGATCGCCGGTTTGGAGCATCCCACCAGCGGAGACATCTTCATCAAGGGCCGACGGGTCAACGAGGTGCCCATCCACAGGCGCAACCTGGGCATGATCTTCCAGAACTACGCCCTGTTTCCGCACAAGACCATTTTCGACAACGTGGCCTTTGGCCTGAAGTATCGAAGCGTGCCCAAGGACGAAATTCGGGAAAAGGTCCGTCAGGCCCTGGAACTGGTCCGCCTGCCGGACGTGGAAAAGCGCCATCCGGCCCAGCTCTCCGGGGGTCAGCAGCAGCGCATCGCCCTGGCCAGGGCCATTGTCATCGAGCCGGACGTCCTGCTCATGGACGAGCCCCTTTCCGCCCTGGACGAGAATTTGCGCGAGGAAATGCGCCGGGAGATCGACAATCTCCAGCAGATGATCGGCGTGACCACCATTTTCGTGACCCATGACCAGCGCGAGGCTCTGAGCATGTCGGACAAGATCGTGGTCATGCACGACGGGGTCTTGCAGCAGGAAGGCCCGCCGGAAGAGGTCTACAACCATCCCGTGAACCGGACCGTGGCCGACTTTCTGGGCACGTCCACCTTTTTCCCGGCAACGGTCCTGGGCCGGGAAGACGGCTTGTATAAAGTCCGCCTGGACGACGGGACGCTCTTTCTGGTCAAGAACGGTCGCGATTGGGCCGACCAGAGCCGGGTGGAACTGGTGATCCGAGCCCAAAAGCCGAACATCGTTCCGGCCGGGGACGACGAGGCCATGGACCAGCCGAACCACTTTTCCGGGAAGATCAAGGACCGCAGCTACATGGGCGGCGAAGTCAGCTACTTCGTGGAGCTGAAGAACGGTCTGGAGTTGCACGTGGTCACCCTGGGCGACCAGCAGCCCATGAAAATCGGCCGTAAAGTGGACGTGCACATTCCCCCGGACCACTGCGGCCTGCTTCCCGCGTCTTCCCCCTCTATCGGTTCATGAACCTGCCCTTGCGAGCCGAAGACGTCGCCCGAGTCTTCTTCGCCAGGCACCCTCGCCGCGTCCAGACCGTGGACTCCCATACCTGCGGCGAGGCCACCCGCCTGATCGTCTCCGGAACAGGTCCAATCCCGGGACGGTCCATGGCTGAAAAGCGGCGCTGGTTTCAGGATAACCTGGACCCCCTCCGGCTGCGCCTGACCCGGGAGCCGCGCGGCCACCGGGACATGGTGGCCGCGGCCCTGACCGAGCCGGTCTCGCCGGGCGCGGCCTTCGGCCTGATCTACATGGACGCCTGCCGCTACCCCCACCTCTGCGGCCACGCCACCATCGGCGCGGTGACCTCCATGCTGGAACTGGGGCTGCTTGGTCCTGGCAGTGGCCCGGACAACACTCGGATTCAGCCGGCCCCCGAAGATCCGCTTGCCCTGACCCTCGTCGTGGACACGCCCTCAGGTCCCCTGCACGTCGAGGCCCGACTGGACCCAACGGACACGTCCCGCGTGTCCAGCGTGACCCTGACCTCGGTCCCGGCCTTCGTGTTCGCCGAAAACGTGTTCCTGGACGTCCCGTCCCGGCTCTTCGGTCTGGAACGACTGCGCGTCGATCTGGTCTGCGTCGGCGGCTTCTTCGCCATGGTGGACCTGGATCAGCCGGGGCTGGAGATCGACACGGCCTCCCCGCGCCGGATCATCGAATTGGGCATGGAAGTCATCCGGCTGGCCAACGATCAAATCCGCGTCCATCACCCCCTGCGCCCGGACGTCGCCACCGTGGACGTGACCGAGTTTTACCGGCACACTGGGTGCCGCGAAGGGCACGGTTTCGTGGTTTACGGCGAAAGCCACCTGGACCGCTCGCCCTGCGGCACCGGGACTACGGCCAAACTGACTTTGCTGTTCCACAAGGGGCTGCTCACGGACGACGCGGAGTACGTGAACCACGGCCCGCTGCGGACCGCGTTCACGGCGTGTATCCATGAACAGACAACGGTGGGGGAGTATCCTGCGGTCACCGTGCGCTTCACCGGCAGCGCGCACCTTACCGGGCTGCACGAATTCGTCCTGGATCCCGATGACCCTTTTCCGGAGGGGTATCTTCTTTGAATAATGTCATTTCTAGTCCAAATCTTCTTTTTCGGTGTCGGAATCGGTATCGGTATCGGAATCGGTATCGGAATCGGAATCGGAATCGATACTGTTTGTGCGTCAAGGATTCTAATTCGATCCCGATACCGATGCCGACGCCGACTCCGATGACAGCATTTTCTCGAGCGAAAAACGCATTGCCGAAGCAGAATTGGTATGACATCCTCGCGAGGACCAATGACCCAACCTGATCTGATTCTGGAAAACGCCCGGATACGGACCATGGACCCGGCCATGCCCTGGGCCGCCTCCCTGGCCATGCATGCCGGACGTATTGTTTCCGTTTCTCCGGAACGGAGGCACCCCGAACCGGCCTTTGCCAAGGCCCGCCGGATCGACCTGGAGGGGCGGCTGGTGCTGCCCGGCTTCTGGGATTCCCATTTTCATTACTACCAGTGGGCCATGGGCCGACAGGGCGCGGCCCTGGACCAGGCCCGAAACTTCGGCCACTGCATGGAACTCCTGCGGGAGTTGGCCGAGCGCCCCGGGGAAAGCTACTGGATCCAGGGACAGGGCTTCAATGAGTCCGACTGGCCGGAAAACCGCCTGCCCTTGCGCGGGGACCTGGACCAGGCCTGTCCGGATCGGCCCGTGTTGATCTGGCGCTGCGATCTGCACCTGGCCGTGGCCAGCTCCAAGGCCCTGGAACTGGCGGGGGTGGACGAGGCGGTGGCGGACCGGCATGCGGGGTTGATCGAGCGGGACCAGCAGGGCCGCCTGACCGGCATCCTGCGCGAGGAGGCCGTGAACTGCGTCAAACGGGCCATCCCTGAACCCACCTTCGCCCACACGCGGGAGATCATGGACCGAGCCCAGGCCGGGCTGCACGCCCTGGGCATCACCGGGGTGCACGACGTGCGCCTGGCCGGGAACATCTCCGAGTCCGCGCTGACCTTCCGGGTCTGGCAGGCCCTGCGCCAGGAGAAGCGGCTGCAACTGCGCTGCTGGACCAGCCTGCCCGGGGAGAACCGGGCCGCGGCCGCGGAAATCGGCCTGCGCACCGGGCTGGGGGACGAATACTTGCGATTGGGCCACCTGAAGTATTTCATGGACGGCGGCATGGGCGCCCGAACGGCCTGGATGCTGGAGCCGTACACGGACACCGGGAACACCGGGCTGTGCCTGATCCCGCCCGAGGAAATGCTTCAGGAGGTCCTCCTGGCCGAAGAGGCCGGGCTGGCCGTGATGGTCCACGCCATCGGAGACCGGGCCGGGCATGAGCTGGTGAGCGTTTTCGAGGAAGTTCAACGCCGCCGCCCCCCCTCGGCCATGCCCCTGGCCCTGGAGCACCGCATCGAGCACGTCCAGGTGCTCCGGGAGGAGGACATCCGCCGCCTGGCGGCCCTGAACATGCCGGTCACGGCCCAGCCGCCGAACATGATCCTGGACATCAACATGATCAACCAGTGCGCCGGAGACGTCGGACGCAACGCCTACGCCTTCCGCTCCATGCTGGACGCCGGGCTGTGCCTCCTGTTCAGCTCGGACTGCCCGGTCTGCGACCCCAACCCCCTGGTGGGCATCCAGGCCGCCGTAACCCGGGCCCGGGCCGACGGGACGCCCGAGGGCGGGTGGCATCCGGAGTTGAAAATCAGCCTGGACCAGGCCGTGGCCGCCTACACCAGTTCCCCGGCCAGGGCCTACAACCTCGCCCACCGACACGGCGCGATCAAACCCGGCGCGGCCGCGGACCTTGTGGTCCTGGACCGGGACATCTATACTTGCGACCCCGCCGACATCGCCGCCATCCCGGTGGCCATGACCGTCTTCAACGGCCGCATCGTCCACGAGTAATGCCCCCTCCTCGGCTGACCTTGCTGATGCAGACGCCCGGCGAGAGAAATGCGAGAGGATCATCATGATAAAGAACGAGATGCACCGCCTGCTGGACGACGTGGCCCAGGGAAGGACCACGCCGGACAAGGCCCTGGAACGCCTGCGCTACGCCCCTTTTTTGGAGGTTGGGTGCGGCGTGAACCTGGACACCCACCGAGCCTTGCGCACGGGCCACGGAGAAACGGTTTTCGGTCAGGGCAAGGACCCCGAACAGATGGTCAAGGCCGTGGGCGGCTTGGCCGCTTCCGGGCAGCCGGTGCTGGCCACCAGGGTGAATCGGGAACAGTCCGAAGCGCTGTGCGCGGCCTACCCGCAGGGCGTGTACTGGCCCCGGGCCCGGCTTTTCAGCCTGGGCGCGGAACTCCCCGTAAACGAGCCCTGGCCGAATCAGGGCAGGGTGGTCGTGGCCTGCGCCGGGGCCGCGGATATTCCCGTGGCCCTGGAAGCCTTCGGCACGGCCGCGTTTCTGGGGCTGGACACGGGACTCATCAGCGACGTGGGCGTGGCCGGACTGCACCGCCTGCAACCGCACATGGAGGCCCTGTTCCAGGCCAAACTGCTGATCGTGGTCGCCGGCATGGAGGGGGCCCTGCCCAGCGTGCTGGCCGGACTGACCGGAAAGCCGATCCTCGCCGTGCCCACTTCCGTGGGATACGGGGCAAGCTTCCAGGGGCTGGCCGCGTTGATGGCCATGCTCAACTCCTGCGCCCCGGGCATCGCGGTCCTGAACATCGACAACGGGTACGGGGCCGCCTGCATGGCCGCGAAAATCTTGGCCCAGTAGGGTCGCGACCGTCATATAGTCCCGACTCCCCACGTGCCTCCCTCTGGACTTGTCTTCAAACGCATCCCGCTGTAAACCTTGCCGCCATGACCAAGCACGACCCGCGCCCCTTTCAACCGCCCTCACGCCTGACTGGAAATCTCACCGGCATGCGTCGGAGACAGACGGGTGTCGGCTTTTGAGATCCGGGGCAAAGTCGCCCCGTGCACGCTGTTTCGCCCCTTGACGCCGAACCTGGAAGAACTGACCGCCGACGTGGACAGCCGTCTGAGCCGGACGCCGGAGTTCTTTCGCAACATGGCCGTCATCGTGGATCTGAGCGGGCTGGGGGAGTTACGCGAAAGCATCAATTTGCAGGCCCTGGTCCGGACCTTGCGCGAAAAAGGGCTGACGCCCGTGGGCATCCAGGGCGGGAACGAATATCAGGAGCGCCTTGCCCCGACCCTGTACCTGGGGGTTTTCCCCGCCGGGAAACAAGCCTCTTCGCCAGTGCAGACGGAACAGCCCGCCTGCCCGTCCCAGGAGAAGCAGGCCATGCTGGTGGAAAAACCGGTCCGGTCCGGACAGCAAATCTATGCCAAGGGCCGCGACCTGATCGTCCTGGCCCCGGTCGGGCCGGGGGCCGAAGTCATCGCCGACGGCAACGTCCACATCTACGCTCCGTTGCGCGGACGGGCCCTGGCCGGGGTAATGGGCAATGAAAACGCGCGTATCTTTTGCAAGGAACTGCGCGCGGATTTGATTTCCGTGGCCGGATTTTATCAGGTCAGCGAAGACCTGCCCGAGGACCTGCTCGGCCGACAGGTTCAGGTCAGACTGGTCGGACATCAATTGCTGGTCGAGGCGATCTGATCCGTCCGCCGCCAAGACTCGAAACACATTCAACACCCTGAACAGCGTTCTTGATCAGGAGGAACCGTGGGAAAAATTATCGTTGTCACGTCCGGAAAGGGAGGAGTCGGCAAAACCACCTCCAGCGCATCGCTGGCCACCGGCCTGGCACGGCGTGGTTTTCAAACCGCCGTCCTGGATTTCGACGTCGGCCTGCGCAACCTGGATCTGATCATGGGCTGCGAGCGGCGGGTGGTCTATGACTTCGTGAACGTCATCCAGGGCGACGCCACGTTGAACCAGGCCCTGATCCGCGACAAGCGCGTGGAAAACCTCTATATCCTGCCGGCCTCCCAGACCAAGGACAAGGAAGCCCTGCACCAGGACGGGGTGGCCAAGGTTCTGGAGGACCTGAATTCGCGCTTCGACTTCATCATCTGCGACTCCCCGGCCGGAATCGAACACGGCGCCCTGATGGCCATGCATTTCGCGGACGAGGCCATCGTGGTCACCAACCCCGAAGTATCCTCGGTGCGCGATTCAGACCGTATTCTGGGACTGTTGCAAAGCAAGACCGTCAAGGCCAAGAACGGCGAAGTGATCAAGGAACACCTGCTGCTGACCCGTTACGACCCCGAACGCGTCCAACGCGGGGACATGCTCAGCGTGGAGGACGTTCAGGAAATCCTGGCCATTCCCCTGCTCGGGGTCATCCCGGAATCCAAGTCCGTCCTGACCGCATCCAACTCCGGTGAACCCGTTATCCTGGACGAAGCCAGCGACGCCGGACAGGCCTATGCCGACGCGGTCTCCAGGCTGCTCGGGGAAGACGTCGCTCACCGCTTCATCCAGCCGGTCAAGAAGGGATTCTTCTCGCGGTTGCTGGGGGGTTGAGATGGGTATTTTCAGCTATTTTCGGTCCAAGAAGTCCACGGCCCAGGTCGCCAAGAACCGCCTGCAGATCATCGTCGCCCACGAACGCGCCCAGAACTCTGGCTATGATTTCCTGCCCAGACTGCGCCAGGAAATCCTGCTCGTGGTCCAGAAGTACGTCCATGTGGAACTGGAACACATCAACGTGGACGTGAACCGCGACGGGGACTGCGAAGTCCTGGAGTTCAACGTCACCTTGCCGGACAGCAAGTCATAGCTCGTGGCAACTATTCAGCACATCCTGGGTAACGTCTCCTTCCAACGCTGGATTTCCGCCTTCCCGGGATGTCGTTTTTTTCCCTGCCGTCCCGAATCAAAGTCATACCCGCGAAGGCGGGTATCCAGTCCGCTATCGCACGGATGAGCTGAGTAGTTCGCCCGTGAACCCTTTGCGCGTGAATCGCGCCTTCTGGGCATCCGCTTTGGTCAGCGATTGCCGTCTTTTGTCTCTTGCTCGCTGCAGCCCGATCTCCCTTGCCAATTTCCGAAACATTTGATGGCGGCTCAGACTTCTTCCCCCCGCTTGGGAATTTCAATCTGATATTTCCGCACCTTGTAATGCATCGCTCTTCGGCTGATGCCCAGCAGGTCGGCGGCATCCTTTTGCACCCAGTTCACGTGTTTGAGGGCTCGAACAATCGCGTTGCGCTCGCTTTCGTCCAGGGAAAGCACCGAGGCGTCAGGCTGCTGCGTGGATGGCTCCAGGAGTAGATTCTCGGCGGAGAGCACCGGATTGTCCGACAAAAGGGCGGACACCTCCAATACATGACGCAACTCCCGGACATTCCCCGGCCATGGATACTTCTCCAAGCGAAGCAGGGCGGCTTTCGAAAGGGAGGGGCAAGGCATGTTGGACTGTTCACAGAAGGATTTTAGAAAAAAATCCGCCAGAGCAGGGATATCCTCCCGACGATCCCGCAATGGCGGGACGTGTACCCGAACGACCTTCAGGCGGTAGTACAGGTCCTCCCGAAACGTCCCTTGCCCCACCATGGCCGCCAGGTCGGCATTAGTGGCCGCGACAACCCGGCAGTTGACCTTGGCGACATGAACATCACCAAGCCTGCGCACGGTCTTTTCCTGTAGAAAACGAAGCAACCTGGTCTGCATCTCCATGGATATATTGCCGATTTCATCCAGAAACAACGTGCCTTCATTCGCCGCTTGGATCAACCCCTGCTTTTCCCGCAGGGCATGGGTGAATGCGCCCTTGATGTGACCGAAGAGTTCGCTCTCCAGCAATGTCGGCTGCGTTGACCCGCAATCAACCACCACCAGCGGCCCGTTTGCTCGTCTGCTCATCCGGTGCAGCAACCGGGCGACAAGTTCCTTGCCTGTTCCGGATTCTCCTTCAACGAGCACGGTGACGTCACTTGGGGCAACACGCTTGATCAACGTCAACAGCTTGGCCATGGCCGGGCTTTGTCCCGTCACCAGCCCGATATCCCTCATGCCGGAAGGGACAGGACTCGTCTTTGGTGTGCTCGGCCTTCCGGCAAGCACCTCCTTGACCTTGGCAACGAGCTCCCGCCCATCGAACGGCTTGGTCAAATAGTCGGCTGCTCCCTGCTGAACGGACGCCACAGCCTCGGGGATGCGTCCGTAGGCCGTCAGCAAAATAACCGGCAATCCGGGCCATCCCTTCTGAACTTCTTTCAACAGTTCCTGCCCGTTCAGTCCGGGCATCCGGATATCGGAAAGAACCAGATCCACGGCCTGGTCGTGCAATTGCGCCAAAGCATCATGACCGTCCTGGGCGGTCAGCACGGAGAATCCAGCGGAAACCAACCTTGTTTTCAGAAGGTGGAGAATATTCGGGTCGTCATCCACTACCAGAACACAGTTTTCAACGAGATCTTCTACTTGGCTCAATTAACGACTCCAGGCGCGGAGAGTTGACGTTTTTGTTGCTCCAAAAATTGAAACAAGGCCTCCAGTTCCTCGACCTGGCTCCGCAGCAGGGAGACCTCTTTCTGTAACACCTCGGCCTGCCTGGATTTCTCCTCGTATTCCGCGCGTACCACCCGACTATCCTGCCGCACTGTGTGGAAATCCAAGACAACCTGGAGCACAGGGCGCATCAGGACCGGGGTAAGGGGCACATCTCCATCCTTGAGTCTCGGGGTGAAATTATCAAAATCGTGCAAATGCCGTGCGACCTCGTCCATATCCTCAGCGGACAGCAAGCCGGAAAGAGCCGCTCCCAGCATCGCTCTGTCCAAAATATCCACCGTATCCGTCTCCAGGGCAACCCTGAGGAACAGTGAGCGCGCCTCGACATAGTCCTCACGCTGGTAGGCGCTCAGCGCCCGCGCCAGCCGATCCTGACCCAGGCTCCAGTCCTCCTCGCCCAACGCAGGCCGAAACAAGGCCTGCTCCAGTCTCCACGGAGTCCCACCGGTGGTGCAGCCCAAGAACGCCGTGGCCAGCAAGACCGCCAAGACGAAAGCAATTGTACGAAACAGTCGCTGCATGAACCTTACGCCCTGCGGTCCGAGACCAGGGGGAGCGTGAAACAGAACGCGCTTCCGGTTGATGACGTATCCTCCAACCATATCTCTCCTGAATGCGCCTCGATGATCTGCCGGGAAATGCTCAATCCCAGCCCAGCTCCATCGGAAATTTTTTGTACGCCTTCTCCACGGTAGAAACGCTGAAAAACATACTTTCGTTCTCCCGGGGGGATTCCCGGACCTTGATCCATGACACAGGTCTTCACCATGTTGGATGCCTCCAGTACCGTGACGCTGATTGCGACCAATGAATCGCACGGGGCGAATTTCAGGGCATTTCCCAGCAGGTTGAAGAGCACCTGTTGGATATGTTCCTTGTCGGCTAAAACCCAAATCACTTCCCCTAGCCGAGGTGCCTCGACGGTGATGGATTTTTTCACGGCAATGGGTTGGATCCGCTGGACGGCTTCACGGACCAGATCCAGGAAGGGCAGGGCTTGCACATGGAGCTCGATCCGCTTTGAACCCAGGTTGGATATCTGCATCAATTTCGCAAGTAGATCGGAAAGCCTGTGCGCCTCTTTTTGCGCTATGTCCAGGTAGGCTGACTGTCTTTGATCAACCGCTCCCAGGACCCCGTCCTGGACAAGACTGACGGCCTCCCGGATGCTCGTCAACGGAGTGCGGATTTCGTGGCTGAGCATGGATATGAACTCCGCGCGCATCTGGGCTTCCACATCTAGGCGCTCGGCCATTTCGTTGAACGCCTCAGCCAGTTCCCCCAGTTCATCCGTGGAATTCGTCCGGATCGGCTGGAATTCTTCATCATTAGCCATTCTGCTGATGCCCAGACGAATTTCCCGTAGCGAACGGTTCAAATGCAGGGCGATTCCCAGGCTCGCTGCTACACCAAAAAAAGTCGCTGCCGCGAGCCCCACAAGACCCCAACGGTATGCGGCCTCTCCTCTGGCGTAAATCTCCTGAACGCTCCCATTGATCCTTTCAAAAAGATTCAGGCGATCCATCGAAATCAGGGTGATCCACCGCTCAGTACGTTCTTCGTCAGGAAGTTCGGCATGATCCCCATTGTGGAGATATTTTGCAAGGTCCGCCTGTAAGAAAGAAATTCCAGGAGAAGGATCACCTTGAGTGACAAATCCGTCTACCAGGAGACGGAGGGTTTCCAGGTGATCCCAAGAGGCCGAAAGATACTCCTCCCGACCCAAAATCTGGTACTTCCGAAGATTTTCAAGATAACTCAAAAGAGTACTCATGACTTGATCGGATCTCGCGACCATGGCGAAATCGTCATTGACGATCCGTCCCGATGTGGAGACGACGTCCTTGATTCCCAAGAAAAGGGAAAAGATTATGACGTAGAAGATCGTAATCAGAGCGAGACTCCATACCAGGAGTTTCGTCGTTACTCCGATGCGCAACGGAATCGATGCTCTCTCCATTATCCCTCCCACTCCGGTGTTGCTCCACGGCCCTTCGCTCCGGCTCTATCATGTCAGGCCACTTCACGGATCACAACCGCGTGATTTGACGATTCTCACCCCCCTGTCTTCTGTCAGACGCGGATCACTTGATGCCTCCGGCTTTCAAGCAAGAGGGGGCGCAAAAAATGAAACCTGAGTACCGAAACTGCACGACAACCCACAGGGGGACTCCAGCAAAACCATTTAAATTCAAACTGTTGAGTATGGCACGCGGATTGCTTTTTTGAGATTGTCTCCGATCATCGAGGTCTGGAGGTTTATTCCAAACCGTCACGTCATCATGGCGTGGCCTAATCAGGTGGAGGTTGTATGAGAGGCTTTCTGACTGGAATCGTTTTGGGCTTCGTTTTTATGGTTCCTTTTGCGCTGGTCGCTGGAACGTTCGAAAAAGGGCAGGATATGATTGTTTGCATTCATGAAGGAAGCATGAGCATCGTTATGACGGAAGCAGAGTGCCCAGGCGAAACCCGTGCGGGTACTCTGGTCGAAGTGTCAAGCGAACATGTCGATGTTCAGGTTGATGAGGAAGTGTTTCGCGTGCCTTTGACTCAATAACGGGAATTGGGTTCCGAGAGACGTTGTTTTCGTGGAACCATGTGCCAGAGCAGGAGGTTGCCGTAAAAATTGTCCTCACCTGGAAGAAGGGCATATTCACCGCAAGCAGTGCAATAGCACTGAAGGGTGCTCGCTTGGGAATGACCTGATTCGGAAGTCGGTGATAATTTGCGGCGACCTCCTGAAACTGCTCAAGAAGAACGCAATATCTTTCTCGATAATATTATCTTGGTTGCGTAACGAGAAAAGGAAGATAAAAAAATGCTTGTTCATAATGTCATTGGTATGAGCCTTGTGTTCCTTGCATGCATGATCATTGCAATGCATTCGCTCTTCCGATCAAACAAAAAACATCTCGGAAGAGCTACGCTTGCCGACAAGCGTTGACAACTCACGTTTCAGTCCGATGAAAATACGTCTCGGCTTCAAACCCTCGAAGCCTGCCTAGAAAAAAAACGTATAATCAAACAAGATGGAATCAAAAACACCATGAAGATGCTTTCACGGCTAGCCGCTCTTCTATTCCTATCGCTCCTACTGAACGCAGACGATCTGTTCGCCAGGTCGGTATACGTCGCGGAATTGCAGCAGATCACTCAACGGACCGGCACATCCACTGACCATCGGATCGTGAAGATGCTGCCCTCCGGAGCGTTGCTGACCGTCCTGGAAGAAAGTGATGGGTGGCTGCGCGTGCGGGATGCGGATGGCAGCACTGGGTGGGTACTGCAACGGTTCACTACAACCGAACTGCCTGCGCGGCTGCAACTGGAACAACTCCGGCAAGAACATGAGAACCTTCGAGAGACATCCGGCGGAGCTGTGGGCCGGATCGCCGAGCTGGAAGCGGCAAAGAATCAACTGGAGAGCGCCCTTTCTGAAACAATCAGGAACTATGATGTCTTGGAGCGGGAACACACGACGCTGCTCTCGGAAGCAGCCCATGTCGTGGAACTTCGGGAGCGCCACGATTCCACCATGGCGCAACTGGAGCAAGCGCAAGACCAAGTTCGAAGACTCAGTTCCGACAACGAGGAACTCCGAACATCGGAGCGTCTTCGTTGGTTTTTATCCGGTGGCGGGATCGTTTTCACGGCCTGGTTTTTCGGCTTCTTGAGCGGACGGGTGCAACGAAAACGTCGCGCCGGTCTGCAATACTGATCCCCGCCGGAAAGCTATCTCTCAACTATGCAACTATTTCAGTACATCGGTGCATGGCCATACACCTATTCTGGATTCCATTTAAAATTAGAAGGTTATACATGCGCACGATAACCATGCACGCAGGTTGGTAAAGAAATGTACCGACCCAAGCAAAGATGGCTGCCCTTTTCCAACGAATCGTTTCCGGAAACCATGTGCCGGCACACCCCGGATGATATTGACTACGTATTCAAAATCGCGGACGATTCGAACGAGCTTTGCCAAGCTTATCACCTTCTCTACAAGGAGTACCTGAACGCCGGCTACACTCAAGAAAGTCCACGAGAACTTCTGTTTACGCCACACCATCTGCTCCCCACAACCACGGTCTTCTTGGCCAAGGCCAAGGAAACCGTCTTGTCCACCGCCACCCTTGTCTACGATTCCAAGCCGTCCGGCCTGCCCATGGACGCCTTGTTCCACGCTGAATTGAATACATTGCGCAAAAAAAACCGAAGAATCCTGGAAGTCTGCTCTCTGGCCTCCAAGAGCTGCGTTTTTTCGCGGCGTGGCATCCAAAATTTCACAAAGCTGATTTTCCTATATTGCGTTTTTTTAGACATCGACGACGTCTGCATCATGGTCAATCCGAGACACGTCCACCTGTACAAAAACAGATGCGACTTCGAGATCTTCTCGGAAGAAAAATATTATCCAAAGGTCAATGCCATAGCCGTGGCTTTGCGTGCCGATGTGCACAAGGTAAGAGAAAAGCTCGGTCGAGTATTCTTAAAATTTTCCTACCAATATAAACTCTTCTCCTACTATCTTTCCTTGAGTATCGCCATTGACGCCAATATTTTCAGGGGAATCGACGACTCTCAATCCTCGAAAACTTGCCGCAATCCCCTGGACGCAAACCTTATCAACCGGATTATGGATAACAAGGGAGATGTCCTGTCAGAGCTTCCCTTGGCATTTAAAAAACTGCTCTATGAGACCTACCCCGGGATATGCATCTGAAAGCCGGCCGTGGATAGATGACGTTGAACAAGATACATAAGAAGCTTGTAGATGACTTCGCACGAGGCCGGTCTGTTTTCGGCCCTTTGTGCATCACTTTATTCACCATTCGATGATTGGTTGGAGAGGAAATCCCGGTAGGTCAGAGCCAATCCCTCCCGCAAACCCAGGGTGGGTCGCCAGCCCAAAGCTCTCATTTTCCCCACGTCCAGCAGCTTGCGCGGAGTGCCGTCCGGCTTGTCCGTGTCCCAGACGATCCTTCCTTCGTACCCGACTGTCTCGCGGACTATCAGGGCCAATTCCTTGATGGTCTGGTCCTCGCCGGAGCCGATGTTCAGCAGCGGCGCGATGTCCTCCTTCAGCAGCCCGGCATAGTCCTCCTCGGGCGAATCCATCAGGTACACACAGGCTCGGGCCAAGTCGTCCACGTGCAGAAATTCCCGGCGCGGCGCGCCCGTGCCCCAGAGCGTGACATGCGGCGCGCCGGAGGCCTTGGCTTCGTGGAACTTGCGGATCATGGCCGGGATGACGTGGCTGCCGGCCAAGTCATAGTTGTCATTGGGGCCGTAGAGGTTCGTGGGCATCACGGCCAGAAAGCGGGTCCCGTACTCCCGGTTGTAGGCCCAGCACATCTCGATGCCCGCGATCTTGGCCACGGCGTAGGGTCTGTTGGTGGGCTCCAGGGGACCCGTGAGCAGATACTTCTCTTTCATGGGCTGCGGGCAGTCCCTGGGAAAGATGCAGGACGACCCCAGAAAGAGCAGCCGTCGCGTTCCGCAACGCCACGCCTCGTGGATCACGTTGGTCTGGATGGCCAGATTGACGTGAATGAACTGGGCCGGATAGGTGTTGTTGGCCAGAATTCCGCCCACCTTGGCCGCTGCCAGAAAGACGGAGTCCGGACGTTCCTGCTCAAAAAACCGGCGCACGGCCCCTTGATCGGTCAAATCCAGCTCCGCGCTGGTCCGCTGAAGAACGTTCCGGCACCCCTTGGCTTCCAAAGTCCGCACCAGGGCCGAACCCACCAGGCCGCGATGGCCGGCTACGTAGATTTTTGCGTTGTTTTGCATGGCGATGTGTTTTTACAGGGTTTGGTTCTCTTCGTTTTTTCGAAACCCGTGTTCAAACTCCGGGGCGTAGAGTCTGGAGGTGGTGGCCAGTTCCTGGCTGGGGAGGACGAGAAAGATGGTCTGGCGCTCCCAGAGCGGTTTTGCCTCGGTCGTGGCCAGTTTGTCCAGGGTCAGGCGCTGGATGTTTTCTTCCGGCCAGCCGACGCGGTGAGCGGCGATGATCGTGGTGTCCGGGGGGTAGCCGCCGGCGAGCAGTTCCTGGGCCAGCTTTAGGTGGCTGGGGCCGCTGAGGTAGACGGCCAGGGCCGCCTGGTGGACGGCCAGCCCCCGGAGCTGTTCCAGCTCCGGGACCCGGGTCCGGCCGTCCAGGCGGGTCAGGATCAAGGTCTGGCACATCTTGGGGATGGTGAAGGATACGCTGGCCGCGGCCGCCGCGGCCATGGCCGCGGTCACGCCGGGGACCACGGCGTAGAAAATCCCCTCCGCGTCCAGGAGCCGAGCCTGTTCGCGCACCGCGCCGTACAGGCCGGGGTCGCCGGTATGCAGCCGGACCACCCGTCGGCCCGCATGGACCGCCTCGCGGATCAGTTCGTGGGTCTGGTCCAGGGTCAGTCCGGAGGAATCCACGATCCGGCATCCGGGCCTGGCTCCTTCCAGCGTGGCCATTGGAACCAGGGAGCCGGCGTAGATGATCAGGTCCGCTTCGCGGATCAGCCGTTGGGCCTTGAGGGTCAGCAGTTCCGGGTCACCAGGACCCGCGCCGACGAAGAAGACGTTGGGAGAAGGCGTTGAACTCATGGCTTGGGCTTGTGACTGCTGAGCAGAAAGACGGGGTTTTGGGCGCTGATGCGCAGGTCGTCGGCCAGAGGAACGCCGTGCCCGGCCTGGATCTGAACGATTTCCAGATCAAGGCCGCGGCGCTCCAGGAATGTTTTGGCCCGGTGCATGCTTCCCAGAAGCACGGTCGCGGCCACCAGCTTCCCACCGGGTTTGAGCCTGCCCCAGGCTGTTTCCAAAATATCCTGCGGAACATCATCCGGGCCGCTTTCCTGGGTGTTGCCCAAGCTGCTTTTGGGGCTGCTTTTTAGGCTGCTTTTTGAGCTGCTTTCCGGGCTGCATACTAAACTGCTTCCGAGGCCGCCGCCGAGGAAAATCCGATCCGGGTCGGGTAACGCTTCCAGACATCCGGGCATCAGCCCGTGGGCCACCTGGACCCAGAAGGCGTTGGTCCGCCGGACGTTCTCCCGAATCATCGCGGCGCGGCGCTCCTCACGTTCCACGGCCACCACGCCACCCCGGGACAGCAGCAGGCCAGCCTCAATGCCCACGGAACCGCATCCGGCCCCCAAATCCCAAAGCAGATGATCCGGCTCCAGGGCCAGGGCCGCCAGGGCCGCGGCCCGAACCGTCGGCTTGGTGATCAGGCCGCGCTCGTGAACGTAACTCTCAACGGCCATGCCCAGGGTCAAGGTGACTTCCGACTCCTGAACGCGCTCCAGAAGGACGAGGTTCAACGGAGAGAAGGCACGTTCGACGGCCTGTTCCAAGGTGTACGCATCCCAGTTCTGGCTGGGCAGTCCCAGGTCCTCGAAAACCCACATTCGGAAGCTGTCCGCCCCGCGTTCCAGGAGCATCCCGGCCAGGACCGCCGGGGTATGCCGCTCGTCCGTATACACGGCCACCCGCTGTTCGCGGCCCAGGGCCGCGAACAGCGGCGTGGTTCGATCCCGACCGTGCAGGGAGACCGCCGGGACGTCCTGCCAGGCGATGCCCAGCAGTGCCGCGGCGGCCTGGAGCGTGGTGGTTCCGGGATGCAGGCGAACGTTTTCACGTCCCAAACGGCGGACCAGAAGCGGACCGATCCCGTAAAAGCAGGGGTCCCCGCCCACCAGCACCACCACGCGGCGTCCGGCTTCCCAAGCCTGGTCCAATCGCTCCAGCGGCGAGGCCAGGGGAGCCTTGAGCACAACTCGTTGGCCGTGAAAATCCGTGTATTGATTCAAGATCCGTTCCCCGGCCAGCAAGAGATCGGCCTCCTGGATCAAGTGATCCAGCTCCGTACGGTCATGACGCGGGCTTTGCCCCAGTCCGAGGACTTCCACGGGGTGGCGGATCGGTTGGGCGGGATGAAGGGACATGGTTCGGGCCTGAGGGTTGCGCGAGGGCTGGATGCTGAATATGACAACCTTTCTTGACGGCTGGAGAACGTCTTGCCGGGGCGAAGGACCGTTTGCCAAAAATCCTTCACGACAAGGCGAAATATGTTTTCAACCGGACCGCCGCGGCGGTCATGCTTACCAAAGGTTCGGATCATGAGCAAAGAAAACGTCGGCGACAGAATCCGCAAGCTGCGGGAGGAGCGGGAAATCAGCCGGGAGCAGCTGGCCGAGCGCACTGGCTTGGCTCCGGAATTCATCGCCCGCATGGAAGACTCCGGAGACGTCCCTTCCCTCGGCCCGTTGTTGAAGGTCGCCCGAGGGCTGGGCGTGCGCTTGGGCACGTTTCTGGACGATCAGGTCAGCCGCGATCCGCTGATCGTGCGCCTTGAAGAGCGCCAGGCCGGACTGAACATGCACAAGGACCACGGCGGCCCGCTGGCCCTGCGCTTCTTCCCCTTGGGCCTGGGCAAGACCGACCGCCACATGGAGCCCTTTTTCATCCAGGTGCTCCCTGACCCGGCCCAGGAGAACCCTCTCTCCGCCCATGAAGGCGAGGAATTCATCGTGGTCGCCTCCGGAGAGATCGAACTCCGCTACGGTCAGGAGGTCCAGCGGCTCAAGGCCGGAGATTCGGTCTATTACAATTCCGCGGTTCCGCATCATGTGGGCGCGGTGGGCCCGGAATCCGCGGAGATCTACGCGGTATTGTACATCCCGGAGTAACGTTCAGCCTAAACCAGTATCACTACAGTGACACTTCCTTTTCCATCGTCTGATCAGGATTTTTAACCACGGGGCACACGGGGAACACAGGGAAAAAAGTTATGGATTGACGGAATACCTTCCCCCTGTCCCCCGTGGTTTAATCATCAGCGGCGGCAGAGGGTGCATCAACATGTCGAAGTAGTGATATATTTTGAGATCAACGAAATAAACGCCTCTCACGGAGCATTCGTGGACAAGCCAATCCTTCGAGAAATCACCCTGGGCCGGCTTCTGGACGAGGCCGTCAGGGATTATCCGGACAATGACGCCGTGGTCTACGTGGACCGCAACTTCCGCCTCACCTATCAGGAGTTCGGGGAGGTGGTGGATCAACTGGCCAGGGGCCTGATGCACCTGGGGGTGCAAAAAGGGGAGAAAGTGGCGATCTGGGCCACCAACGTGCCCTACTGGGTGGCGCTGCAGTTCGCCACGGCCAAAATCGGCGCGGTGCTTCTGACCGTGAACACCAACTACAAATCCAGCGAACTGGCCTACCTTCTGGAGCAGTCCGAGGCGGAAAACATCTTTCTGATCGACGGGTTCCGGGACACGGACTACGTGGCCACGGTCAACGAGCTGGTCCCCGAATTGCGCGTCGACCCTCGCGGCCATCTGCGCAGCAAGCGGTTTCCGCATCTGAAGCGTGTTTTTTTTCTGGGGCCGGAAAAGCACCGGGGCATGTACTCCATTCCCGAACTGCTGGCCCTGGGGCACATGGTCTCCCAGGCCGACTACCTGGCCCGCCAGACCACGCTGGATCCCCACGACGTGGTGAACATGCAGTACACATCCGGGACCACCGGCTTTCCCAAGGGGGTGATGCTCACCCACTACAACATCGCCAACAACGGCTTCTGGATCGGCGAAAACCAGCTCTTCACCCACAAGGACCGAATCTGCCTGCCGGTGCCGCTGTTTCACTGCTTCGGCTGCGTGCTGGGCGTGCTGGCCGCGATCAGCCACGGCAGCACCCTGGTGATCCTGGAAGGATTCAACCCGGTGCATGTGATGGCCTCGGTGGAGCAGGAGCGCTGCACGGCCCTCTACGGCGTGCCGACCATGTTCATCGCCGTGCTGGAACACCGCCTGTTTCCCAAGTTCGACTTCAGCTCCCTGCGCACCGGAATCATGGCCGGATCGCCCTGCCCGGTGCGGGTGATGCGCCAGGTCATGGACAAGATGTACATGCGCGACATCACCATCTGCTACGGCTTGACCGAGACCTCGCCGGTGATGACCCAGACCCGGGTGGACGACGACGTCAACCGCCGGGTGGCCAGCGTGGGACGGGCCATGCCGGCCATCGAGGTCCGGGTGGTGGACCCGGAAACCAACCAGCCCGTGCCGCCGGGCGTCCAGGGCGAGGTCTGCTGCCGGGGCTACAACGTGATGAAGGGCTACTACAACATGCCCGAGGCCACGGCCCAGACCATCGACGCGGACGGCTGGCTCCATTCCGGAGATCTGGGCGTGATGGACGACGACGGCTACCTGGCCATCACCGGACGGATCAAGGACATGATCATCCGGGGCGGGGAGAACGTTTATCCCCGGGAGATCGAGGAGTTCCTGTACACCATGGAGGGCATATCCGACGTCCAGGTCGTGGGCGTGCCCAGCCGCAAGTACGGTGAGGAAGTGGGGGCGTTCATCATTCCCAAGCCCGGCGTGACGCTCACTCCGGAAGAGGTCAAGGACTTTTGTCGAGGCAAGATCGCTCGTTACAAAACGCCGAAATACATCGCCTTCGTGGAGTCCTACCCCATGACCGCCAGCGGCAAGATCCAGAAATACAAGCTGCGCGAAACCGCGGGCAAGCTGTTTCCCGAGGCCATGCGCTGACCCGGCGCGACGGCCTTGTCCGCAGTCTGCTCCACCAGGGACCATTTCATGCGTTTCTCCCTTCCGATCATTGTCGTCCTTGCCCTGACGAACATCTACCTTCTGGCTCAGTCAGGCGCGCCCGTGCGGGATATGGAGCCGGTTTCGGGCGAGGAACGCTTGGTGAGCGCCGAGCATCAGCTGGAACTGCTCAAGGCCCAGGACAAGATCACGATTCTCAAGCTGATGCTGGACCGCTACCGCGAGGCCAATACCCACCGGCTGCGCCTGACCGCCTACACGGCCAGACCGGAGGAAACCAACGAAGATGTGGACAACACCGCGATCATGCAAACCCCGCGACCCGGGTGGACGGTGGCGGTCTCCCACGACCTGCGGGGCTGGCTGGGCAAACGGGTCTACGTGGAGGGCTTCGGAGTACGGTTTGTCGGGGACCTGATGAATCCCAGATTCACCAAATCCATCGACGTCCTGGTGGCGGACGTGGACGAGGCCCTGGCCATCGGCGTGATCCAGGACGTCTTCGTGACCCTGATCGAGCCTCTTCTTCCGGAGCACTACGACGGCGACTTCGATATCACGGCCGTGTTCAACTGGAATCGGGAATAACGGATCAATCCCGAAAGGGTTGTGTGTCCGCTCTTGCTCCGGCAATCGGGGTCGGTATCGGTGTCGGAACAGGAAGTAATATTGAACGCCTCCCGGCTTTTTCGATCCCGATTCCGACTCCGACCCCGACCCCGGCAACAGCATTACTCTGTGCTGAGTCGTTACGAGATTTGAGCCGCGACGCAACAATTGGAGTTTTTCTTCGGACTATTCGGTTATCCGAACGTCTCCAGGCAGGCGTCCCGAGCCATTTCGGCATAAAAATGACGATGTTCCAGGGGCAGGGGCAAGGCCTTGTCCGTGGCCAGGGAGGCGTAGGTCTTGAGCAGATGTTCGCGGACCAGCCTCATGCCGTTTTTGCGTCGGGTTCCGGCTCCGGAAGCCAGGAGTTCCTCGACCAGCTGGATAATTTCCCGGGCCCGGATCGTGGCGCTGTGATCCCGCTGCACCCGACGCTTGCCGCGCCGGGCGATTTCTCCCAGCCGTTCCGGATCGGCCAGGGCCTCGTGAGCGATGCAGGCCGCGGCTGAGGCATCGTTGCTGGGATAGATCAGGATTTCCTCACCAGGGACAAACGCATCGCGCAGGCCGTTTTCCACGTCCTCGGTGAGCACCGCCGCGCCGCAGGCCGCGGCCTGGAACAGGCGAAAATTCAACTCCCCCACCACGCTCTGGTTGATCACGATCCGACTGCGCCCGAAGATCGGGGCGTACGCGCCCTGCTGGACAATGGTCGGGCAAGTCTGACGGAACCGGCGCAGAAACGGCCCTCGATTTGGATTCAGCGGTGGATTCAGCGTCCCCACGAAACTGACCGGAATGTCCCGCTCCACGCCGGGATCCCGGTCCACGTCCAAACGACAGTAGAGCGGAAACCAACGGCATTCCCGCCAGGCCCGAGGGTCCCAAAACAGCTTCAGATAATCCTTCTGGGCCACCAGGAACAGGTCGAAGGCCCAGCTGTACGGCACATGCCAGGGGTTGCAGTACTGGTCGATGGAATACCCCACCACCACCCCCGGCAGTCGTTCCAGGCCAAAGACCTCCAGCGGTCGACAGCGGTCCACCCAGACGGTCAGCTCCGGCCGGAAATCCCGGGCCGAAAGAATCTCCCACAGTTCACGCGGACCGATGAGATGCTCCAGGGTTACGTCATGCCCCGCCCCCTTGCCCATGGTCAGAACGTGGTGCCCCATGTTCCTCCAGGCCGGGACGAAGTCCGTTCCGCCAACACTCAGAATGCGCATGCTTCGTGCCTCAGAAGTATCCCAGACTCCGCAGTGTTTCCATTTGCCGTTCCTTATCCTGATCCCTGCCGGCCCGCTCCCCCCCTCCCGCGGCCTGATCCGGCATCGCGGTACAGGGAATGCAACCCAGGGAGCGGTAGCCTTGGGTGTAGAGCGTGCAATACGGCAGCCCTTGTTCCATGATGCAGGCCCAAATGTCCATTTCCGTCCAGTCCAGGATCGGGTTGACCTGGAGATAGTCCGGGGCTTCGCGAAGCTCCATGGGCTTGCGCCCGCTTCGGCTGGCCGATTCGTCCCGGCGCAGCCCGGTGAGCAGGGCGGACAGGCCGAGATCGCCGACGGCCCGCTGTAAAGGGAAAATTTTCAGATCACGGCAACAGGCCAGCTTGTCTTGGGCCACGGGATAACCATCCAAAGGGATGTCCGGGCGCTGCACGTGCAGGTCAACATCCCACTCCCGGGCCACCTGATCGCGCAAGGCCAGCACCTCGGGAAACTTCAGCCCGGTATCCAGATTCACGGCCCGGCAGGGAGCCATGCCACGCTCCTGAAGCAAAGAACGCCACAGCCAGAGGACCACGGTGGAATCCTTTCCCCCGGTCCAGGCCACGGCGGTCCGTTCAGGACCGTGTCCGGCCAGAACCTGTTCAAGGATGTGCCGGGATTGGAGAATTTTTTCGTGAAGCATGGTGTTTCGCCGCAGTTTCATTCATTCTGTTGTATGGCTCCGGGCTTGAGGTGGCCGAGCCAAAATCCGGACGGGCCGCGTGGAGCTCCGTTGCCGGATAAACAGTCCACGGGGTGAGAACATGCCCAGGACGAAATCCGTTGTCCAGGTATAAGGTGGATCTGCTTTTGACCTTAACAGTTGAAAAATCCCCAATTGCTGCGTCGCTGCAAAAAATTCAAACTCTCACGTATGAATAAGTACGCTTCGATCTTAAGTTTTTTTTTGCTCCTTGCACTTGGGGTTTTTGAACGGACTGTGAATAGGGACTTTTTCAGCACTCAGTCAAAGACCGTACTTTTCAAAAACGTACGTATCTGCTCTATTCATCGCGGACGGCAACCATCAACGCAAAGAGAATAATATGTACGCCATCGCAGTCAACGGTAGCCCTCGCAAGGGCGGCAACACGGAATTCCTCTTGAATCGCGTCCTCGAACCCCTGGCCAAGGCAGGCTGGGAGACGGAATTAGTCCAGGTCGACGGGCAAAATATCCCCGGCTCGGTCTACAGAAACATGGGCTCTGGTCGGGACAAGGGCGAGGTGGAAAAGGACGCCGAGGGGCTTGGCAACATGAAGAATCTTGGTCAGGTTATCGCCTGGCTGGGTCAGGCGATACAACCGCATGTGGGCAGCTTCCCGGCCCTGGCCGTCTGTCCGGAAATCCGGGCCACCCTGCGCATCCCGGACGATCACGCCATCGGCTACGCCTTGCTCTTCGGACGCCCGGCGGTGCAATACCACCGCCCCGTCAAGCGGAGGCCGGCCAGGGTCAACATGCTTGGGTTAGGAGACCCTTCAAAATCATTTTGAACGGCCTCCCCATCCCCCTGAACGACATCGCCGGGGCGCCCAGCGCCCCGGCGCTCACCTCAACGCAAAAACTTTCATGGACACACAACCAGCATCATTCTTGCCCGGTTCCTTGAATGTGATTCGCCTCGTTTTTTTGACTCTTCGACCACTCCGCATAATACTGACCTCGGGAGGGGCAAAAAGGTGGTTTCAACGACTGAGAAGGTTGGTCCTGGGCAGCTAAATGTCATGAAAAGTAAGGCATTGTGCGCGGCCAGGTTTGTGTCCGAATAGGGTTTTGACAATCCGTGGCGAGGAGAGGTGGCTTTTTGCGAAGTCAGGATAATCATACTGTTAGGCTGCATAATCACATGCAAGAACATCTGGCTTCGGCGAACGCGAGAGCGGCTCAACTGATCTCAATAGCCGAGCAGTTGTTCGGCCCCATGAGCTCACCTTGGACGTACGCTGGAGTCACGTTTCGCGATCAGCCTCCGCATCTGTACTACTTTCCGGAGGCAACTTCGGTTCAAATCGCATTAAGTCTGCGTGCTGTTGGGGATGATCTGCAGCGAGACTTTCAGCTTTCTCACGAGGTATGTCATCTCCTGTATCCGTCGATCGACCCTATTCAGCCCGACGAGCCAAGAACAATCGTCCTGAATGAAGGTATATCGGCCTACTTTTCCGTGATTGTCGTCGCCACTGACTATGGCGACGAAGCTGCGGGGATCGCCCTCGAAAACCTGGCCACGCACTCACCCAATTACTTCAGGGCATTCAAGCTCGTGTTAGCGTTGATGCAGCGCGATAGAGACGCAATAAAGAAGTTAAGAGCCATTCAACCGATGATCAATGAGACTGTCACGCAAGACCTGCTTGCAGCGGACCTTGGACTGACGCAGGAAGAAGCCGAAGATCTGGTTGCAATATGCTGAGGTCAACGACATCTAAGGAGTTGATGGCTGCCGCGGTGCCGCCTAACAAATCGTTCGAGAGGGACGCTACGTCGGCAAGCCGACTTCGCGCCCCTCAACTCAAATGTTCCACACCCGAGAACAGCATGTCCCTGAAACTGGATGAACCACCGTTGACACCCGAACCCATTCAGATTGAAGGAAGCACCTCGTGAAGCCTCTGACTCCCAAAGATGTCCAGGCGGCGCTGGACGCCCTCGGATTGAACATCCGCGTACAACGCTTCAACGCCTCCACCGCCACGTCGCAGCAAGCCGCTGACGCCGTCGGCACTGAGCTTGGCAGTATCGTCAAGAGCCTCTGCTTCTTCATCGGCGAGGAGCCGGTCATCGTGCTCGGTTCCGGGGACCAGCGCATGGACGAGCGCAAGATTGCCGCGCTTCGAGGCGTGAGCCGCAAGAGGGTCAGAATGGCCACTGCGGCGCAGTCGGTGGAAGTGAGCGGCTACGCGCCCGGCGGTGTGCCGCCGTTGGGCCATCGGAACCGGCTGCCGATTTACATTGACGACATGCTGACGCGCTACGAAACCGTGTACGCGGCCGCGGGCGCGCCTGACGCCATCTTCCCGATCACGTTCAAGACGCTGGTGGAGGCGACCGGCGGCGCGGTGGCGGACATTGCGAAGAAAGACTGAGGCACGTCGTCCGTTCAACACCCAACGTCATCTTGCCCATCAGATCGACGACATTAAAAAACCGTCAAGGTCATTTGAATGGGGACGCGCTACGAGTAGGAGTGCCCCATAGCTGCGTGTCGATAAATCCGAATCCGCCGGCTCGCTTCCGTGTTCGCGGTTGATACGCTGGCCGCTGAGAATGGGAGGAACACAGACAATCATGAACATTTCGATCATTCTTGCTCATCCTGACAAGGCAAGCTTCAACCATGCAATCGCGGCGACCGTTGTCAAGCAGATCGAAAGCAATGGACACGCCGTGTCTTTTCACGACCTCTATGCGGAGAATTTTGATCCTTTGCTTGTTTGCGGGGAGATTCCGAAGCATGCCGTATTGCCGGAGTCGGTCAAAAGCCATTGCGAGGAAATCCGACAAGCCGACGGCATTGTTGTCATCCATCCCAACTGGTGGGGGCAGCCCCCGGCAGTCCTGAAGGGCTGGATCGACCGGGTGATCCGGCCGGGGATTGCTTACGAGTTCCTGGAAGGGGATTCCGGCGAAGGCGTTCCCAGGGGCCTGTTGAAAGCTCAAGTCGCCGTCGTCTTCAACACGTCAAACACCACGCCGGAGAGGGAAAGACAGGTCTTTGGCGACCCCCTTGAGACCATCTGGCGAAACTGCGTCTTCGGCCTGTGCGGGGTCGGCGAATTTCACCGCCGTACGTTCGGCATGGTCGTGACCAGCACGGAGAGCGAGCGGAAAGCATGGCTTGAAGAGGCAAGATCATTGCTCGACGGGATATTTCCGAAAACAGCAAGTTCAGATTTGCCTGCTCGGCAATAGTTCCATCTTTCCGCCGTGCCGGAACCACGGTCAATCCATCGTTCATTCATTCCGCAGCAAGACCCAGGGCCGGGCGGACAGGACCGAGCGCATTCCGGCCAGGCCGCAGCCCAGAACCACCAATAATCCCAGGGCCAGCACCGTCAGCAGGGTGCCGGGGAGAAACGTCCAGGGGTCGTCCAGGACGCGGCGCACGAACCACCAGGCAAGGCCCGTGCCCAGTCCGGCGGCCAGGGAGGCGGCCACGCCGCCCAGGAGCAGGAACTCCAGCCCCAGGGTGGTGACCACGTCCCGGCGGGTGGCCCCGCAGACCTTGAAGATCGCGGCTTCGTAGCGCCGCCGATCCAGCCCGGCCCGGACCACTCCGGCCAGCACCACGACCCCGGCCAGCAGGGTCATGGCCG
Source organism: Desulfonatronum lacustre DSM 10312 (assembly GCF_000519265.1). Classification (NCBI taxonomy): domain Bacteria; kingdom Pseudomonadati; phylum Thermodesulfobacteriota; class Desulfovibrionia; order Desulfovibrionales; family Desulfonatronaceae; genus Desulfonatronum; species Desulfonatronum lacustre. The sequence continues at coordinate 2,790,552 of NZ_KI912608.1, forward strand.
CGATGGCCCGCACGCCCAGGCCGACCTGGTCCGTGACCCTGGCCACGTCTTCCAGGACGTCCCGGACATCCACGGCCACCACTCGGCTGAAATCCTCGGACAGGGCGGTCAGCAGGGCCGCCCGCCGCTCCTCCGGCGTTTCCGGCGCCAGGGAGACGGTGGCGATATGCGTGTACGGCGCGCCGTCCAGGATGCCGGGGGAAAAGATGATCGAGTGATTCAGGGCCAAGGATTCCCAGTCCACCTCCCGCAAACAGGTAATCTCGGCCTGGATTTCCCGGCCCAGAATGTTCATCATCAGGGTGTCGCCCAGTCCGGCGCTCAGGCCGCGGGCAATGCCCTCGTCCATGCAGACCCGAGCCGGGCCGCGATAGTCCTCCGGCCACCAGGCCCCGCCTACGATCCGGACGTCTTCCATGGGCCGGGCGGCAAAGCTCACCCCGCGTTCGCCGCGAATGGCCCATTCCACGGCAGGGTCCCGCAGGGCCTCTTCCGGGGTCAGGCCGCCGATGGCCGTGATTCGACCGCGAATGGATGGTTGATCCTTCCATTCCAGCAGCTCCGGCCAGGACCGCGCCGTCTCACGCAACGCCTCGACCCGATTCCGGGGAATGTCCACGAAAAAGAAGTCCGGCGCGTTCCGGGGCAGTTGACGGAGGAGCCGATCCTGAAAAGAGCCGTCCACCAGGGCCACGGTCACCAGCATGGTCAGCCCCAGGCCCAGGGAAAAGATCACGCTGGCGGTCATGGCTCCGGGTCGGTGCAGGTTGGCCACGGCCTGGCGCACCAGAGGGCCCGCCCAACGGGGACTGTGCCTGGCCCAATGACCACTGATCTTGGCAGCTCCCCATCCGGCGAGCCGGGCAGCCCCGTAAAACAGCACCACGCTGACCAGGGCGGCGCTGAAAAAAGCGAGCACGGTCCGGCCGTCGTCCACGGCCGCGGCCATCAACCCGGCCAAAACCAGCCATGTCACGCCGATCATGGCCCGTTCCCGGAAGCGCAAGGGCCGCGGAACGGGTTGGACATATCCACGGAACAGCTCCGCCGGGCGAAACCGCAGGGCGAGATACAGAGGCCGGAGCACGAAGGCCAGGGTGGTACACAGCCCCAGGATCAGGGCCGTGGCCAGCACTTTAGGGTACAGGCCCAAAACCGCTTGCAGGCCAAGACCCCGGGCCAGGGCCGCAGCCCCGAGGTTGGCCAGCCCGACGCCCAGGACCAGCCCCGCGAGGCCGCCGAGCAGGGCCATCACCAGGACCTGGGTCAGGCAGAAGATGAAGAGGGTCCGGGAGGTGGCTCCCAGGCAACGCATGGTTGCCAGGGTCGTTCGACGGCCCTCGAAATAGGCCTGAACGCTTCCAGCCACCCCCAACCCGCCGATGAGCAGGGCGGCCAGGCCCACGAGATTGAGGTATTTGGACAGATTTTCAATGGCCCGGGTCAGCCCTCTGGCCGCGGAGCCGTGCTCCCGGATCTGCCAGGAGGCTTCGGGAAAAGCGGTCTCCAGCTCGCCGCGCACGGTCCGCGCGGCTGCGGTCCGGTCGCCTTCAGGCGGCAAGGCCAGGCGCACCGCGTACCGGATCAGGCTGCCGGGCTGGACCAGTCCGGTGGCCTCCAGGTCGTCCAGGGAAATCATCAACCGGGGCCCCAGGCCGAAGAATCCCGCGGCCTTGTCCGGTTCCCGCTCCAGCACGTCCACCACCCGGAAGGCCGCATCCCCAACGACTATCAGGTCTCCCACCCCGGCCCCGATCCGCGCCAGCAGCCCGGCTTCGGCCACGGCCATGGGCTCGGCTTCCGGTTCGTGTTCCCTTGTGGCCAACACGGCCTGGAGGTCTGCCCCGGAACGGAGCCGGGCTTGGCCGTACAATGGATAGCCCTCATCCACGGCCTTGAGTTCGGTCAGGGTCGAGGCCCCGCCCGGTCCACGAGCCATGGCCCGGAGGGAGGCGACCCGGGACGTTGCCCCGAATGCCCGGAACGCTTCCACGGCAATGTCCGGAATGGGCGCATGGGCCTGGCGCAGTTCCAGGTCCCCGCCGAGAATGGCCCGGGTATTGTTCCGGATCCCGGCGTCCAGGGCCGCGGACAAGGTCCCGATCCCGGCCACGGCCCCTACGCCGAGGACCAGACAGAGCAGAAAGATCCCGAACCCCTTGGGCCGGTTGCGGATCTCCCGTAAGGCCAGGCCCAAGGTGGTGCTCAGCGGAGTCTCCGTTTCCACGGGATTCTCTTCATCCGCCTTGCCAAGGATGTTTCGAGCAATGTCGGTCATGGTCCGCCGTCCGCGCCGGGCTCCAGGCGACCGTCCCGCATCACCAGACGCCGTTTGCATTGCCCGGCCAGCGCGGCGTCGTGGGTCACCAGCACCAGGGCCGCGCCGTGCTCGTGTTGCAAGGCGAACATCCGGCGCATCACCTCGGACCCGGTGGCCGCGTCCAGGTTTCCGGTGGGCTCGTCGGCCAGCACGATCCGGGGAGCGTCGGCAAAGGCCCGGGCCAGGGCCACCCGCTGCTGTTCCCCGCCGGACAGTTGGGCCGGATAATGCCGCAACCGTTCACCCAGGCCGACCCGCTCCAGGGACTCCCCGGCCTTGCGCCGCGCATCCGACGTTCCGGCCAGCTCCAGGGGCAGCCGGACGTTTTCCAGCGCGGTCATGGTGGGCACGAGATGAAACCCCTGAAACACGATGCCGATCCGCCCGCGACGCAACCGGGCTAGGGCGTCCTCATCCATGCGGGTCACGTCCCGGCCCAGAATGTGGATTTCACCGGAGCTGGCCGCTTCCAGACCGGCCATGACCATCAGCAGCGAGGTCTTGCCGGAACCGGACGGGCCGGTCACGGCCACGGTTTCACCGGAGGCCACGCGAAGGTTCACGCCGCGCAGAATCTTGACCGTGCTCCCGCCCGCGTCTAGGTTCAGCCGCACGTCGCGCAACCCGATCACCGGATGATCCTCAACATGACTTCCCTCGTTTTCCGTCCGCATCACATTCTCGCCTTCCTGGTGGTGTTCATGACCTTCGCAACATCGCATACGCTTTCCGCTCCATCCACCGGCCACGCCGCTCCCGGCAACGAGGCCGTGCTCCTGGCCTTCGGCGACAGTCTTACCGCCGGATTCGGGCTGGCCGAGCAGGACGCCTTCCCCGCCGTGCTCGAAGCCCGCCTGCGCGGGCAAGGCTATCCCGTCCGGGTGGTCAACGCCGGGGCTTCCGGGGATACCACGGCCGACGGCTTGGATCGGCTGGAATGGGTGCTGGCCGGGTTATCGGCGGATCGCCAAATTTTGGCAATTCTTGAATTAGGCGCCAACGACGCCCTGCGCGGCGTAAACCCGGACATCACCCGCCGCAATCTTTCCTCCATCCTGAAAATTTTCCAGGAACGCGGCATCCCGGTCTTCCTGGCCGGCATGCTCTCGCCCCTGAACCTGGGCCGGGACTTCACCGCGCGGTTCAATGCCATCTTTCCAGACCTGGCCGAAACATTCGACCTGCCCCTCTACCCCTTCTTCCTGGAAGGCGTCGTCGGCAACCCGGCCCTGAACCTCGACGACGGCATCCATCCCAACGAGCAGGGCATCATCGTCATCGCGGAGAACATCCTGCCCCTGATCGCCGACTTCCTGCGGACCCACGATGTTGAGCCCGTTCCATAGCACAACTTGCCGGAAAAGGGCCGGATTGTCCTTGGCTTGTCGCCATCCGGGTTATGTTTTACTGTCACGGTGAGGCAATATCTTCGGCTTATTACTCCCAGTGGGTCCGGAAGAAAAATCCATACTTCGGAACTGAAAGTCTCTTCTTTTTGAGGAGGTTGCACCATGCTCAAATCAATAGAAGCCACTATCGATGTAAACGGGGAAGTACGCTTGCGGGAGCCCGTTCGAGTCGGGCATCCTTGCCGTGCCATCGTTACGATACTTGACGATCCGGCTATTCCCGAAACAGCCTTGTTGAGTGAAGAAAATCTGGCACGGGACTGGCAAAAACCGGAGGAGGATGCGGCATGGTCGCACCTTCAGTAGGAGATGTCGTCCTTGTCAAATTCCCCTTCTCCGATTTGTCCGCCAGCAAGTTGCGCCCCGCGGTCATCCTTGCCGCGGTTGACAAGAACGACTGGATTCTCTGCCAGGTCACCAGTAATCCCTATTCTGACGGAAGAGCCGTTGAGATCGCCGAGTCGGATTTCGATTCCGGCAGCTTGTCGCGAACAAGCTTCGCCCGACCCGGCAAGCTGTTCTCTGCCAACACGTCCATTATGCAACGTGTCATTGGCAGTCTGGCATCCTGGAAGCGGAAGGTCATCGTGGATGCAGTGGTGGCCATTCTTTGTCCGAAAAAGTAGAGCGTCCGTCTGAAGGACAACCCCCCGCGTCAGCCCAGGCGCAGCAGGAAATTTCCGGCGACTTGGCGGCGGTAGTCGGCCGAGGCGCGGATGTCGTCGATGGAGCTGACCGCTACGCGGATCAGGCGGGCTGCCTGGGTGAGGGCGCTTGGGCTTTCATTGACCTGGTGGAGTCGGACACATAGTTTGTAGTCAGTTTGATTACAAAGGGGGCGATCATGCAGATGACAATCCGCATACCTGAAGAATACATGACTCAAGTCCACGATATTTCGTTACGAACCGGTCTGAAGAAGTCAGACATCGCCAGATTGGCCATCAAGGACTTTCTCGAACGTTTCGACGTCGTCCCTGGACAGGAGGATAAACCCATCAACAAGGCGTCGGACCTGATCGGCGTTGTCAACAGCG